>JBDQFW010000008.1:0-33098 GCA_040265735.1 Planctomycetota bacterium | reverse complement strand
CATCGGCTGCTCGCGGACGAGCCGCGGCCGGAGTGGATCCCGCTCCTCGCGGCTGCCCTCGAGTCCCGCAGCGCCGACGCGCGCTTCCGGGCCGTGGACCTGGTGGCCTCGACGGGCTCGGCCCAGGCGATCCCGGTCCTCATGGAGCACCTGGACGACGCGCGCTCGAAGGTGGCTGCGCGGGTGGTCGACTTCCTGGCGCGGCACCCCGACCCGAGCATCGAGCCCATGCTCCTCGAGCGGGCCTTCGGCGAGCGCTGGATCCTGCGTCCGGCGGCCTTCGCCCTGCTTGCCCTCGTCGAGCGCGAGGACGCGCGGCTCCTGCCGATCCTCGGCCCGGGGCACTCCGAGGCCCTGCTCAAGGGGGCGAACTCCCAGGACCCGTTCGTGGCGTCCACCTGCGCCCTCGCGCTCGCGGGGATCGGCTTCCGCAGCGACGACCCCCTGAGCACCTCCTGGCTGGACTCGACCGTGCCGGGGCTGCTGATGGATGTCCTGGCGGGGCGCGCCTACTTCGAGGAGCGCGAGGCCCTCACCGCCCCGGTCGTGCGCCGCCTGCAGCTCATCAGCAGCCAGAGCCTCGGCCCCACCGCGCGCCTGTGGGCGGACTGGTGGGCGGAGAACGCGCGGGACTTCCGCGCCACGCGCGCGGTGCTGCGCGCCCAGCCGAGCGACGCGCCCGAGCTGCGGGTCGAACTGTTCGATCGCACCCGCGGCGAGCGCTTCGTGCTGCTGGGCCCGGCCTGGCTCGAGCGCGGCCGTCCGGACGGCGGCGGCGAGCCCTTCTACCTCGCGCCCCAGGAGGCCCTCGACCTGCTCGAGAGCCTGCGCGCGGCCGACCTCTTCGAGGCCGACCTGCTGCCTGGCGTTCGCGGCGGCGCGAGCGAGCGCGCCCGAGGCCTCGAGGTCGTCATCGGGCGGCAGGTGAAGGGGTTCACCTTCTCCCCTGGAACCGAGCCGCCCTGGTTCGGGCCTCTCTACGCCACCGGCGACAGCCTGCGGGAGCGGGCGCGCTGGCAGCGCTTCGCGCACCCCATCGACCACGGCACGCGCCAGGCCCTCGTGCTGGCGCAGGGGAGCCGCTTCGCCGAGGCCGCGGACCCGGCTGAGCGCGCGCGCCTGCTGGCGGACCTCGTGCTGGCGTGGATGCGTCCCCTCGACTACGACGAGCGCGAGCTCGGGATCGCCGAGCTCGAGCGGCCCGAGGTGCAGGCCGTGCTGACCCTGACCGACGTCGCTTCCCTGACCGACTGCGTGCGCGACGAGCCCTTCTTCGGGCCGCGCTGCCGCCGCCTGGTCGCGCTGGTCGAGCGCGCGTCCGGGATCGCCGCGGGGCTCGAGGCCGCCAGCCTGCAGGCCGAGCTGCGCGAGGAGCTCATCGACCTCCTGCACGACCGCTACGGCGTGGATGCGGTGGAGGCCCTCGCGCGCCTGCTGCGCACGGGGGGCGCGGCGCGCGAGCGCGAGGCTGCCGCCGGGGCGCGTCCTCTCCTGCGGGCCGTGGCGGCCACGGCCCTGGCGCGCCGCGCGGCAGAGGAGGACATGACCCTGCTCGAGGCCCTGCTCGATGACGAGGAGGAGCTCGTCGAGATCGCCGCCCTGGATGCGGTGGGGGGGGCTCGGCTCGTCGCCCTGCGAGACGAGGTGCTCGTCCGCGCGGCCCTCGACAGCCCGCCCGTGCGCAACGCTGCGCTGCGGGCGGTGGGTCGCCTGGGCGGGGACGAGGCGCGCGAGGTGCTGCTCACGAGCCTGACCGACTCGAGCGGGCTCTACCGCGTGGCCTCCGCCGAGGGCCTCGTGGAGCTGGAGGACCCAAGCGTTGCCGAGATCTTCCTGTCGATGCTGCGCAGCGATCGCGAGCCCATGCTGGTGGACGCGGCGCGCCGCGGGCTCCTGCGGCTGGGGGAGTCGGCGCACGACACCCTGCGGGCGGCGCTGACCTCTCCGTCTCCCGGAGCCCGGCGCGCCGCTGCGCTCGTGCTGGCTCGCCAGCTGCAGCCGGAGGCCTTCCCGCCCCTGCTGCGGGCCTGGGAGGCGAGCCCCGAGAACCTCTCCCTGCGCGACGAGCTGGTGATCCTCACCTGCCGCGAGCTGGCCGGCGAGCCCCAGCCCGTCACCGCGTGGTGGCGCTGGTGGGACAGCGTCCGCCAGGACGACGCCCTGGCCTGGTTCCGTGCGGCCTGCGAGGCCCGGACCCTGCCCACGCCGCCTACTGGGGCCTTCGCCCCGGGCCTGCGCGATCCCGAGGCCATCGAGTTCCTGCTGACCGTCCTCGCACGGCCCGAGCCGTTCCTGGCCGAGCGCGGCCGCCGCGAGCTCGAGCTCGTGCTCGGCGGTCCCCTCGACCCTCTTCCCTCCAAGCCTGACCAGCGGGCCCTTTGGATCGAGACCCTGAGACAGGAACTCCTCCGCCGCGAGGAGTGAGCGCGCCGCGCGCGCTCGCGATCCTGGTGGGGCTGCTGGCAGCCCTGGCGGGCCTCGCCCTCGTGCTCGAGGATGGCCGCGGCCGCGCGGTCCTGACGGGCTGGGTGAGTGACCTCTCCGACGAGCGGGGCTTCGAGCGCGTCCTCGAGCGCTGGACGGAGATCGAGCAGGCTGCCGCGGTCGAGGGGCTGGACCCCACCCTCGTGGGGGGGATCCTCTGGTGCGAGAGCCGCGGGGTCAGCGGGCGCACCTCGTCCGCCGGGGCGCTCGGGCTGATGCAGCTCATGCTGCCGAGCGCGCGGGACGCGGCACGGCGTCTGGGACTGCCCGAGCCGGCTGCGGACGAGATCCTGCACGACGACGCCCTCAACCTGCGGCTGGGATGTGAGCACCTGGCCTGGCTGATCGCCAGCTCGCCCTCCTGGGGCGCGGGCGCGGTGCTGGTCGCCTACAACACCGGGCGCGGGCGCACCCAGCGCTGGATCGACGAGGCGGGGGGCTTCGAGGCCTGGGACGCGGGCCAGCGCGCGCGGCACCAGGCTGGCGAGCGCCCTTCTCCGGCCTGGAGCTACGCCCAGCGGGTCCTGGCGGCTCGGGACGAGCTGGCCCGGCGGCTGAACCTGCTCTGAGCGGGCAGGCCGCCGGGCGAGGGCCTCGGGCGCCCCGGTCCGGCCCCGCTCTGCAGCTCCACTCGAACAAGCGCCACTCGAACAGGGGTCTTGCCAACCTGCGCGGTGGGCTGGCGTAGCCAGGGACTAACCTGTTGGGCCGCCTTGCGGGCCAGCCAGCCCGCCGCGCGGAGCATCGACCAGCCATGACCGAGTCCCCCGGATCCCCCGAGCTCACCTCCAAGACCGACCTCGTCTCCGCGGAGGAGATCCAGGCCCGCAGCGCCTGGGTCCCCGAGCTGGAGGCCGCCCTGGGGGAGGTGCTCGTGGGGCAGGCCGAGCTGGCCCGCGACCTGACGATCGCCCTGCTCACCGGAGGCCACGTGCTCCTCGAGGGCGTGCCCGGCCTGGCCAAGTCCCTGGCCGTCTCCTGCCTGGCGCGCGCGGTGGACGCCTCGTTCTCGCGCCTCCAGTTCACACCGGACCTGCTGCCCTCCGACCTCGTGGGCACCGAGGTGTACGACGCCCGGGACCACACCTTCAGCGTGCGCAAGGGCCCGATCTTCGCCAACTTCGTGCTGGCCGACGAGATCAACCGCGCGCCGGCCAAGGTGCAGTCGGCCCTGCTCGAGGCCATGCAGGAGCGGACCGTCTCCATTGGCGGCGAGACCCACTCCCTGCCGCGGCCGTTCCTGGTGCTCGCTACCCAGAACCCCATCGAGCAGGAGGGCACCTACCCCCTGCCCGAGGCCCAGCTCGACCGCTTCGCGCTGAAGTCCGTGGTGGGCTACCCGAGTGCGGAGGAGGAGGTCGTGATCCTCGACCGCATGTCGCGCACCGCGCCGAACCTCTCCGTGCGCAAGGTCGTGGAGCTGGGCGCGATCGAGGAGGCGCGCGAGCTCGTGGACCAGGTCAAGCTCGACGGCCGCCTGGCTCGCTACATCGTGGACCTCGTGCAGGCCACCCGCAGCCCGCGCACCTCGGGGCTCGAGGACATCGCCCCCTACCTGCAGTACGGGGCGAGCCCGCGCGCCACGATCTGGCTCGCCCTCGCAGCCCGGGCCCAGGCGTTCATGGAGCAGCGCGGCTTCGTCGTCCCCGGCGACATCAAGGCCGTGGCTCCGGCCGTCCTGCGCCACCGCCTGCTGACCACCTACGAGGCCGAGGCCGAGGGCGTCCAGACCGACGACCTCACCGCGCGCCTGCTGGAGACCGTCCCCGTCCCCTGACCGTGACCCCGCTCCCGCGCAGCGCCGAGGGTGCGGCTCCGCCGTCCCCCGATCCGCTCGCGCCCGAGTTCCTCGCTCGGGTGCGGCAGCTGCAGCTGCGCACCCATCGCCTGGTGAACACCGCGCTGACGGGCAGCTACCGCAGCGTGTTCCGCGGCCAGGGCATCGAGTTCGAGGAGGTGCGCCCCTACGAGCCCGGGGACGATGTGCGCGGGATCGACTGGAACGTCACCGCGCGGACCGGCGAGCCGCATGTGAAGAGCTATCGCGAGGAGCGCGAGCTGTCCGTGCACTGCCTCGTGGATCGCGGGCTGGGCATGGGCTTCGGCACCCAGCGCTGGTCCAAGCGCGAGGCGGCCGCGCAGCTGGTCGGGCTGTTCGCTCTCGTGGCCGCCCGCAACCAGGACCGCGTCGGCCTCACCCTCTTCGGCCCTGAGCCGGGCCTGCACCTGTCGCCGCAGAAGTCCTCGCGCCATGTGCAGCGGCTGATTCGCGAGGTGCTCGCCGCCGAGCCCGCAGAGGGGCCGTCCGACCTGGGGCGCGTGCTCGAGGGCAGCCTGCGTGCCCTGCGGCGGCGCTCCCTGGTGCTGATCTTCTCCGACTTCGCCGATGCGGCGGCGCGCACCTGGGTCGACCCGCTGCGGCGCCTGGGCATGCGCCACGATGTGATCGCGGTGCGGCTCGTGGATCCCTTCGAGGAGCGGCTGCCCCGCTCCGGGCGCTTCGCCGTCGAGGAACTCGGCGGGCGGGGGGCCTGGACCTGGGTCGACGCCCGCGACGAGGGCGTCCGCACGCGCTGGGAGGCCGCCGCCACCGAGCGCCGCGCGGCCTTCGAGGCCGTGACGCGGGAGGCGCGCACCGAGCGCCTAGAGGTCCCCCTCGACGAGGACCTTGCCGCGCCGATCCTGCGCTTCTTCCGGCTGCGCGCCGCGCGCGCGGGGAGGAAGGGCGGATGATCACCGGCCTCCTTGCAGTCCTCGCCCTTGGCCAGCAGGCGACCCTGCTGGCCGCGCCCGAGCGCGCCCGGATCGGCGAGCCGCTGACCTGGACCCTCGTCGTGGAGCACGATGTGGACGAGCGCGTGGTCCTGGAGGACGACGCCGTTCCGCCTGACGACAGCTGGGTGCTGCTGGATGGTCCGACCCGCGTGCGGGTGCGTGACGGCGAGCGCGCCTTCACGCGCCTGGAGTGGCAGGTCTTCTCCCTGGAGCCCGGGACGCGCGCCCTGCCGAGCCTGGCGCTCGGGCTGTCGAGCGGCCTCGAGCTCGAGGCCTTGGCGGGCGCCGTCGAGATCGAGGGCGAGCTCGCGCCGGACGAGGACGCTCCGCGCCCGACCCTGGAGCCCCTGGAGGCTCCCGCGGATGCGGAACCTTCGAGCCTCTCCGGCCTGGGGCTGCCGCTTGGCGTCGCGGCCGCGCTGCTGCTCCTGGCGACTCTGCTCCTGCGCAGACGGCGCGCGGACGCGGCCGGGCAGGAGACGCCCGCCGAGCCGCTTCCCAGCCTGCGTGCGCTGCTCGAGGCAGGAGCCTCCGCAGAGGCTCTGGCCGCGACCCTCTCGACCCGCCTCCGGACGAGCGTCGACGGGCTGCAGGGCAGCGCGCGCCCCGGCCTGCTCGACGGGGAGTGGGTCGCCGCGGTGCGCAGCAGCGGCGGTGCGGCAGCGGCCGAGGCCGACACGCTCGAGCGGCTGCTGGCCTGGGCCGATCGGGTGGAGTTCGCCGCCGAGAGGCCGTCACGCTTCGCCCTCGAGGAAGCGGCCACCGAGGCGGATCTCCTGCTCGAGGGACCGCTCGCACCCCAGGGCGCGGGAGGTGCTTTGTGATTGCGGTCCTGCAGGAGGCGGGGAAGACCCTCGCGGAGAGCCGCCTGGACCTGGGCGGGGTCTCTCTCTCGGATCCGTGGTTCCTCCCGGGGCTGCTCCTCGTGCCGCTCCTGGCGTGGGCGGCCCGTGAGCGCCGGCGGGCGGTGCCCGCGCGCGCTCCGCTGCCGGCGGCCGACCTGCCGCGCACCTGGCGCATTCGCTGGGCGTGGCTGCCGCTGGGCCTCGAGGTCCTAGCCCTCGCGTGCGGCGTGTTCGCGCTTGCTCGACCCCTGCGCGGCGAGATCTCGCTGACCAAGGAGAACGAGGGCGTGGACATCGTCCTGCTCCTCGACCGCTCGACCTCCATGGAGCAGCGCCAGGGTCCGCAGGACGAGCGCCGCTTCGACGTGGCCAAGCGCGCCGTGCGCGACTTCGCCGTGCGGCGCATGACGGATCGCGAGGGCGCCTCCGACAATGTCTGCCTGGTGGGCTTCGCCATGTTCACCGAGCTGCTCTGTCCCTTCACCCTCGACGCCGAGGCCGTGACCGGCGTGCTGGACGAGCTCGATGTGGAGGTGCGCCGGGACCTCGATGGCACGAGCATCGGCCTCGCGGTCTCCGAGGCGGTGAGGCTGCTGGAGAACAGCGAGGCCGAGTCCAAGGTCGTCGTGGTGCTCACCGACGGCGAGGAGACCACGGGCCTGATCGACCCGCTCGACGCGGCGCGCCTGGCCTCCGAGCGCGGCGTGCGCGTCTACACGGTGTTCGCGGGGCCGCGCGAGGTCTCACGCTTCGACCCGCTCACGGGCTCGCGGCGCGTGATCCCCGTGAAGGTCAAGCTCCTGCCGGCCATCGCGAAGCTCACCGGCGCGCGCTTCTTCCACGCCTCGGACGAGGCCGAGCTGGAAGACGCCTACGCGGAGATCGAGCGTCTCGAGCGCACGCCGCGCCGGGAGGAGGCCCTGGCGGAACACTACGACCTCTACCGTCCCTGGGTGCTCGCCTCCCTCCTACTGTTCGCACTCGGACAGGCCTCGCGCTTCACCTGGGCCAGGAGGACTCCGTGACTCCGCTGGCCCTCCTCGGCTTCGAGCTGCTGCGCCCGATCGACCTGGTCTGGCTCCTGCTCGTCCCCGTCCTGGCGCTGCTCGGCGTGCGGGCGCTGCGCCGCTCGGAGGAGGAGGCCCGCGCCATGGTCGCCCCCGAGCGGTTGGAGCGCTTCTTCGGCGGGCTGGTCCCCGGCGCGACGCGCCTGCGGCTCGTGCTGGGCAGCGCGGGTGTCGCCCTGCTGGCCCTGGCGGTCACCGGCCCGGTGCGCGGCTTCACCCTGCGTGAGGTGGAGCGCAAGGGGCTCGACCTGATCGTCTGCCTCGACGCAAGCAAGTCCATGCTGGTCCCGGACCTCGGCCGCACGCGGCTGGAGGAGGCCAAGCGTCAGGTGAAGGCCCTCTTCCCGCGCCTGCAGGGGGACCGGATCGCCCTGATCAGCTTCAGCGGTGAGGCGCGCCGGATCGCGCCCCTGACCCGGGACCACACGACCCTGGGCTGGTTCCTGGACGGCGTGGATCCAGGGGATCACGCCCTGGGCGGCACCGACCTGGCGGCCGCGCTGCAGGAGGCCCTGGACCTCTTCGACGGCCGCAGCGGCTCGCACGAGGCCGTGGTGCTGATCACCGACGGCGAGGACCACGGCGGCCGCGGCCTCGAGCTGGCCGAGGAGGCCTCGCGGCAAGGCATCGCCGTCCACGTGCTCGGCGTGGGCACGGAGCTCGGCGGGAAGATCCCCCAGCCCGACGGAGGCTGGGTGGTGGGCCCCGACGGGCAGGAGGTCGTGTCGCGCCTGGTGCCGGACACGCTGGAGGCCATCGCGCGGGTCTCGGGCGGGCGCTACCGCGGGACCGAGGGCTCGGTCCTGGCCCTCGAGCGGCTCTACGACGAGGCCATCGGCACCATGGAGGGTCGCACCTACGACCGTGGCCTCGAGCGCATTCCGCACGACCGCTTCCAGTGGCCCCTGGTGCTGGGGCTGGCGTGCATGATCACGAGCCTCGCTCTGCGAGGCCGTCGCCCCCTGGTGGAGGAGCACACCGCATGAGTTCTCTCTTGTCCTCGCTGCTGCCCCTGGGCCTCGTCCTCCTCCAGGGTCCTGCGCCCTCGGACGCCAAGGAGAGCCCCCAGGTCGAGGCCCCGGTCCTCGCGCGGGAGGCCGCGCCCGAGGCGCCTCCGCTCGAGCCCCTCGAGGGGCGCTTCGCGGAGCTCTATGGCGAGGCCCTCGAGCAGCTCTCGACGGGGGACGCGACGGCCGCCGCCCTGCGAGCCGCGCGGCTTGCCCTGCCGGACGCCCCGACCCGCTGGCACGATCGGCTGCGCGTGCAGACGCGCGGGCTGTCCGAGCGCCTCCTGACCCCCGTGGCCCCGGCCCTGCGCGCGCTGGGGTGGGCGCCCCGAAGCCGCGAGCAGCGCGCCGCCGCGCGGCACCTCGAGGGTCTTGCCCTGCACGGCGCGGGCAATGAAGACGGAGCCGAGGCCGCCTGGCAGGCTGCTCGCGGGCTGGCCTCCGGGCCCGCGGCGCTCGCGGCGTGCGACGCCCTCGCAGGCGTCGACCTCGCGCGAGCGGAGGAGCTCTACCAGCAGATCCCCGAGGTCCAGGGCGTGACCCAGAACGCCCTCGCTCCGAACTTCCGCAGCAGCACGGATGAGACCCAGGAGGACCCCCTGCCCCTTGCGCGGGAGGCCTACCTCGAGGCGCGTGCACACCTGGTGGACCGACTGCGCGCCGACTGGCGTGATGCGGATGCCCGTGCGAACGCCGAGCTGGTCCAGCGCCGCCTGCGCCGGCTGGACGAGATCGAGCAGGAGCGCCGCCAGGAGGAGGGTCAGGAGCGCTCGGACGAGAACTCCACCGAGAACGAGTCCTCCGACTCCAGCGACAGCAGCGACCAGGGCAGTGAGACCTCGGATGAGCAGCAGGAGCAGGAGCAGAAGCCCGAGGACTCCACCGATCAGGAGTCGGAGGGTGAGGGGGACTCCCAGGAGGGTGAGGAGGAGCCCCAGGACGAGCAGGAGCAGGCCGAGGGCGGTGAGGGTGAGGAGGACGCCGAGCCGCAGGAGCGGCTCCTCACCAAGGAGGAGCAGCAGCGGCTGCTCGACCAGCTGCGGCGACACAACCTCAAGGGACAGGAGCTGCGCGAGCAGCTCGCGCGCCTGCGTGCGCGTGGCACGGACAAGGACTGGTGATGTACGCGACGCGATCCGGAGCCCGGGTGCTCCTCCTGACCCTCGCCCTGGCGCTGACGGCTGGCCTGGCCCAGGCCCAGCGGCCGGTGCGCGCGAGCGCGACCCTCTCGACCGGCGTGCTCAAGTACGGCGCCACCGCGACCCTCACGGTCGAGGTGGAGGACCAGCCCAGCGCGGTGCTGCAGCCGGTGAGCGGGCTCGACGGCCTGCGCTTCTCCGAGCCCGGCCAGCCCATGGTCTCGAGCTTCCAGTCGTTCATCGGCGGCCGGCGCCTGGCGAAGACGACCCTCAAGTGGACCCTCGGCGTCGAGGCCCAGCGCGAGGGCACCTTCGAGCTGCCGCCGGTTGCGGTGGAGGTCGACGGCCGCCGGATCGAGGTCGCCGTCCAGCCGAGCACGCTCAAGGTCGTGCGCGATATCCAGGGCGCAGACCTGGGATTCCTCGAGGTGCGCGGCGTGCCCGACCGCGTGTACGAGGGCCAGCCGTTCACCGTGGACCTGCGGGCCGGATGGGATGCGAAGCTGCAGGTGGCAACCGCCGGGCTGCTGCTGCCGTGGTGGGGGAGGCTCTCGGGCGTGCTCGACCTGACGCCCGAGGATGCGGGTGCCGGGCGCAAGTCGGTGCAGCTCGGCCTCAACCGCACCGGGCGGATCGAGATGTTCACCGGCGACGAGGAGCGCGGGGGCACGCCGTTCGTCACCGTCGAGAACGAGCGGCGCATGATGGCCACGCGCCCCGGAACCCTCGAGTTCCCCGAGAGCGTCTTCGAGTTCGGCGAGCTGGTCGGCAGCTCGGGGCCCTTCGGCCAGCGTCGGACGCGTGACTTCTACGCGGTGCTGCCGCGCTTCGAGGTGGAGGTGCTGCGTGTGCCCGAGGAGGGGCGGCCGTTCGAGTGGGGCGGCGCCGTCGGCTCCTTGACTGCCGAGCGCACCGTGGACCGCCGCGATGTGGACCAGGGCGGCTCGCTCGAGTTCGCCGTGCGCTGGACGGGCGACGCGAACCTCGAGTTCTTCGACCTGCCCGACCTGGCGCGCCTGGACGCGTTCCGCGGCTTCCGGGTGCTCGGGGTGGAGGACACGCCTGGGGTCAGCGAGCGGCGCGCGGTGTGGGAGCTCGTGCCCCTCGATGCGACCCTCACCGAGCTTCCTGCCCTGCCCCTGTCGGTCTTCGACCCGGTGCTCGAGCGCTACACCACCGTCGCCACGGACCCCGTCCCGATCCGGGTCCGCGCCGTGGAGGGCGGGCTCGATCCGGCCCTGGGGGGGCCGACCCTGGATGGGCCTGACCTGACCGGCATCGACCCGCGCCCGCGGCCCGAGAGCGGGCCGAGCGGGGCGCCTTCGGGCTCCCTGCTCCTGGCGGGCTACGGCCTCGTCGGAGCCTGCTGGGCGGTCGGCCGCACGCGCCTGCGTCGTCTGGGGGATCCCGACGCTCCGGCCGCGCGGCGACGCCGCCGCGCCCCGCGTGTCCTCTCCCGCGCGCTGGCAGAGGCACGCTCGGCCAGCGAGCAGCGGGCGGCCCTCGCGGCCTACCTGGGGGCTCGCTCCGGCGAGAGCGACCACGCCTGGATCGGTCGCGCGCCAGCGGACTTCCGCACGCGATCCGACAAGCCCCTGGCGCCCGCGGCCTCCGCCGACCTGGCCGACACCCTCGCGCGACTTGACGAAGCGGTCCACGCGCGAGACGACGCGCCGCTCGAGGCCAGCCCCCTGCTCAGTCTCGCCAGCCGCCTGCGGCAGGAGGGCCTGTGATGCTCGCTGCTCTCCTCCTCGCACTGGTCCCGCTCCTCGGAGCCGCCCCTGCCCAGGACGCGCTGCCCTTCGACGAGGCCAGTGCCCTCTACCGGGCGGGCGAGTGGGCCAGCGCCGAGACCCTGTGGCTCGAGGCCCTCGCGCTTCAGCCCGGGGACGACGAGCGGGCGCGCCTGTGCGGGAACCTGGCCGCGGCGGCGGCGCGCCAGGGCGATCCCCACCGCGCGGTGGCCTGGTACACGGCCGCTCTGCGCCTGCGCCCGCGGGACGGAGCGCTGCTGCGCGATCTCGAGCTCGTGCGCGCCCAGGCCGGGCTCGACCCCTACGACGACGGAAGCCTCTCGGCAGCCCTCGCCTCTTGGGCGCGCGACTGGACCGCGGACGAGGCGCGCTGGCTCGCGGCCGCTGCGCTCTTGGCCCTGGGCCTCGGCGCGGCGATCGAGGCGGCACGCGGCGGCCGTAACGGGAGGACGGCCCTCGCCGCCGCGCTCCTGCTGCAGCCCATCCTCCTCGCCCCCTGGACCGCCCAGGCCCTGCGCGCCGAGCGAGGGCCCTGGATGGTGATCCAGTCGGGCGGCGTCCTCGCGCGGGCCGAGCCCCGGCAGGACGCCTCGCGTCAGGCGCACTTCGCGGCCGGAGACCGCCTCGAGGTGCTCGACTCCTGGCCCGAGTGGCTCATGGTGGAGGGCCCCGAGGGGGTCGGCGTCTGGGTCCCTGAAACCGCCGTCTTCGCGCTCGATCGCTAGGCGGCGCTTGCCCGCCGTCGGCCCAATCGGGATGCTCCTTGGGTGCGACTGCGCGGTCTGCTGCTGCTCGTCTCGGCTCTCGGGTGCGTGCCCGCTCCCTCTGGCGAGGGGCGCGGGGTCCTGCTCGTGACCGTGGAGCGCCTGCGCGCCGATCGACAGGGGGGCGCGGGGGCCGCCCCGCTGCTCGCGCCCCTGGACGCTCTGGGCGGCGTGGCCCTCACGCGCCTCTGGTCGGAGGACACCGACTCACGCCTGGCCCACGCCGGGCTCTTGACCGGGAGCTCCCCGCGCATGTGCCGTAGGGGCGGCGCGCGCGGTGAGGGTGGCGCGGTGCAGGCCGCCCTGCCCCTCGCGGGGCGCCCCGGCGAGCCGCGCCGCTCGCCCTCTCTTGCCGAGGGCTTCCTCGCCTCCGGCTGGGCCACCGCGGCGTTCCTGGGCTCCTCCGCCCTCGACTCCCTCAAGGGCATCGAGCGTGGGTTCCACGAGCTGGATCCCGCCGCTCCCGACCAGGACGACGAGGGCACGCTCGCGCGCTTCAAGGGCTGGCTCGACGCCCTGCCGGAGGGGCGCGACTGGTTCGCCTGGGTGCACCTCGCCGATCTCGAGGAGCTGCCCGCGACCTTCGACCCCGGGCTGGCGCGACTCGAGGCCAGCGACACGCCGCTCACCAGCGCCCTTGACCTGCGGGGCTTCCATGGGGTGCCGGCCCTGCTGCAGGAAGGGGCCTCCCTGAGCGAGCGCACCCTGCTCGCCCGCTACGACACGGCGGTGCGTTCCACCGCGACTCGCGCTGCTCGCCTCGTGCAACTCGCGCGTGAGCATGCCGGCACTGGAGCACTCACGGCCGCCGTCGTGGGCTCGACGGGCCTGTCCCTCGGGGAGCGGGGCGCCTACCTGAGGCGCTCGGGACTGGCCTCCCAGGACTTCAAGGTTGCAGGTCGGCTGCTGGCGCCGGGGCTCGGAGAGCAGGCGGAGTACGCCGGGCTCATGGCCCTGAGCGATCTCGCGCCGACCCTGCTCGATCTCGCCGGCCTCTCGGCCGAGGTGCGCGCGTCGATGCGCTCCCCGTCCCACGCCGCGGCCCTGCGCGACCAGGGACGACCGCCGCGCGAGGCGCCCGACCGCGGTGCCCGCGGGGCGCACCCGGCCTGGCGCGGCGCCGACTTCACGCGCCTGCCCGCGCTGCCGATCCTGCTCGGCTCCGAGACCCAAGAGGTGCTCGGGTTCGTGGACGGCGAGCTGTTCTGGTGCGAGGGGCTCTTCCGCGCTGGCGAGGCGGAGGCCCTCCTGGGCTATCGGCCCGACCGGGCGACCTGGGGGGACCCGCCGCGGATGACGCTCCAGTTTGCCGAGCTGCTGCAGCCGGCCGAGCAGGCTGGGTCGACCGCCCGCTGGACGGGCGAGGACGAGCTCCCAGCGGACCTGCGCGAGCGTGTCGACGCCCTTGGCCCGCGCCTTCCGGTGGGCGGCCTGTGGGCCTCCCTCGCGGAGCTGCCCGTCGAGGGTCTCACCGAGGGCTCGCTGGTGCCGGGCGGCGGGGGGCGGCCTTGAGGGTCCTGCTCGTGTCGAACGGCTTCCCGCCCGAGGGACAGTGGGGGACCGAGTTCTACACCCACCAGGCGGCCGTGGGGCTCGCGGAGCGCGGCCACATCGTGCGCGTGTTCTGCCCGCGCCGGGAGGGTGAGGGCGAGCGCTTCTCCATCCACCGCAGCGTCCGCTACGGCGTCGGCGTCCACGAGGTGTTCCACCCTCCGAGCCGCACCAAGCGCTTCCACGAGAGCTTCCTGTGTCAGCAGGTGGAGGAGCGCTTCGAGCAGACCCTGCGCGAGCTGCGACCCGAGGTCGTGCACTTCACGCACTTCCTCTGGGGGCTCTCCTCGCGCCTGCCGCGCATCGCGCGGGACGCGGGCGCGCGGGTGGTCGTGACCCTGACGGACTTCGGAATCCTGTGCCACCGGGGCCAGCTGCTCGATGCAGTTCTCGACCCCTGCTCCGGTCCGGCGCCGGACAAGTGCGCGCGCTGCGTGCGCTCCCTCGGTCCCTACGACGGCCACCCCCTGGCGCGCGCCGTTCGCGAGACTCTTGCGACGGCCCTCGCCGCGGTCGGCGGAGCCGGCCTCGTGCCCACCCCTGGGCACCTTCGCGAGCGGGAGGCCGCCATCGCCGATGCGCTGGACGCGGCGCAGCTCTTCATCGCGCCCACTCAGGCCCTGGCCGACCGGCTGCCCGCGGAGGTGGTCCCGCCCGACCGGCTCCGCGTCCTGTGCTACGGACTGGACGAGCGGCGCTTCCAGCGCCAGCCAGAGCCCGATCGCAGCGGACCCCTTCGCTTCGGCTTCCTCGGCCAGTTCCAGCCGCACAAGGGGCTCGACACGCTCTTCCGCGCGGTCGAGATCCTGGAGGGGCGCGCGATCAGCACGCTGCGGGACTGGCGCGTGCGCGTCCACGGCAACCCGGTCGGCGGGCGGCACGGTCGCTACCTCGGGGCCACCTGGGACCCGCGTCTCGCGCCGCGCTTCGAGTTCGCGGGCGCGTTCGAGCCGCTCGATGCACCGCGTGAGATGGCGGAGCTCGACTTCCTGCTCGTCCCCAGCAAGTGGACCGAGAACGCGCCCCTCACAGTCCTCCAGGCCCAGGCCATGGGGCTGCCCGTCCTCGCCAGCGATGTTCCCGGAATCCGCGAGATCGAGGGGGAGGGGATGACCCTGCTCGACCCGCACGATCCGGGTGCGTGGGCCTACGAGATGGGGGAGCGCATCAGTGCTGGCCCGGGGCGGCTGCCCGCCGGCCAGGACCTGCCCGTCACCCTCGGGGAGCACCTCGGCCAGCTGGAGGCGTGGTACGACGACCTCCTCGACGAGCGCCGCCTGCGCCTCGTAGGCGGTGCCTGAGGCGGCTCCGGGGGCGCGACGCAGCGGCGGCCTCCAGTGAGGCTGTGCGGCTGGCCGATGACTCCGCGTGGCCTTCCCCGCGCGCATCGGCTTCCTCGGCCAGGGCTGGTCCCCGGATCCGGGCGGCATCGAGACCCACACGCGAGCCCTCGCGGCAGGGCTGCTCGAGGCCGGCGCCTCCGTGAGTGCCCTCGCCTTCGGCGGGCGCTCCGTGCGCGAGCGCGTCGAGGGCGTGGAGGTCACGCGCGCACCGCGGCCACCGGCACACACACTCGATGACCTCGACGGCACGCGCGCGGCCCAGGCCGCCCTGCTCGAGTGGCTGCGGAGGACGCGCCCGGACCTGGTGCTGGTGCACCACCTCTCCGGCTGGGGCACGCGCGCCCTCGAGCTGCTGGACGCCCACGGCGTGCCCTTCGCCGTGACCCTGCACGACGACTGGCTGGTGTGCCCGCGCGGTCAGCGCTGGCACGCCGAGCACCGCCTGTGCGCCGAGGCCGAGCCGGAGGAGTGCGCCCGCTGTCTGGCGCGCTCGCACCCGGGCCTGGGCGCCAGCGCCGCGGGCCTGACCGAGCGCATCGCGCGCGCCTCGGATGCCCTGGCCCGTGCCCTGCTCGTGGCAACCCCCTCGGAGACCCTGCGCGGCTCCCACCTACGGTCGGGCCTCGAGGTGCCGATCGAGGTTCATCCTCTAGGGATCGAGTCGGCCTCCCTCGCGGACGAGGTCCGGGCCCTGCGCCTGCCCCGTGCCTCCGAGGACGCCCTGCGCCTTGGCTACCTCGGCAGCGTCCAGCCCAGCAAGGGCGTGGTCGAGCTTGCGGAGGCGGTGCTCGCCAGCGGCCGCGCGGACCTCGTGCTCGAGGTGCACGGACCCCGCGGCGACTACCACGGCGATTGCTCCGCGGCGGATCGTCTGGAGGAGCTTGCGGCAGCGGATGGGCGCATTCGCCTCCACCCCGCCTTCGATCGCGCGGCCCTGCCGACGGTCCTGGCGGCCCTCGACCTGGTTGCCGTGCCGTCCCTCTGGGAAGAGGGCTTCGGCCTCGTCGCGCGCGAGGCGCGCGCCGCGGGGCTGCCGGTCCTGGCCACCCTCCGCGGGGGGCTCGCTGAGCTCGCGGACGATCCCGGGGTCACGCACCTGGATGCGGACCGTCCTGAGAGCTGGGCGGGCGTGCTCGCTGGCCTCACGCGTGCCGCGGTCCCCGCAGCGCCGCACGCGCTCTCCGAGGGAGCCATGGTCGATGCCTGGGTCCAGAGGCTCCAGCTCGCCCTCGAGCCGCGGCTCGCAGGCCACGAGGCGGCCTAGACCAGCTCGCCCATGCGGTCGGCCAGCTGGTCGGCCAGGGTGCGCCAGGACCAGGCCTCCCGCACGACGCGCGCGGAGCGGCTGGCACGCTCGAGGGCCGGCTCGGGATCGGACAGCAGACGACGCGTCGCGGCGAGGAAGCCTGCCCCGGGCTCGGCGAGCTCGACCAGCTCCTCCGCGGAGGGAAGCCCCTCCACGGCGGTCGGCGTGGCGACCACCGGGCATCCGGTGGCCAGCGCCTCCACCAGCTTCTGGCGGGCTCCGCCTGCGATGTCCATGGGGGCCAGGAGGGCCGTCGCCGCCTGGAGCTCGGGCAGCGGATCGGCCACATACCCCACGCGCTCCATGCCGGCCGGCAGGGGACCCCAGCTCGCGGGCAGCTCGCCCGCGCCCACGATCCGCAGGCGCAGCGCCGGGTCGGCCCCGGAGAGGGCGGGCCAGAGGCTCTCCTGGATCCAGCGCAGGGCGCGGCGGTTGGGCTCGTAGCCGAGGCTCCCGAAGAACAGCAGCCGGTCGCGCGCCCGAGCGGCGGTGGGGGGGACGAACCGCGCCGGGTCGATGCCCGCGGGGAGGACGGCGGTCGCAGCAGCTGGATGACGGCCGAGGAAGCGCACGCGGTCCTCCTCTCCCGCGAACACGTGCAGCGCTGCGCGCAGGGCGAGCATGCGCTCCAGACGCGCCACGCGCAGGCGCTCGTGCCACGGGTGGCCGAGCTCCCGCGCGAGCTCCACCTCCAGCTTGTGGTGGTGGGCGACGACCGGGGGCGCGCCGCGCGGGACCGCCCGCAGGAGCCAGGGTTCGTCGAGGAAGAGGGCGTCGAAGCGGCTGAGGTCCTCCTGGGCCAGCCAGCGCGCGAGGGCCCGCGAGTGGAACCAGCGTTCGGGCCGCGCCGCGAGCGGGGCCACCCCGGGCGGGAGGGGGCTGCGAGGGAACAGCCGCAGGGCGCGGAACGCGTCCGCGTCCACCGGGAGGGGGCCGCCGCCCGCCGGCTCCTCGACCGCGCACACCTCGACCTCGACCCTTCGCCCGAGCGCAACCAGGAGCTCGAGGGTTCTGCGGCGCCCGCCGTCGACCATGGGCCAGGGGGGCACCGCGCACAGGGCGAGGACGCGCACGCCAGGAGGCTAGCCGCCGCGCAGCACCCAGGCGAGGCGTTCTGGCCCCAACGGGTCTGGAGGTTCCACTCCGGGGCCTCTATCCTCCCGCCGGCGGCAGGGACTCTCCCCAACCGGGAGCCGGTGCCCGGATCAACCGCCCCAGAGTCCGCTCGGATCCCGACCAGCCCAACCCCAGCCCGATGCCCAAGATCACCTTCCTGAAGACCGGCGAGACCCACGAGGTCCCCGAGGGGACCAGCTTCCTCGACCACTGCCAGTCCAACAACGCCCCGGCGGACTTCGGATGCACGGTGGGCTCCTGCGGCACCTGCTGCCTCGTGATCACCGAGGGTGCGGACAATGTGAACGCGCCCGACGACGAGGAGCTCGAGACGGTCGAGATGGCCACCGGCGAGGAGGGCGCCCGCCTGGGCTGCCGCCTGGTCGTGAACGGCGACATCAGCGTTCGCCCCGCCGACCGCTGAGCCGAAGGCCTGCCCTCCGACGGCCGCGGGCGGTCGGGCGGAGCGGGTTGCATCCTGAGCCATCCGCAGCCAGAGCCATGACCTCATCCAGCCGAGGGCCCGTGGTCCTGCTCCACAATCCGCGCTGCTCCAAGTCGCGCGCGGCACTCGCGCACCTCGAGGCGCGGCAGCACCCGCACCGCGTGCGCCTCTACCTCGAGGAGCCCCTCTCGCGGGAGGAGCTCGACGAGCTTGCGCGCCGACTCGGGGGGGATGCGCGCGGGCTCGTGCGCCTGGGAGACGCGCTGTTTGCGGAGGCCGGTGGCCGCCAGGACGACGAAGCTTCGAGCCTGCTGGACCTGCTCGCTCGCGAGCCGCGGCTGATGCAGCGCCCCGTCGTGGACGACGGCCGTGAGGCGCTGATCGCCCGGCCGCCCGCCTCCCTGGACGACTGGCTGGATGGCTGAGCCCCATGGCGAGTCCGACGCCGCAGACCGCCCGCCGGTCCTGCGGGTGCGCGGGCTGACGCGCAGCTACGGCGGCCGCCCCGCGGTGCAGGGCCTCGACCTGGAGGTTGCTCGCGGGGAGGTGCTCGGCCTGCTCGGGCCCAACGGCGCCGGCAAGACGACCACCCTGCGCAGCATCGCGGGAGTGCTTCCCCTGCAGGGGGGGGCGGTCGAGGTCGCGGGCTGCGATCTCGCGCGGTCCGAGGTGGAGGCCAAGCGCTCCCTCGCGTGGGTGCCAGATGATCCGCGGCCCTTCGACGCCCTGACGGTCGCGGAGCACCTCGAGTTCACCGCGCACCTCTACGGCGTGGAGGACTACCGCGAGCGCGCGCGAGTCCTGCTCGAGCGCTTCGAACTCGCAGACCGGGCCAGCGCCCTCGGCTCGGAGCTCTCGCGCGGCATGCGGCAGAAGCTGGCCATCGCCCAGGCATGGCTCTCGAGCCCCGCGGTCGTGCTGCTGGACGAGCCCCTCGCGGGCCTCGATCCGCGGGGGATCCGCGGGGCCCGCACGGCAATCCGCGAGCTGGCGAATGAGGGCACCGCGGTGGTTCTCTCCTCGCACCAGCTCGACCTGGTCGAGGCCATGGCCGACCGGCTGCTGGTGCTCTCACGGGGGCGGGTAGCGTTCTCGGGGACGCTGGCCGAGCTGCGCGCGGCGCGCGCCGAGTCGAGCCTAGAGGAGGTCTTCCTCGAACTGACCGCGGAGGGGGACGAGGCCTGATGCACCCCGGCCTGCGGGCCCTGGCGCGCCTGCAGCGGCAGGCCTGGCGCCGGCGCGTGCTGCGCAGCCTGCGCTCGCCGAGGGGGCTCGTCTCCGCTCTGCTGATCCTTGGCCTGCTGGGCCTGTGGGTCGGCGGCGCGTTCCTACAGGCCCCGCTGCTCGACGGCTCTACGGACGCGGGGCTGCGGCGCCAGCTCGCCGGCGTGATGCTCAGCGCGCTGCTCCTGATCGCGGTCGTCAACGGGATTGCGCACCGCGGGGTCTACCTCCCGCCCGAGGAGCTCGAGCGCCTGCTCTCGGCGCCTGTGCCGCGCGCCGACCTCGTGCGCTATCGCCTCTCTCGCATGCTCGTGCGCGGCCTCCCCTTCGCGGCCATCCTCGGGGCGCTCCTCGCGCGCAACATGCCCTCGCCGGCCCATGCCTGGCTGCCGGCGGCGCTTGCGATCCTCCTGATCCCGATCGTCGCCCAGCTCCTTGCCCTGGCCCTGTCCGTCTCGGACGGGCTGGCCAGCCGACTCGCCGCGCGCGTGCCCCGCGGAATCCTGCGGCTCCTGCTCCTCCCGGTGCTGATCGGTATCCCGCTGATCCTCACCGAGGCGCGCGAGCTCTTCCCCGCGGGCGCGCTCGACGGGGACCGGATGCGCGAGCTCCTCGACCACCGCCTCGTGCGGTGGGGCACCCTGCCCCTGGCGCCCTTCACCTGGGCCATGGCCGCCGTCACAACCTCGGCGGCGGTGATGCGCACGGCCGCCTGTGCAGGGGTCCTCGCCGCCCTTTACGAGCTGACGGTGCGCCTGCCGGTCGACTTCCGCGAGGTCTCCATCGAGACCAGCCGGGACCTGGCCCAGCGCATCGCGCGCGTGCGCTCAGGCAGCGGCGGCGTCGCCGCGATGGGGGCCGACAGCGGCGCCGCCCGGAGACGCATGGGCTGGTGGGCCGGCCGCGGTCCGTTCGGCGCCCTGGTGTGGCTGCGGTCGACGGAGCTGCTGCGCCGGGCAGGCCGCGTGGTCTATGTGGCGCTGCTGCAGCTGGCCCTGGCAGTGTTCCTCGGCACCGTCCTGGTGCAGGACCACGCGGGTGGCGCAGTGCTGGTCTTGGCCCTCTCGACCTACCACCTCTCGACGACGATCCGGGCGGATCTGCGCGCGGACCTCGACCGCATCCAGGAGGTCAAGGCGTGGCCGCTCCCGGCCAGTCAGACCTTCCTGGCCTCGGTCCTTCCCGGCGCCCTGGTGGCGGGGCTGCTGGTCTCGGGTGCCCTCGTGCTGCGAGCGGCTCTGGCGGGCGGCGTGCGCGAGATCGACCTCGTCCTCGCGGTGGCGGCGCCCGTGCTCGCCCTGGTCTGGGGCTGCGTGGAGAACCTCTCCTTCCTGGTGGCGCCCGTGCGCTTCACTCCGGGCGAGGTGGGCACCCTGCAGAGCATGGGGCGCGTGATGCTCCACTCCCTGGCGAACCTGGCCGTGGTGGGGCTCGTCGTCGCCCCCGCGGTGGGCGTCTCCCTGGGAACCGCGCGGCTGCTGGGGGAGGGCGCGCTGGCCCAGCTGGCGGGGCTTGGCGCGGCCTGCGCGTTCGCGCTGGGACTCGTCGGGGCGCTGTCGCTCCTGGGCGGCCGAGCCCTGCGTCGTCTGGACCCCTCGCGTGTCCTGGCCTAGGGCCCCGAGGATCAGCCCGGCTCGCAGGCCGCCCCTAGAGCGGGCGCACGGTCAGCGCCCAGTCCTGGTCGATGCCGCCCGGAGGCAGGCCCAGCGAGGCCGGCCCGCCGCCGCTGACCACATCACCGAGGTGCCAGATCCCCGTGCGCGGGTTGTACCAGCGCACGCGCCAGGTCCCCGTCTCGGCCGAGAGGTCGAGCGTGGGGGGGAGGTCGCTGATGGGCAGGTAGACCGCATAGACCTCGCCCTGCAGCCCGAAGGCCTCTGCGCCGCCGTACCCGGGACGCTCATCCGTCACGGCGGCGTCCATGGGCTCCATGGCCCAGAACGGCAGGCTCTCCATGAACACGCGCGCGTGCCGCATGTGGTCCCACATCTCCTCGCGGGTGCGGAAGTCCTCCGCGCGCAGGTCGCCCCCAAGGGGCAGGGCGTGATAGCCGAAGTACCACTCGAGCTGCCCGCCGGAGAGGTACACGTCCCAGAGGTGCTCGCGGCGCATCTGGGTCGTGTTCTGATCGGTGAGGCCCGTGGTCTGCTCGTCGAAGTCGAGCACCCACGGGTGCCCCGCGGCCGCGGACTCGGCGCGCCAGCGCTCGACCATCTGGCCAGAGGACTGGGTCGAGCCCTGGATGGAGGTCATCGAGAAGCGCGGGTCGCCCACGGCCTCAGCGTAGGGCGGGTAGTTCCCGGGACCGTTGAGGGGGTGCGTGTGGAAGGCGATCGGGTGGTCGTACGCATCCACGGCGAGGAGCCAGTCGGCGAACTCGCGTAGCCGCGGCACCGGGTGGTTGCACTCCTCGCCCAGGTTCCACTTCACTGCGAGCAGGTCGCCGTAGCGGGCCGCGAGCTCGCGGTAGAAGACCTTGCGCTCGGGACCCAGCAGGCCGTCATCGAGCCAGTGCTCGTTGGGGTACTCGGTCTCGCCCAGCACGAAGTGCAGCAGGATCCCGCGGCGCTGGGCGTGCTCGAACACGAGGCGCCACTGGGCCAGCTTGGACAGGTCGTAGTGGGTGCGCTCGTACGGATCGTCCGCGGGTCCGACGAAGGGCCAGGTGTCGCGTCCGTCCCCGCCCAGGTTCATGGGCAGGAAGTAGGCGGAGTTGACGCCGCGGGAGGCGAGGTAGTCGAGGGCGCCGACAAGGCCGCGCGAGTCCACGCCGGTGGTGCTGGACTGGAACAGGGGGCTGCTGGCGTCGCCGAGGCCTGCAGCACCGAAGTCGGCCACATGCGGCTGGTAGCGGTGGAGGCCTGCAATGAGCCCCGTGGTGTCCACGCCGCCGGGCTCGTCCCAGGTCGCGTCGATCCCCGCGTAGCCCAGCAGGTTCTCGGGGCTGTCGGTCCCGCCCTTGAGGAACCACTCACCCTCGGTGAACCGCAGGTAGTGAGCGCCCACATACTCGAGACGACCCTTGGCCAGGAACCCCGGCGCGTCCAGGCTGCGCGGTGCGATCGTGAGGAGCCCCGTGCGGCCGTGGAGGGCGCCCGCCGTGCCGGCGCCCGGGTCGAGGGTGGTCGCAACGCCGGGGCCCTCGCGGAACCCGACGGTGTAGGTGTGCACGCCCGGGGCGTCGAAGTGGGCGCGCACCGTCCAGCGGTCACCCGTGCCGCCGCCCGCGCCGTCGCCGTCGAAGTAGCCCTCCACCCGACGCTGGGAGCCGTCGGGCGCGGTGAACTCGACCCAGAGCCGGCGGTCCAGGAAGGGGTTGGGAGCGGCGTCCACCTCGCTGGCTGTCGGCCCCGCGAAGCGCAGGGCCACCGGGTGCCAGGGCCTGAGCTCGCCCTCCACGATGCGGCCGTCGGCTGCGGGACGCCAGGTCGCGGGGGGGAGGGTGCCGATGCCCGCGCTGTTCCAGGCGCTGACCTCCAGGTGGTGCAGCACGCCCTCGCCCAGGCCGGTCACCAGGAGGTCGTGCTGGGTCCCAGGCGGGCCGTCGACCAGGGCCGCGCCCTCCAGGGTCTCCACCACCGACCAACGCAGGCGCGGTGTCGCGGTCGTGCTCGTAGTGAACCGCACGCGCAGTTCCTGGGGGCCCGCGTCGAGGAGCTCCAAGTCGCTCAGGAACGGGAGTCCCGGCTGGCCGGCGTCCTCCAGTCCCGTTGCCGGGTCCGGCGGGTCCGGGTCGTCGTCCAGGTCCTCTCCGGGGTGCTCGCCGGGTGAATCGGCAGCCCAGTCCCCGTCGAGGGGCTCGCCGTTGCCGGGGCCCGCGCCCTGGCCGTCGTCATCGTCCCCGCCGTCCTCAGGGACGACCCCCGGGACTCCTGGTGCCCAGTCCCCGCCGAGCGCCGTACCTGGGCCACCCGTGCCTCCGCCCCCGCTGGACCCGCCGCCGCCGGTTCCGCCGCCCCCGGCGCCTCCGTCTCCGCTGTCAGTTCCCCCAGAGGAGCCGCCGCCTGCGGCGGGGGCGTCGTCTCCTCCGCCGCACGCACCGAGCGCGAGCAGCAGCGCCATGGGCAGGAGGGAGCCGGATCCCAGGTCTCTCAGGGCACGGAGCATGAGTCTCTGAATCTAGGTCTTCTGGGGACCCTTCGATCCGCCGTTCAGGGTTTCTGCTCGAACTCGCGTTTCCACTTCGTCAGCTCCTCGAGCAGGGCAGGAAGGGCCCTGGCCGCCGTGGCGCGGTTGGCGAAGGCCACGAACCCGGCAGCGTGGACCGCATCGAGGGGCTGGTCGAAGGGCGTGCCGGACACGTCGCGGATCGATCCCCCAGCCTCGTCCAGGATCAGGACCGGGGCGGCCAGGTCGTAGGGGTGGCAGGTTCCTCCAGGCAGGTGAGCGCTGTCCGGCAGCAGGGCGCGCGCATCGACCACCACGCGCTGGGAGCCGAGGGCGGCATTCAGGAGCAGCCCGCCGCTCGAGATGTAGTCGTCCTGCCAGCAGTGCTCACGCGCGCACTCCTCCTCGCGGGCCCAGCGGGCCGTGACGCGCTCGGCCAGCTGGGCGACCGCGGGACGTTGGGATGGGTGGAACGCGAAGAAGGTGAAGAACCCATGGTCCAACCGGTCGTCGGCATCGACGCGGAGCGGCTGACGCGTCGCGCCCTCGGAGAGCCAAGCGCCTCCGCCGCGGCGCGCTCCGAGACGCCGCGCCGGGGTCCCGGGCCGCGCGGGCAGCTCCTCGGTATGGGCCAGCACCACCTCGGACTGCCGGGGCTGCTCCGAGCCCGCGTGGGCCAGGGCGATCAGGCACCAAGCCGCGCGGTGGCGCAGCAGCAGATGGCGCGTGCCGTCGACCGGGTCGCACACCACCCGCGGGCCGCCGTGGTCGAACCCTGCGAGCTCTCGCCAGCCCCCGTCCCCGGCAGGCCCGCGATGGCGCCATCCGTGGTGCTCGGTCAGGAGCGAGAGGGGCCCCTCCCGTGCGCGGTCCGCGAACCACGCCTCGACCTCCGCCTCGCACGCCTCGTCCAGGGCCCAGCTCGCGTCGCCGACCCCTTGGCTCGCAGGCCGCAGGCCTGCGCCCTCGGCAGGGGCGAGGGACGCGGTGGTCCGTGCGACCCTCTCGCCGAGGTCCGCCAAGTGCTGCTCCCAGCTGTCGAGGTCCGCGTCGCGCACGGGACCATGGTGCCTGAAACGGTCCCGCCGTCCAGGGTGGAGTCCCTGGGGACCTCCCCTGCTTGAGCCCCCGAGCGGGCGGACTACACTCTCCGCCCCCTGAACCGGGAACCCACGCCATGTCCGAGCTCCACGAAGTCGTCATCATCGGTTCCGGCCCCGCCGGCTACACCGCGGCCATCTACACCGCCCGCGCCAACCTGAAGCCCGTCCTGATCCAGGGCATGCAGCCTGGCGGGCAGCTGACGATCACCACGGACGTGGAGAACTTCCCCGGCTATCCCGACGGGGTGATGGGCCCGCAGATGATGGAGGACCTGCGCAAGCAGGCCGAGCGGTTCGGCACCGACATCCGCTTCGACATGGTCACGGAGGTCGATCTCTCGACCCGGCCCTTCACCCTCAAGACCCAGATGGGCGAGGAGCTGCAGGCCAAGTCCGTGATCGTGTCCACGGGCGCGAGCGCGAAGCTGCTGGGCCTCGAGGCCGAGACGCGTCTCATGGGCCACGGCGTCAGCGCCTGCGCCACCTGCGACGGCGCCTTCTTCCCGGACAAGGAGGTCCTCGTGGTGGGCGGGGGCGACTCCGCCATGGAGGAGGCGAACTACCTGACCCGCTTCGCCTCCAAGGTGACCGTGGTCCACCGCCGTGACGAGTTCCGCGCCTCGAAGATCATGGTCGACCGCGCGCGCAAGAACCCCAAGATCGCCTGGGAGCTGTTCCAGCAGGTCAGCGACATCCACGCCGGCGACGACGGCAAGGTCAGCCACGTGACCCTCACCGACACGCGCGACGGCAGCACCCGTGAGCTCACCTGCGACGGCGTCTTCGTCGCCATCGGGCACACCCCGAACACCGAGGTGTTCCAAGGCAAGCTCGACCTCGACGACAAGGGCTATGTCACCGTGACCCCGGGGCGCAGCTACACCTCGGTCGAGGGCGTCTTCGCCTGCGGGGACGTGATGGACGCCATCTACCGCCAGGCGGTCACCGCCGCGGGCTCCGGCTGCATGGCTGCCATCGACTGCGAGCGCTGGCTGGAGGAGCAGGAGGGCTGAGCCTCCGCGCGGCAGCCGCGCGAGCTGGCTGCACCCAGGCCGCGGGCGGTCCTCGGAAGGGGGGCCGCCCGCGGTCGCGTCCTGGCTCCAGCGGCGGCCCGTCCCGGACCTGGGTCCAGGCCTCCCAGGGCCCTCCGGAGCGCCGCGCGAGGCGCCGATAGGGGAGAGGGGCCCCGGTCCACCTGGATCGCGCGTCCTCCGCTTTCCTAGGCTGCTCCCCATGCGCGTCGCTCTCGTAGTCCATGCGTTCCCCCCGTCGGGGACCCACGGCGTCGAGAACCACACCGAGGCCTTCGCCCGCTCCCTCGTTGCCAAGGGGTGCTCCGTGGAGGTCCTCGCTCCGCGCACGCTGGAGGGCTTCGCACGCGGCTCGCAGCGTCGCGAGGAGCGTGACGGGTATGGGGTCACCTGGCTGCAGGTCGAGCCCGCATCCTCCGAGCGGGAGCGCGTCGACGCCCTGCGCGGTTTCCTGGAGCGTGAGCGGCCTGAGGTCGTCCACTTCCAACACCTGCTCGGGTTCGGTCCGGACGCGCTCCGCGTCCCCGGCGAGCTGGGCATGGCCTGCGTGCACACCGCGCACGACTATCACCCGGCGCACGAGACCTGGACCCTCATGCGGCCCGACCTGGTGCCGTTCTCCTGCGGGGACGACGAGGCCCAGGCGCGGACCCTCCGTGCGCATGGGCTGCTCGACAAGATTCCCGCGCTCGGGGACCACCACGGGACCGTTCTGCCCAGTCAGCTGCCTGAGGCCGCGGCCGCGACCCTCGCGGCGATCCTTGCGGGCGAGCGGGAGGAGGGGCTGGACGAGGCGCGCGCCCGCGTGCGCCTGCGCTCTCAGCGCTTCCGCGACGCCTTCGCCCAGGCGGACGTGCGTCTGGCGACCTCGCGAGCCCTCGCCGGCGACCTCACGGCTGCCCTCGGCCGCGCGGTGGAGGTCCAACCCAGCGGAGTCGAGCTGACGCGCTTCGCAGGGCTCGAGCCTCCGCGCGACCCCGCCGCGGGGGCGCCCCTGCGCATCGGCTTCCTCGGGGGCATGCTCAAGCACAAGGGCGTGCATGTCCTGCTCGAGGCCTTCGCGGCGCTGCAGGCTCCGGCGGAGCTGCACCTGCACGGCTCGAGCCACGACGTGGCGTACACGCGCTGGGTCCGCGCACGCGCGACGGAGGTCGGCGCCGTGGTGCACGGCGGCTATCGCCACGCCGAGCTCCCCGGGCTCCTCGAGTCCCTGGATGTGGTCTGCGTGCCCAGCCTCTGGGTCGAGAACGCTCCCTATGTGATCCGCGAGGCCCAGGCCGCGGGGCGCGTGTTGGTCGTCTCCGACACCGTGCCCCTGCGCGAGAGCTTCGCCGAGGAGGAGGGCGGCCTGTTCGTCCCGGCGGGCGACGCGGCCGCCTGGGCCGCGGCCCTCACGCGGATCGCGACCGAGGAGGGCCTCTTCGAGCGCCTGCGCTCGCGGGTGCGCCGGCCGCTCGCTCTCGAGGCCGAGGCAGAGGCGCATCTGGAGCTCTACGGGCGCGTGCTCCAGGCGCGCGCCGCGCGGCGCCCCCGTCCCGTGGTCCCCGCCTCCGTCGAGCCCCTGCGCGCGCGCTTCGAGGAGCTCGAGGGCCTGCCGACCCGGGAGCTGTTCGACCGCGTCCTCACCGGGCTCGGAAACCTCGCCCGCTGCATGGGGGCGGAGGAGGAGCCGACGGCGCTGCTCGGGCAGGTTGTGGGGGCCGGGTCGCCGACGCGTGACCTGGTTCTGGACCACGGCCGTGAGATTCGCTGGCTGCGAGAGACCCTGCGCGCCGTGGAGACCGAGCGCGATGAGCAGGCGCGCCGCGCGGACTGGCTCGCTGACCAGGCGGCGGAGTCCGAGCGTCGTGCGGCCTGGGTCGAGCAGCGCACGGAGCAGGGGTCCAAGGCCGAGGGGCTCGAGCGCGACTGGCTGCGCGAGACGCTCGAGGACCTCGAGCAGGAGCGCGACTGGCTCAAGGCCCAGCACGAGGAGGCCGAGAGCACCCGCGCCTGGCTGCGCGAGTCCCTGGAGGGGGTCACCCGTGAGGCGCAGTGGCTGCGCGAGCGCGACGCGGCCCGTGAGGCCGAGCTGGAGACCCTGCGCCGGGAGCGGGACTGGCTGCGCGGGCGGGTCGAGGCCGCCGAGGGACAGGTCGATCGGCTGAGGGTCGAGCGGGCCGAGGTCGAGCGGGCCTTCGAGGTGCTGCGCGAGGAGCGGGACTGGCTGCAGGCGCTCGTGGCCACGCGCCAGGACGAGCTGCGCTGGCTGCGCGAGCAGCTCACCGGGGAGGCCGCGCCCGAGGACGCCGACCCGGCCCAGGACGGCCCCGCGATCCAGGCCGCGACCGAGGCCCTGCGCGGGGAGCTGGAGGCCGTCCGCCGCCACGCGGCCTGGCTGCACGCCGAGGTGGCGGAGCTGGCTCTTGCCACCCGCGGCGAGGTGGCCGGCGCCTCGTCGGCCGCGGGCCCCGACGCCGTCGCCGGGCAGCTCGAGGTCCTGCGCGGGGCGCTGGCCCGCGCGCGGGCCGAGCTGGGCTGGCGCCGCTCGGAGATGGCTGCCGCCCGCGAGAGCGCGGATCGCCTCCTGACGCGCCTCGCCGTGCCCGGGCTTGCGGAGCGCCTCAGCGCCTGGGCCGAGATCCCCGTCGCGCAAGAGAGCGGGGAGAGTGCGGCGCGGACGCCCGGGGACTCGCAGGGCGAGGCCGAGGAGGACCGTCCCCAATGAGCGCACGCGTCTCCATCGTGATCCCTACGCTCGACGACTTCGAGCTGCTCGAGGCCCACCTCCCGCTGCTGCTGGAGGAGGTCGAGGCTCGCGGTGCGGACGACGAGGTCACCCTGGTCGACGACACCGGGGCGGACCTGCTGGCCGCGTGGGTCGCTGAGCGCTTCCCAGGCCGCGTGCGGGTCATGGTCCGCGGCGAGAACGGCGGCTTCGGGCGGGCCCTGCTCACCGGGGCGCGCGTGGGCACGGCGGACTACCTGCTCGCTCTGAATCCCGACGTCCGCGTGAGGCGCGGGTTCCTGCAGCCCCTGGTGGATGCCCTCGACGCGCCCGAGGTCTTCGCCGTCTCGCCGCGCGTCCTGCTGGGTGGGGACCCGCGCCGGGTCGAGACCCACCAGCGCATGGCAGTGGCCGAGGGGCGCCTGCGCAGCGTCCCGCTCGCGCCGAACCCGGACGATCTGGCGCCGCGTCCGATTCCCTTCCCGCTGGGCGGGGCGATGCTCCTGCGCCGGGACGCCTTCGTCGCCGCCGGGGGCTTCGACTCCCTGTTCGAGCCCTTCTACTTCGAGGACACCGACCTGGGCCTCTCGGCCTGGCGCCAGGGCCTGCGCATCCTCGAGGTGCCCGCGAGCGTGGTGGAGCACCACCACCGCGGCACGATCGGCCCGCGCGTGCCGGAGGAGCTCGTGCGCGCGGCTATCGAGCGCAACCGCCTGCTCCTGCACTGGAAGCACCTGGACTCCCGTCCTGCGGCCCTCGAGCACCTGCGCAGCCTGCACCGGGACGCCTTCGACGCGGCCATGGGGGATCGCCGGGAGGAGCTGGTCTGGCTCGCCCTGGCCCTCGAATCCCTCGAGCCCGCCAGCGCCTCGCGCCGCTCGGTCACCCCGGTCGAGCGCACCCTCGCGGAGAGCCTCGAGGCCAGCGACCCCTCGCGCTGAGGGACGCCCTCCGCTGTGACTAGGGATCTCTCCCTACGGCATCGAAGGGGCTCGCAGCCCCTCTCCTCCGTAGGGGGCAGCAGGCTGTGCCGAGCTAGCTTGGCCGCATGAAGCTCGCACTCCTCGCAACACTGGCCCTCGGTCTCACCTCCGACCTGAGCGCCCAGCAGGTCATCGGCCCCGACGCCTCCTTTCGTGCCGTACAAGCTTCGGGCGATCTCTACTACGGCGCGAGGATCGCTGCGGGGGACGCTTGGTTCAGCGCTGCGGGCCGGGCCGCGTACGGCACGGATCTCTACGAGCTCGTAGGGGGCGAGTGGCTGCGGACCCTTCAGGTACCCAGCCTGAGCTTCAACCAGCCCCAGCTGGTCCTCGTGGCCGGGGATCGCGCCGTCTCCTCGGGCAATCGCTACGTCGGGATCCTGTTCCAGGTCTGGGAGAGGATCGGCGGCGTCTGGACACACGCCGAGGACATCCCGACTGCGCCGGGCGCCTCGGAGAACCTCGAGGTCATGGAGTTCACCGGCACCCGGCTGGTGCTTGCAGACCCGTACGCCGACGTCGCAGGGGTGAACGACGGGGTGGTTCAGGTGTGGGAGCTCGTGGGCGGGAGCTGGGTCTTGCAGCAGACTCTGCTCGGAGGCCTGATGGGGCACTGGGAGCTCTTCGGGTCGTCGGTGTGCCTGGACGGGGACGACCTCTTGATCGGCGCGCCCGCGACCTATGCCGGGCAGGCCTCGGGGCGCGTGTACGCCTACCGCCACGACGGAACGCAGTTCGTCCACGAGGCGACCCTGAGGTCCCCGGATACGCAAGGCTGGAACCTGTTCGGGACCAGGCTGGCCGTCGCGGGGGATGAGCTCCTCGTCGCCTGCACGCTCGAGAGGCGCCTCTGGCGCTGGACGCGAACCGGTGGCGCCTGGACGCTGGTGGGGGACCTACCCGCGCCCTTCACCTTCGTTCCACCGGACTCGAGCTTCGCTTGGGGATGGCCCCTCGAGGGCCACGGAGACCGCCTGCTCGTAGGCAACTACCCGAGCACATCCGTCCTTGAGTACAGGAAGGTGGCCGGGGACTGGGAGGTGCAGCGGGTCCTCCTGCCCCGGAACCCGGCGGGGAATGCCAACTCCCTGGGGGGCGCGATCGGCGGCAGCTTCACCGTCCTTGCGCAGCCGGGTGCGCGGGTCAACGGGGACTATGTCGGGCGCGTGTCCCTGTACTGGCACGGCTCGGGTGGGCTGGGAACGCCGCTCTGTGGCGGCACCGACGCGACGGCGTGCCCCTGTGGGCACGCACCGGCACTTGGAGCCGCCGACGGCTGCCTCGACCTGAGAGGGGCCCTGCCCCACCTCGCGCTGAGCGGCTCCGCGAGCCTCTCTGCCGGCAACCTCTCCGTGATCTTGAGTGGTCTTCCCGGCTGGCCGCATAGCCACACCCTGGGTGCTGCTCCTGCGGGGCAGCCGCCCGCCGTCGTGGGAAGCGGGCTCCTTTGTCTGGCCTACCCGTTCCAGCGGATCGCGACTGGGCAGGGAAGCGGCGCGGAGTACGGGCGCGACCTGCTGGGAACCGTTGGCGCCAGCGTGGGGGAGACCTGGATCTTCCAAGCGACCTACCGGGTCTCCGGAACGGGCTGTCCGGGCCCCTTCTACACGGGCGCGGTCGCGGTGACCGTGGAGCCCTGAGCGGGGATGGGCGCGCCCTGGACCAGGTGAGTCGGTCGTCCCGGTCGTGCCCGGTCACCGGTTCGCTGCGGACTCCAGAACCTCGCGCAGGCCGGCGAGGTGGGTGGGGGCCCGGTAGAGGCGCTCGACGCGCTGGCTGCCTGCGCTCCCCATGCGCTTGGCGAGGGCAGCCTCCTCGGTGAGGCGGCCCAGGGCTGAGACCATGGCAGGGATGTCCCCCGGGGGCACCAGGAGGCCCGTCTCGCCCTCTGCTGTCCACTCGAGGGCGCCCCCGGCCGCCGTGGCGATCGTGGCTCGGCCCGCGGCCATGGCCTCGAGGCCGACGATGCCGAAGGGCTCGGCCCAGAGGCTCGGCATCACGGAGACGCGGCACTCGCGTAGCAGCGCGCGCAGGTCGGGAGCGTCGATCCAGCCGGTCAGGTGCACGCGCTCTGCGAGCCCGTGGCCCTGGACGGCGCGCTCGATGGCCTCGCGCGCGGGTCCGTCCCCGGCCAGGACGAGGCAGCACCCGGGGACCCGCGCCACGCCCTCGAGCAGGAACTCGACGCCCTTCTCCGGCACGAGCCGTGCCGCGCACAGCGCCATGGGGCGCTCGCCCTGGCGGGCGAGGAAGCGGGCGCAGTCCTCGCGGAGGGGCGTTGTGGGGTCCGGCTGCTCGCGCGTGAAGTAGGGCAGGACACGGACGCGGTCGGCGGGGATCCCGGCGGCGGTCAGCTCGCCCGCCATGTAGCCGGAGGCCACCACGAGGCTCACCGCGCTGCCGCGTCGCGCGAGCTCGCGCGCGCGGCCGGCCACCCGGCGCAGGCCAACCCGGCCGGTGGGCAGGTCGAGGCAGCCGCCGGTCAGCGCGCGCGGCAGGCAGGCCCAGGGGGCCGGCCGGGTGCAGATCGAGCCGTCCGTCCGGCGCTTGTTGAGGCCCGGGCAGAAGAAGGTGTGGTCCTGGACGAAGCGGACGAGGGGGGCGACCCGGGCGAGACGCCGGGCGACCCACGGGGCCACGCTGCTCACGAGGAACAGGGCCTCCAATTCGAGCGCCTCCAGGGCGGCCTCTGGCGCGCCCGGGGGGTGGTCCTCCTCGCGAGCGAACAGGCCCTCAAGCGGCGCGTAGGTCTCGACGCGCCCGCCCGGGGGCGGGGGCGCGTCCCCACCCGCGCGCAGGACGATCACCTCGTCGCCGGCCAGCCCAAGCTCGTGGGCGACATCGAGCGCGTAGCGCTCGCTGCCGCCCACCGGCGCCCAGGTCCCGACGGCGAGGCCGATCCGCATCGGCTCAGCTGCCGATCGTCATGAGGAACTGCGCGTTGACCGCGGTCTTGCGCATCTTGGAGATCAGCATCTCCATGGCCTCGACCGGATCGAGCTCGTTCAGCACCTTGCGCAGCATCCAGACGCGCTCGATCTCCTCGGTGGTGAAGAGCAGCTCCTCCTTGCGGGTGCCCGAGCGGTTGATGTCGATGGCGGGGAAGATGCGCCGGTCGGAGAGGCGCCGGTCCAGGACGATCTCGGAGTTGCCGGTGCCCTTGAACTCCTCGAAGATCACCTCGTCCATCTTCGAGCCGGTCTCGATGAGGGCCGTGCCGAGAATCGTGAGCGAGCCGCCCTCCTCGATGTTCCGCGCGGCGCCGAAGAAGCGCTTGGGGAACTGCAGGGCGGTGGCCTCCAGGCCGCCGGAGAGGAGCTTTCCGTTGCTCGGCGCCTCGGTGTTGCAGGCGCGCGCCAGGCGCGTGATCGAGTCGAGCAGGATCACGACGTCCTCGCCGGCCTCGACCATGCACTTGGCCTTCTCGATGACCATCTCGGCCACCTGGATGTGCCGCGCGGCCGGCTCGTCGAAGGTCGAGGAGACCACCTCGACCTTGTCCCCGACGATCGAGCGCTGGAAGTCGGTGACCTCCTCGGGGCGCTCGTCCACCAGCAGGATCAAGAGGTGCGCGTCAGGGGCGTTGCGCACGATGGACTTGGCGAGCATCTGCAGCAGCACCGTCTTGCCCGTCCGCGGGGGGGCGACGATGAGCCCGCGCTGGCCGCGCCCGATGGGGGCGATCAGGTCCACGATGCGCATCTCGAGGGGGTTGTCCTCGGTGCCCTCCAGCATGATCCGCTGCTCCGGGTAGAGCGGGACGAGCTCCTTGAAGCCGGCGCGGCCCTGGGCGTCCTCGGGTTCGCCGCCATCGATGGCGGTCAGCTCGGACAAGCAGAAGTACTTCTCGCCCTCGCCCACCGGCCGGAGGTAGCCCTCGAGGGTCATGCCCTTGGCCATCCCGAACTCATCGGCCATCGAGTGGGGGACGAAGACGTCCTCCTCGGCGGGCATGTAGTCCGTGAACGCGGTGCGCAGGAAGACGTGCTTGTTGTCCCACACGTCCACCACGCCGCGGACCTTGACCGGGACGCGGGTCTGGAGCCGGTGGTGCGTGATCTCCCAGATGGCCTCGCGACGGTTGCGGCCGTGGAAGTCCTCCAGCTCGAGCTCCTCGGCGAGCTCGTGCATCTCGTTGAGGTGCATGGCGAGCAGCTCGTCGTGGTCCACCTCCGGCGGCGCCTTCTTCTTGCGGGTCTTGGGGAGGGACTCGAGCAGCTCCTCCATCCCCTCGGCGTCGAGCTCGCGGGGCAGGGCGTCGTAGTCGATGCGCAGGGCCGCCGGCTTCAGCGGTCCCTTGTCGCCCTGGAAGCCCTTGCGCTTGCGGCGCTTGAAGCCCTGGGGCTT
>JBDQFW010000007.1:0-33797 GCA_040265735.1 Planctomycetota bacterium | reverse complement strand
GGCAGGAGATGCCCCGGGTCGGGCGAACCCGACGGGTGGAAGGTAAGCGAGATCCGAAAATCTGTCCACCCCTCCAAGGGCCGAAACACGCCGGGAAACCGGCAGGAATCGAGCGCGGGAGCCCGCCCCCAACAAGAACGGACTTCCTGGAGAGGCCGGGTGATCCTCAGGCGCGCCAGCCGGCGACGCCGCCCTCGAGGCAGAAGACCTGCGTGAACTGGTGCCCGATGAAGTAGCTCGCCACATCGAGGGAGCGTCCGCCGTCCACGCACAGGAACACGATCTTGCGGTCCTTGGGCAGGCCCATGTACTTGCCGGAGTCGCTGTAGTCGAGGATCTCCGCCTCGGCCACCAGGTCCTCCCCGCGCTCGTCGGGGGTGCGGACGTCGATGAACGAGAACTCCTCGTTGGCCGCGAGCCACTCGCGCACCGCCGCAGCCGGCACCTGGATCTTCCCGTCCAGCTCGTGGGCCGTGACGATCGTGTTCACGATGTCCTTGATGTCGAGGATGTTGTGGTCCTTGGCGACCTGGGCGAGCGTGTCCGTGGGCTGGAAGCCGCAGGCACTGCAGCCGCCGATGTGGTAGCGCTGGAAGAGGGCCCGCTGGGCGGAGGGGGCGGCCTGGAGGATCTCCTCCATGGTCATCTCGGGGCGGATGTCGAGCTGGGTCATGGTCCTTGGGCAGGGCTCGAGGGGCCCATGCAGGACCCCATCTTAGGCCGCGATCGACCGGCTCGGAGCCCCCCATCGAGGCCCTGTGGACGCCCCCCGGCCCCTCACCTAACCTCTCCGCTCGGGAGAGCCACGCTGGCGACCCGAATCGAGCCCCCAAGACCATGTCGGAAGCCCGCATCACCCCCCGTTCCGAGGACTACGCCCAGTGGTACCAGGACGTCATCGCCCAGGCCCAGCTCGCCGAGCCGGCCAATGTCGTCAAGGGCTGCATGGTCATCCGGCCACACGGCTACGCCGTCTGGGAGGCGATCCAGAGCGACCTCGACCGACGCTTCAAGGCGACCGGCCACAAGAACGCCTGCTTCCCGCTGCTCATCCCGATGAGCTTCATCCAGAAGGAGGCCGAGCACGTCGAGGGCTTCGCTCCCGAGCTTGCGGTCGTGACCCACGCCGGAGGCAAGGAGCTCGAGGAGGCCTATGTGATCCGGCCGACCTCCGAGACCATCATCGGCCACTTCTTCAGCAAGTGGATCGACAGCCACCGCGACCTGCCCCTGCTCATCAACCAGTGGGCCAATGTCATGCGCTGGGAGCTGCGCACGCGCATGTTCCTGCGCACCGGCGAGTTCCTCTGGCAGGAGGGTCACACCGCCCACGCGACGCACGAGGAGGCGCAGGAGGAGGTGCAGCGCATGCTGGATGTCTACCGCGACCACATGTGGGATGTCCTCGCCGTGCCGGTCATCCGCGGTGTGAAGAGCGCCAACGAGCGCTTCGCCGGCGCCCTCGAGACGCGCACCGTCGAGGGGATGATGCAGGACGGCAAGGCGCTGCAGTGTGGCACGAGCCACGACCTCGGCCAGAACTTCGGCAAGGCCTTCGATGTCATGTTCCAGAACGCGCAGGGCGAGCGGGAGTATGTCTGGCAGACCAGCTGGGGCGTCTCCACGCGCCTGATCGGAGCCCTGATCATGAGCCACTCGGACGACGACGGCCTCGTGCTGCCGCCGCGGGTCGCCCCGATCCATGTGGTCATCGTCCCCATCTACCGCAAGGACGAGGAGCGCGCCGCGGTCCTCGAGGCCGCCGACAAGATCGCCCAGGACCTGCGCGACGACGGCCTCTTCGTCGAGGTGGACAAGCGCGACGGGATGAAGCCCGGCGCCAAGTACTTCGAGTGGGAGCGCAAGGGCGTGCCGATGCGGCTGGAGCTTGGCCCGCGCGACCTCGAGCAGCGGGCGGTGATGTGCAAGATGCGCATCTCGGAGACGGACGAGCGCGGCAAGCCGGTGAAGGAGCTGCTGTCCTGGGACGACCTCGGGGTCGAGGTCGGCAAGCGTCTGGACGCCTTCCAGAAATTCCTGCTCGACCGCGCCCTGGCGTTCCGTAAGGCCAACGAGGTCGAGGTGGACACCTGGGAGGAGTTCGAGGCCGTCTTCGCCGACGGCGGCTCGAAGTTCGTGTGGGCCCACTGGGACGGCACGACCGAGACCGAGCTCGCCATCAAGGAGGCCACGAAGGCCACCCTGCGCTGCGTTCCGCTCGCCAGCGAGGGCTACGACGCCTCCCCGGGGACCTGCATCAAGACCGGCAAGCCCAGCGCCCAGCGCGTGCTGTTCGCCAAGAACTACTGAGCCCGGGAGCCGCGCCGCGAGACGGTCCAGCGCCATGGGGTCGAAGCCGCAGGTGGCCGTCCTCGGCCTCGGGGGCGTGGGCGCCTTCGCCCTGCGGGCCCTGGCGCGGCGCGGAGTGCGGGCCGTGGGGCTGGAGCAGTTCGAGCTGGGCCACACCCGGGGCTCGAGCCACGGTGGGACCCGCGTGTTCCGGCACGCCTACTTCGAGCATCCAGGCTATGTGCCGATGCTGCTGGCCTCGACCGAGGACTTCGGGCGGCTCGAGCGCGACCTGGGAGTGCCCCTGCTCGAGCGCTGCGGGACCCTGATCGCGGAGCCGGCAGACGGACCCGTGCTGCGGGCCAGCCGCGAGGCCGCGCGCCAGCACGGCCTGCCGGTGGAGGAGCTCGATGCTGCCGCGATCCGCGCGCGCTGGCCTGCCCTGCGCCCGGGGCCCGAGCACGCGGGCCTGTTCGAGCCCGGCGGCGGGTTCGTGCGCCCCGAGGCGGCCGTGGCCGCAGCGCTGCGTGACGCCGTCCAGCACGGCGCGGCGGTGCGCGAGGGAGGGGCCATCCTGGACCTGGAGCCCCTGGCCTCGAGCGTGCGCCTGCACACCGAGGACGGCACCCTCGAGGTGGAGCGGGTCGTGCTGGCCGCGGGTCCCTGGACCGCGCGCCTCGTGCCGGAGCTGCGGCCGAGACTGCGCGTCACGCGCCAGGTGCAGGCCTGGGTCGAGGGCGGGCGCGACCATGGGCCCAGCGACCTGCCCTGCTGGTTCCTCTGCCGAGCCGAGGGGCCCGCGCTCTACGGGATCCCCTCGGACCCGCGCGCTGAGCAGCCCAGCTGGACCAAGGTCGCCCTCCACGGGACCACGGAGGTCGTCGACCCCGCGCACGCCCAGCCGCCCCCTCGACCGGACGAGCTCGAGCGCCTCGCCGACGCCGCGCGTGCCTGGCTCCCGGCCTCGGAGGCCGGCTTCACCGCCGCCCGCACCTGTCTCTACACCTGCACCCCCGACGAGCAATTCCTCGTCGGACCGGCGCCGGGCCTGCCAGGAGTTGTCCTCGCGGCCGGCCTTTCAGGCCACGGCTTCAAGCTCACGCCTGCCCTGGGTGAGGCCCTCGCCGACCTCGCGACGGGACACCCATGCCGTTTCGACCTCGACTTCCTCGCACCGGATCGAGCCCTCTGAGGCTCACCCTCGAGCGCGCGAGGCCCCGCACCGGAGCGTCCGATGCGGGGCCTCGAAGAGCACGCGGCGGTGCGCCTAGAACTCGAAGCGCAGGCCCACTCGGGTCTGGAAGGGCTCGAGGTCGTCGAAGAACTCGTCGTCCAGCGCCAGGCGCTCCTCGAAGGTGATCGCGAAGCTCTCGGAGGCGTAGTAGAAGGCCTGCAGCTTCAGCGCGGTGCCGTCCACATCGAACTCCTGGAGGCGCCGGTACTCGAGGCTCGCCCCCAGGTCGAAGGACGCGTTCGGGCGCGAGCGCAGGCCGAGGTCGGCCCCCCAGAAGAAGTTCTCGTCGAGGCCCTCTCCAAGATCGTCATCGACGAGAGCCGTACCGAGGGCGCCGCTGAGGAAGATGTCCGTGGTCGGGACGGAGGACAGCAGCCAGCCGGGCCGGAGCTCGAGGAGCGTCGCTCCGGCGCCCTTCGCGCGGCCAAGCTCGACCTGGAGGAGCCCCGTGTCGCCGGAGCGCGTCGAGTACTCGAGGGTGAACGCGTCGAACTCGGTGTCGAGGTCCGAGTTGAAGATGCTCGGCGACTCAGCCCGCAGGGTGAGCGCGTCCCAGGAGGGGCCTAGCCCCTGAGCAAGGGCATCGGCCTGGAGGCCAACGAGCGAGAGGAGGCCGAGGCCCAGAAGACGAGTCGGGTTCATGGTGAAGCGGGTGTGAGTTTGCAGAGCTCGGGAGCCGGAGAGTCCGGCTCAGGACATGCGGTAGGCGTCGTCCACCGGGCGGTTGGGGCGCTTGAGGTGGAGGGGGCGCCTGAGGTCCCCGGAGGCCGGACGGGTCTTCTCGAGCCAGCGCTCGAAGACCTGGCGGCTCTTGTCCGTGTCGACGCAAACATCGCCGTAGCGATCGTCCGGGCGGGCTGCCTCCACGCGCACCTTCTGGTGCCAGCAGTGCATGCCGCTCGCCGGGTCGGGCTGGACCGGGAAGGTCAGATTCTGGTTCACCCCGACCTCGTTCCAGTGGATCTGCCCCATGTCCTGGTCGCGATCCTCGAAGGCCTCGACGGTCTTGGCCTGACGGAAGAGGTGCCGCGAGCCGTCGCGGGTGTGCTCAACGAGGGCGGAGGCCATCTTCTGACCTCCCACCTCGCGGTGCAGGCGCCAGCGGCCCACATGGTGTGAGCAGGCCACGACGCCCGGGTGGATGCCCTCGGTGACCCACACGCGAACGACGAAGTAGCCGATCTCGGTGTTCACGCGCGCGAGGCCGCCCTGCTCGAGGCCGAGGGCCTTGGCGTCCTTGGGGTTCACCCAGAGGGGGTTGGTGTGGCTGATCTCCTGCAGCCACTTGGCGTTGGCCGAGCGCGTGTGGATCAGGGTCGGCAGGCGGAAGGTCGGCAGGAGCGCGCGCTCGCCCGCATCGAAGTCGAGGGTGCTGTGGTGCACCTGGCTCTGGATGTAGCCGGGGATGGCCTGGTCGCCGAAGCCCCAGTCGTCCATGAAGTCGGCGAAGAACTCGAGCAGGCCCGAGCGCGTCTCGAAGCCCGCGACCTTGCGGCCATCCTCGAGGGTGAGCTTCTCGCCCGGGCTGTCGTAGCGGCGCTGCCCCTTGTAGGGGACTGCGAAGGCGCCCCGCTGCCGCATGTACTCGAGGGGCTCGAGGCCCTCGGCCTTCGCCGCGTCCGGGAGGCCCGGCACGGAGTTCTCGAAGATGTCCCCCCAGTACTCGTCCATGGAGACCGGCTGGCCGGGCCGCTGCTTGGACTCGTACCATCGGCGGATCGCGAGGGAGCCGTCCGGGTCGATCTTCCAGGTCAGCGCGATCCAGAACTCGGCCTCCTCCCAGACCTCGCCCGGGTTGGTGCCGAGCGTGGACTGCGGGTCCTGCCCCGTGCGCCGCGCGTACTCGCGACCCACCGGCTGGCGAAAGCCGATCCAGGTCCCCGCGTGGGTCTCCTGGCTCATGAGGTCGTGCCGCTCGGGGCCGAGGCCCATGGGCAGCACCCAGTCGGCCCACTGCGCGCTCTCGTTCCAGGTGGGGGTCAGGGCCACATGGCAGCCGATGCGCCCCTCCTCCTCGAACATGTCGATCCACGAGCAGCCGTCGGGGTTGGTCCAGACGGGGTTGTAGACGCGCGTGAAGTAGACATCGACCTTGGCGTCCTGGTGCCGCAGCAGGTGCGGCAGCAGGAAGCTCATCTCGTAGTGAGCGAGGGGGTACTCCTTGGGGAAGAGCACCTCGCTCCAGCGGCTGTGAGGGCCGGGGTTCTCGCTGGGCTTGGGTGCGACCTTGTCCCAGCTGTTCGGGTTCAGGCCGCCCGGGGTCCCCACCGAGCCGGACAGCGCGTGCAGCAGCAGCAGCGCACGCGCCACCATCCAGCCCCCCTCATTGCCCGCGGCGGTGTTCCGCCAGAGGTGGCTGGCGAACTGCGAGCCGGCCGCGGCGATCTGGTCCGCCAGGTAGGCCACCGTGTCGGCCGGGATGCGGCACTCCTCCGCCACGAACTCGGGCGTGTAGCGGGCGTACTCCTCGCCCAGCTTCTCGAGGAAGCGCTCGAAGGTCCCCGGGCCGCCGGCGTCCGTGGCCTCCAGCCAGGCGCTCCAGTTGAGCCAGGTGCGCATGAAGTCCCGGTCCACCGCGCCGCGCTGCAGGAGCTCGCGTGCCACCCCGAGCAGCATGGCCGCCTCGGTCCCGGGCCACGGCGAGATCCACCTGTCGGCGTGGGTCGAGGTGTTCGAGAGCCGCGTATCGACCACGGCGATCTTCGCGCCCGACTCCTTGGCGCCCATGATGCGCTGGGCGTGCGGGTTGAAGTAGTGGCCTGTCTCGAGGTGGGCCGAGAGCAGCAGGATGAACTTCGTGCCGTCGTAGCTCGGCGAAGGCCGGTCCGCGCCGAACCAGAGCGTGTAGCCCAGCCGCGCGGAGGCGCTGCACACGTTCGTGTGGCTGTTGTGGCCATCGATGCCCCACGCCTCGAGCATCCGCATGATGAAGTGGTCCTCGCCGGGACGGCCCACGTGGTACATGACCTCCTCGTGGCGGTCCTCTTCGAGGGCCTTGCGGATGCGCCCGCCGATGTCCTCGAGGGCCTCCTCCCAGGAGGCCTCCTCGAAGCGACCCTCTCCGCGCTTGCCCACGCGCTTGAGGGGCTTGGTCAGGCGCTCGGTGTCCTGGACCTGGTTGATCGTCGCAGGACCCTTGGCGCAGGTGCGCCCTCGCGAGCCAGGGTGCACGGGGTTGCCCTCGAACTTCTTGACCTCTCCGTCCTCCTTGTCGACGAAGGCCACGAGGCCGCAGGCGGACTCGCAGTTGAAGCAGATCGTGGGAACGATCGCGTAGTGCTTCTCCTTGCGCTTGGGCCAGGCCTTGGGGTCGAGCTCGACCCAGTCGTCCCAGTGCTCGGGGCCCGGGCCGACCGCGAGCTCCCAGGGGGACTCGCGGCGGAAGGAATCCTGCGGGGAGGGAGCGGTGTCGGTCATGACGGAGGTCTCTCAGGCAGGGGTCAGGAGATCGGCAGGGCCTGGCCGGCGCGAACGAGGAGGTCCTCCTCCGCCCACAGCCCCACCAGCACGAGCAGGCCCGCGAGCGGAGCCAGCTCAAGGTTCATGAGCAGCGCGAGGGGCAGCAGCACGCCGGCCACGATGCCCACGCCCCAGTGGGTGACCTTGTAGGGCCCGTGGGTGATGAGGCGCGACGCGCGGTGGTACTCGGCCTCGCGGCCGGGCGGGCTGAGGCGACCCTCGAGGAGGGTGTAGACAAGGTGCAGGGCCAGCGAACCCTGCAGGAGCTGCACGAGACCTTGGCCGAGGTCCTCTCCCCCGCCGAGGCCCAGGGGGCCGAGCAGCAGCAGCGCCGCCGAGCCCGCCATGACGGCCTGGACGACGAGGTGGAGGGCCATCCCGCGGCGCATCCAGAGCACGCGCCCCTTGGCCTGCCCGAAGAGGTACCCCGTGTAGCCGGCCGTAGCGGCGCCAGTCAGCGCGGCCGCGATGAGGAGCGGCTTGCCGAGGGACCCCGCCCCGTCGCCGAGGAGCAGCATGAGCCCCGCCAGGGAGGCCACGAGTCCGAACGCCATGATGCAGTAGGTGCCGCGGACCAGCCACGAGGACCAGTTCGGATAGCGCAGCAGGTACCAGAAGCGCTCGGGACGCTTGAGGTCCGCCACCAGCAGCCCGCCCGTGAGCGCGAGGAAGACGAGCGACACGAGGACCGGCATCCAGCCCGCGGCCGCTACGAGATCCGGCTTGCCCGCGAGCAGGGCCGCGGCGAGGGCCGCAGGGAGCGCGCCGCCCGCAATGGACTTGGTCCACAGGTAGCCCGTGATCTTCGAGCCCCACAGCAGCTTGCGGGGGACGTCATAGACCGTTCGCGCCTGGGCCTGCTCGCTGGCAGCGCGGAACGCCTCGGCATCGAAGCGCTCGCCGGTCGGGTTCTGGGACCAGATGAAGCCCTTGGAGAGGTTGGTCTGACCGGGGTCGATGCCGGCCGGAGTGACCTCGCGGTAGAAGACATTGGGGCCCGTGCCGGCCTCGGTCTTGCGGGCCACGAGGTCGTGCTCGCGACGCATCCGCGAGACCACGCTGTCCGGATCATCGAAGTCCCCCGGGATGATCGCCTCGGTCGGGCAGACCACCGCGCACGCCGGCGCGAGGCCCACCTCCGTGCGGTGCGCGCAGAAGTGGCACTTCTCCGCCGTCCCCGAGTGAGGGTTGATGTAGAGGGCGTCGTAGGGGCACCCCTGCATGCACGACTTGCACCCGATGCAGCGGTCGGGATTCACATCCACGATGCCATTGGCACCCTTGCCAAGGGCGCTCGTGGGGCAGATCTCGACGCAGGGGGCCTCAGTGCACTGGTTGCAGCGCAGGACCGAGAAGCCGCGGCGAACCTCTGGGAACTCGCCGACCTCGGTGTACTTCACCCAGGTCCGAAAGCTCCCCAGGGGGACATCGTTCTCCGACTTGCAGGCGACCGTGCACGCGTGGCATCCGATGCAGCGCGAGTGGTCAATGACGAATCCAAGTTGCACGGTCAATCCCTCCGGGGGCGGCGATTCTAGCCCCCCGCTCGCAGGCACCCCCCGCCCGATCCCCGGTCTCGGGCCCGAGACTGCGGGAAGCTCGCGTCAGCCGGTCGCGGGCGCGCGCTCCGGCCGGGCCCGCGTGCCCCTTCGCGAGGCGTTGCGCTACCTTCGCTCTCCCCCATGGCCTCCCCACTCCTGCTCTCCGCCCTTCCCGCGCTCGCGGTGGCCGGCGTGACGCTCGCTCCCCCATGGCCTCGGCAGGAGGCGCGTCGCTTCCCGGCGCCGGACCGGCAGGTGGTGCTGGGCGGGATCCGCATCCACTATGCGCTCCGCGGAGACTGGCAGCAGACGGGCCCGGTCGCCGTGCTCGACGCCGCGGCGGGCGAGTGGAGCACGCACTGGGGACGCACGGCCGAGCTGCTGGGGCGCACCTGTCCGGTGCTGCAGTACGACCGGGCCGGGCTGGGCTGGAGCGCCCAGGACCCCACGCCCCACGGGCTGGACGACTCCTGCGTGCTCCTGCACCAGCTGCTCGGCGCCGCCGCACCTGGCCGCCCCGTGGTCCTCGTGGCCGAGCGCGACGCCGCCGAGCGGGCCCTGCTCTTCGCTCGCAGGTACCCGCACGAGGTCGTGGGCCTGATGCTCATCGATCCTCCCGCGCTGGGGGACGAAGCTGCACCCGCTGGGGAGAGGCGGAAGGTGAGCGACCCGCTGTTGCCGCTCCTGGCCACGACCGGCTGGGCCCGCTGGCTCCAGCCACGCGCAGCGGTGCCCGGCGACCTCGTGGAGCACCTCTCGGCCCACGAGCAGCGCCTGATCGCGGCACTCGGACGGCGCCCCGCGACGCTGGCCGCGGCCCGCAGCGAGCAGGCAAGGGACGCCTCGCCGGCCGCCACCGCGCAGCCCCCTACCTGCCCCATCGCCGTGCTCCACGGTCGCCAGGGGGAGGACGCCGCCGCCCTCGCTGCCGCGACCCTTAAGGCGGAGCTGCACGCCGTGGACTGTGCCACGCGCCCGCACCTCGCCCAGCCCGAGCTCCTCGCGGGCGCCGTGGCTGCGATTCTCGCGCACTGAGGGCTTCGCAGAGGGATTCTCGCGCCCTCGGGCTCGCGAGGGAAGGCCTCCCTGGTCGACGGATAGACTCCAGGGAGCGCCTGTCATGACCCTCACCAGCCACGCCATCCTCACGCTCCTGGTCGGGCTCGGCCCCGCGGGGGCAGACGATCCCCGTCCCCCCGTCCGCCTCGAGGACGCCTCCCGCATGGACGCCGAGGTGGTCGCCACGATCGAGCGTGCCGCCGCGGCCGTGGAGGCCGCGAACCAGGATGCGAGCGAGGGCGCCGTGGCGCTCCGCGGCCAGGCCTGGAGCCAGCTCGGCATCGCCTACGAGGCGAACACCATGTGGAGCCTGGCCGAGCCCTGCTACGCGCAGGCCTTCGCCCTGCTGCCGGACAAGCCTGAGTGGCTCTACCGCCAGGGCGTGTGCCTGCACGCAGCCGGGGAGCTGGACAAGGCTCTGGAGGTCTTCCGCAGCGCCTCCGATCAGCTGACCAACACGGCGGTGGTCCAGGCGCGGCACGGGGACACGGCGCTCACCCTGGGCCTCGTGGACGAGGCCGGGAAGGCGTGGGAGCGCGCGATCGCATCCGAGGCCCAGCTCGGCGGCGAGATCCGCTTCGCGGAGTCCCGCGTGGGACTCGCCCAGGTGCGCGTGGAGCAGGAGCGCTGGGAGGAGGCGCAGATCCTCCTTCGCGAGGCTCTCGAGCTGAACCCTGGCTACGCCCACGCGCGCTACCTGCTGGGCACCGTCCTGGCCGAGCTCGGCAACGAGACCGAGGCCGAGTTCCAGCTGCAGCTGGGCCTGAACGCATTCCCCGTCTTCCCACCCGACCCTCACGGACCGCTGCTGGCCGAGTGGAAGGCCGGCTATGGCCAGCGGATGATGAATGTGGAGAACCAGCTCGCCGCAGGAGACACCGCCGGCGCGCTGCGGGCCCTCGAGGCCGTCCGCGCCGAGCGCCCGGACGACTTCATGGTGCTGAACCTCATCGCCCGCGCCCACCAGCAGACCGGTGCCTTCGACCAGGCCCTGGCCGTGCTCCAGCAGTCCATCGAGCTGGCCCCGGACGAGTACATGACGCGCGTGGATCTCGCCGTCGTGCTGCTCAACCTGCAGAACAACCCGGCCAACGCGGCCCAGCGCGGCGACCTGCTCAACCAGGCTCGCGCCGCCGCGGAGAAGGCCGTCCAGCTCGCCCCGCACATCGGACGGGCCTGGTACTACCGCGGCCTCGTGGAGTACGTGGGCATGGACTCGAGCGACCCTCAGGCCGCCCAGCAGACGGTGCAGTCCGCGATGGCCGCGATGCAGCGCGCGCACCTGCTCGGGTGCCGCGAGCCGCAGATGCTCGAGCTCCTCGCGCAGCTCTACGCCCAGCAGGGGAACACCCGCGAGATGGTCAAGTTCGCCGAGGCCCACACGCGTCGTTCGCCAGAGAACCCCATGGCGTGGGTCTTCCTCGCCCGGGCCCAGTTCACCGTCAAGGACTACGACGCAGCCCGCGTGGCTGCCGACCGCGCCGTCACCGTGTCGGGCAACGACCCGCAGCTCGCGGGCTTCCGGCAGCAGCTCGACCAGGCCATCCAGCAGGCTCAGAACCAATGATCACGCCCCTCCTGCTCTCCCTCGTCGCCGCTCCCCAGGACGCGCCCGGACCGTGGTTCACGGAGGTGGGCCGCGAGGCAGGCCTCGACTTCGTGCACCAGACCGGCCGCGAGGGTGAGTTCTGGTTCCCCGAGATCATGGGCGGCGGCGTCGCCCTGCTGGACTACGACGGGGACGGGCTGCTGGATGTGTACCTGATCCAGTCGGGCAAGCTGCCCGCTGGCCCCGACCAGACCACCCCCGAGGGCAACCCCGGCAACCGCCTGTTCCGGAACCTGGGCGTCGTCGAGGGCCAGCTGCGCTTCGAGGATGTCACCGAGGAGGCAGGCGTCGGCGACACGGGCTACGGCATGGGCGCGGCGTGCGGTGACTACGACCGCGATGGCGATGTGGACCTGTATGTCACCAACGTCGGCGTCAATGTGCTCTACCGCAACGAGGGTCCCGACGAGAACGGCGTGGTGCGCTTCGTGGACGTGACCCCCGAGGGCGCCACCGGAGATGTCCGCTGGTCCACCAGCGCGGCCTTCGCCGACGTGGATGGCGACCGCGACCTCGACCTGTTCGTAGCCAACAACCTCCTCTGGAGCGCCACGACCGAGACGCCCTGCTTCAACTACTTCTCGGAGCGCGACTACTGCAGCCCGAACAACTACAACGCGCCGAGCCCGGATGCGCTGTACATGATGGGCCGCACCTCCCACCAGGACTCCACGCAGTTCAGCGGGGTCAACATCAACTTCGGCAACGGCCTGGGGGTTGCGCCGGGGGACTACGACCAGGACGGCCAGGTCGACATGTATGTGGCCAACGACGCCACGCCGAACAACCTCTGGCACAACGTGGGCCGTGGCAAGTTCGAGGACGTTGGCCTGCAGCTGGGCTGCGCGGTGAATGGCAACGGCACGCCCGAGGCCGGGATGGGCGTCCAGTGGGTGGACATCGACCAGGACGGTGACCTCGACCTGTTCATGACCCACCTCCGCCGCGAGACCAACACCTTCTACATGAACCGGCGCGGCCGGTTCGCGGACAAGTCGAACGCGACGGGGATGACCTCGACGAGCCTCAAGTTCACGGGCTTCGGGATGGGCTTCCACGACTACGACCTGGACGGAACCCTCGACCTGTATGTGGCCAACGGTGCGGTCCAGGCCTGGAAGCAGGGCGAGACCTTCAGCGACGACGCCTACGCCGAGCCCAACCACCTCTTCCGCGGCGCCGGCGGCACGCGCTTCCAGGAGATCCCCGGGGGCGGCGTCGTCTCCCAGGAGCTGGGTACGAGCCGCGGCGCGGCGTTCGGGGACCTGGACAACGACGGCGACATCGATGTGGTCTACGCGGACCTGGACGCGCGCGTGAAGCTCCTTCGCAACGAGGCGAGCGGCGCGTGGATCGGCTTCACGCTGCACGACAAACGCGGGAAGGAGATCCCGGGCGCCATGGTCGGCATCGGCCAGGGTGAGAGCGTCCGCTGGCGACTGGCCGACCCAGCCTACTCCTACCTCGCCAGCAACGATCCCAGGGCCCACTTCGGGCTCGGGGAGGCGGGGCCCGTGACCAGCGTCACGGTGCGCTGGCCCAGCGGCGAGCTCGAGGAGTTCGGTCCCATGGAGGCCGGCGCGTATCATCTGCTTCGGCAGGGCAAGGGCCTGGACAAGGCGGCCGCAGAGGATCGCTGAGGCCAGACACCGACCCAGCCGAACCGGTCCCCGCCCCACTCGGGGACCCAACCAATGGCAGCACCCACTCCCGGCGGGCTCGAGAAGAAGCTCGGCCTGTTCGACGTCTACGCCCTGGCGACCGGGGCGACCCTGAGCGCGGGGCTGTTCCTGCTCCCCGGCCTGGCCGCGGGGCAGGCCGGGCCGGCGGTCGTGCTGAGCTACCTCCTGGCGGCGATCCCCCTGGTGCCGGCCATGCTGTGCACGGTCGAACTCGCGACGGCCATGCCCAAGGCCGGGGGCTCCTACTACTTCCTGGAGCGCAGCCTCGGACCGATGCTCGGGACCATTGGGGGCTTCGGCACCTGGCTCGCCCTGACCTTGAAGACGAGCTTCGCCCTGGTGGGCCTGGGCGCCTATGTGGCGCTCTTCTTCGAGCCTGCGCCCTGGGTCATGAAGCTGCTGGCCGCGGGGTTCGCCGTGGCCTTCGGGGCCCTGAACGCCCTGGGCTCCGCGAAGACCGGACGCTTCCAGCAGCTGCTGGTCGTGGGCCTGCTGGTCGTCCTGGCGATCTTCCTGGCCGGAGGTCTGCCCCAGGTCGAGCCGTCGCACTTCGAGGGCTTCCTCGGCAAGGGCAGCGACGCGATCCTCGCCACCGCCGGCCTGGTCTACATCAGCTATGTGGGCGTCACCAAGGTGGCGAGCGTGGCCGAGGAGGTCGCAGACCCCGAGCGGAACCTGCCGCGCGGCGTGTTCCTGTCCCTGGGGACCGCGCTCGCCGTCTATCTGCTGGCCACGGTGGTCATGGTGGGCGTCCTTCCCATGGAGACCCTCGCCGTGGACATGACGCCCATGGCCAGCGCCGCCGAGGTCCTTGGCGGTCGGGTGGGACGCCTGGTGGTGAGCATTGGAGCGATGCTCGCGTTCTTCTCCGTCGCCAACGCAGGCATCCTCGCTGCCTCGCGCTACCCCCTCGCCATGGGGCGCGACGAGCTGGTCCCCCCGGCCCTCTGCAAGCTGGACTCGCGTGGGACGCCCCTGCGCTCCATCGCGCTGACCGTGCTGGTCATCGTGGCCGTGGTCCTGCTGCTGGACCCGCTCAAGATCGCCAAGCTCGCCAGCGCCTTCCAGCTGCTGATGTTCGCGCTGCTGTGCTTCGCCGTCGTGGTCATGCGCGAGAGCGGCTTGGACAGCTACGACCCTGGCTACCGGTCCCCGCTCTATCCGTGGGTGCCGCTCGTCGGGATGGTCGCCCCGTTCCTGCTCATCTTCCAGATGGGGTGGCTGCCCACCCTGTTCAGCCTGGGCCTGATCACGGCCGGAGTCGCCTGGTACCGCAGCTACGGCGCGCGCAGAGTGGAGCGCCGAGGCGCGATCTACCACGTCTTCGCGCGGCTGGGCGAGGCCCGCCACGAGGCCCTCGACACGGAGCTGCGCGGCATCCTGAAGGAGAAGGGGCTGCGCAGCGAGGACCCCTTCGAGGAGGTCGTGCTCGAGTCTCTTGTCCTGGACCTCGAGGAGGTCTCGGACTTCGACCGCCTCATCCGACAGGTCTCCCTGCTGCTCGCCGGCAAGACCGGACGGGACGCGGCGACCTTCGAGCACGGCTTCACCGAGGGGACCAAGACCGGCGCAACGCCCGTCGCCAAGGGCATCGCCCTCCCCCACATGCACCTCGACGACCTGGACCAGCCCCTGCTGGTCCTCGTGCGCGTGCGCAGCGACTTCCAGTTCGTCGCGGGGGATGTGTTTGGGCGCTCCGAGCTCACCGAGCAGGTCCACGCGGCCTTCTTCCTCGTGTCCCCGCGCTCGGACCCGGCGCGGCACCTGCGCATGCTGGCGCAGCTCGCCAGCCGCATCGACCAGCAGGACTTCGAGGACATGTGGCGCTCGGCGCAGAACGAGATGCAGCTTCGCGAGGTGTTCCTGAGGGACGACCGCTACCTGTCCCTGCGCGTGGGACCAGGCCAGCTCGCCGCGAGCTGGTCGGGCCTCCAGCTGCGCGACCTGCGCCTCCCCGACGGATGCCTCATCGCCGCCATCCGCCGGCGCAGCGCCACCCTCGTGCCCCGCGGCGCGACCCGCATCGAGGAGGGCGATCGGCTGCTCCTCTTCGGCGAGCCAGCCGCCCTGGCTGAGGTTCGCGCCACCCTGGAGACCGCATGACGACCTTCGACCCCCAGCTCTTCGCCGCAGCCCTCGGCGCGGCCGAGGCCGCCATCGACTGGGCCGCCCTCGAGCCCGTCTACTGCGAAGGTGACGCCAGGGGCTTCTTCTCGGACGAGCGGCTGGATGCCATCCGCGACGCGGGACTGCTCTTCGCGGGTGACCTCGGCGAGCTGCTCGCTGCGAAGGGCCGCAGCCTGTATGTGGGCGCGGGGGTCGCGGAGCTCGCGCCGCTGCTGTTCGAGACAGTCGGGCTCGGACGGAAGGTCACGGTGCACGGCCTGCCGGGCGCCGAACTCGACCAGCTCGGCGCCGCGATGGCGGCCGCCCACGAGGCCAGCGGTCGTCCCGTCCCCCGCATCACGGACGCCCCCATGCGCCCCGGGGAGACCGGCCAAGTCGACCACCTCTGGCTGGTCTCGGTGCTCACCGACCCGGTGGCCTTCCCGGCCCTGCACGACCGTCTCTACCGCCGCCAGGGTGGCCCTGAGGCCGTGGGCGGCGGGCACCCCAAGGCCGAGCGCGAGCGGGCCAGGCGGCTGCTCGTGACCGCTCTGGGAGCGCTTGTCCCCCCGGCCCTGGTGACCACCACCGACGAGGAGCTGCCCCTCTTCGAGGAGCCTCTGGAAGCCCTCGGGCTGACCCTGGTGTCTCCCCAGGTGGCGCGTCTGTCGGGCCTCGTGGGGGATCCGATCCGCCACCACCGTCTCAGGACGGTCCCCGGGGCGCGCCGATAGTTCCGTTCACGGACTCTTGATCCCCGGGAAGCGCCTCAGGCGCGACCCTGGACTGGATGGACACCGAGCAGATGGACCCCGCAACGCAGAGCGTGACCGACGAGGGCAGCCCCCTCGAGAGCCGCTTCGTGAACCGGGACCTGTCCCTGCTCGAGTTCAACCACCGCGTCCTGCAGCAGGCCCTGGACACCCGGATCCCGCTGCTGGAGCGCCTGCGCTTCCTGACGATCTCGTCCACGAACCTCGATGAGTTCTTCGAGGTCCGCGCGGCCTCGCACAAGGAGCAGGTGCTGCACGGCGTGAGGAAGCGCACCCTCGACGGTCGGACCTCGCAAGAGACCCTCGAGGAGGTCGCGGTGCGCGCTCGCTCTCTCGTCGCGGCCCAGTACCAGGCCCTGAACGAGGTCCTGCTCCCCGAGCTCGCGAGCGAGGGCATCCGCATCGTGCGGCGCAGCGAGTGGAGCGACGATCAACAGGCCTGGGCCGAGCGCTACTTCCGCGAGCAGGTGCTACCGGTCATGACCCCCATGGGGCTCGACCCGGCACACCCCTTCCCCCGCATCCAGAACAAGTCGCTCAACTTCATCGTCGTGGTCTCGGGCCACGACGCGTACGAGCGCGACGCAGACATCGCCGTGGTACAGGTGCCTCGTGCCCTGCCGCGGGTCCTCTCCATGCCCTCGGACGCGGACGCCAGCGGCATGGACCTGGTACTGCTCTCCTCCCTCGTCCATGCCCACATCTCGGAGCTGTTCCCGGGGATGGAGGTGCACGAGTGCCACCAGTTCCGGGTGACCCGCAACGGCGACCTGTGGGTCGACGAGGAGGAGGTGGAGAACCTACTGCAGGCTCTCCAGGGCGAGCTGCGCGAGCGCCAGTTCGCCGAGGCGGTCCGGCTGGAGGTCCCGGCGGACTGCCCCGACGACTTGGCCCAGTTCCTGCTCGAGAACTTCGACCTCGATCAGGCGGACCTCTACCGCGTTGACGGCCCCGTCAACCTGCACCGCCTGTCCTCGATCCTCGACCTGCTCGAGCGGCCGGACCTGCGCTACGCGCCCTTCACCCCGGCCCTTCCGCGCAGCCTCGCGAGCGCCGAGGACCCCATGGCCGTGATCCGCAGCGGCGACCTGCTGCTGCACCACCCCTACGAGTCGTTCCTCCCGGTGGTCGAGCTGCTGCGGAAGGCCGCCGAGGACCCGCAGGTGCTGGCGATCAAGATGACGCTCTACCGCGTCGGCGGCGACTCACCGATCATCGAGGCCCTGGTCCAGGCCGCACGCTCGGGCAAGCAGGTCACAACCGTCATCGAGCTGCGCGCGCGCTTCGACGAGGAGCGCAACATCGCTCTCGCAACCCGGCTGCAGGAGGTGGGCGCCAGCGTTGTCTACGGGATCGTGGGCTACAAGACCCACTCCAAGATGCTGATGATCGTCCGCCGCGAGGGCGAGCAGCTGCGCCGGTACTGCCATCTGGGCACCGGCAACTACCACGTCGGCACCGCGCGCGCCTACACGGACCTCTCGCTGCTCACCGCGGACCCGGCGCTCGGCGAGGACGTGCACCAGATGTTCCTCCAGCTCACCGGTCTGGGCGAGGCGCGACCCCTGCAGAAGATCCTGCAGAGCCCCTTCACAATGCACGGGTCCCTCATTGACCTGATCGACGCCGAGGCCGAGGCGGCGCTCCGCGGAGAGGACGCCCGCATCGTCGCCAAGCTGAACGCACTGACCGAGGTCGGCGTGATCGAAGCTCTCTACCGAGCCTCGCAGGCAGGAGTGAGGGTGGATCTGGTCATCCGCGGGGCGTGCTGCCTGCGTCCCGGCGTTCCGGGCCTGTCCGAGACGATCACCGTGCGCTCGATCTTGGGGCGCTTCCTCGAGCACAGCCGCATCTACTGGTTCCGCGCCGGCGGTGCGAATCGTGTGTACTGCTCCAGCGCGGACTGGATGAGCCGCAACCTGATCCGCAGGGTCGAGTCGTGCTTCCCGATCGAGGATCCGGTGCTGCGCGCGCGCATGATGCACGAGGACCTCATCAACTACCTCCGCGACGACATCCAGGCGTGGGTCATGCAACCCGACGGGTCCTATGTGCACACCGACCCCGCCGGCGAGCTCGGGCTGGACCACCCACAGGAGCAGCTGCTGACCGCGCTCTGCTCACCGGACGCGTAGGTCCAGCCCCACCTCGGTCCAGGCCTCGCACTCACGCTCCAGGTCCTCGTTGGTGAGGGGGTGCTCCTCGAGCCAGCCCTCCTGGAACCGCAGCGTCAGCCGCTCGCGGTCCTTGCCGACCTGCGCCTCGGGTACCGGAACCTCGTGGTGGCGGTGCCCCCGGTGAAGGGCCACGGCGAGGCGCAGGACAACGAGCAGCCGCATGAGCACATCCTCCAGCTCCTCCGAGAACTCCCGCAGAAGCTCGGGCCTCAGCTTGCGGCGATGCTGCCTGACGAGGGCGGCGATGCGGCGCTGCTCGTCGCGCGAGAATCCAGTGAGGTCCGCGTGCTCGAGCAGGTAAGCGCCGTGGCGGTGGAAGCCGCTGAACGACACGGCGAGGCCGACCTCGTGCAGCCAGGCCGACCAGGAGAGGAGGTCGCGGTGGTCGGCCTCGAGACCCCAGGGCTCGGCCACCTGATCGAAGAGAGCGGTCGCGGTGGCCAGGACGCGGGCCCCCTGCTTCTCATCCACGCCTAGGCGGGCTCCGAAGGCGATCACCGACGAGCCGCGCACATCCTCCTGGTGGATCCTGCCCAGCAGGTCGTACAGGAGGCCTTCGCGGAGGGCGCCTGGCGAGGGCTGGAGGGTCTGAATTCCGAGGATGCGGAAGAGGCCCTCCAGGATCGCGACCCCGGCAGCGATGACCGGCCGCCGATCGGCCTTGAGCCCGTCGAGGTCGAGAGCCTCAGCCTCGCCGGCCTCCAGCAGCGCCACTCTCAGCTCCTCAAGACCCGAGCGCGTGATGGCTCCGTCCGACCAGCCCTGCTGCTGCAGGATGGAGGCCACGGCCTGGATCGTCCCCGAGGAGCCCACGGCCACCTCCCAGCCCGCTCGCTCGAGTGCGGCCTCCACCGGCTCCAGCTGCAGCTCTGCCTCGAGGCGCGCGCGCTTGAACGCCTTCGCAGTCAGGCGCCCCTCGGGGAAGAACCTCCGCGTGAAGGTCACGCAGCCCATGGCCAGGCTCTCCTCGAGCAGGGACTCGAAGCGGCGGCCGACGATGCACTCCGTGCTCGCGCCGCCAATGTCGATCACGAGGCGCTGCTCGTCCCCCCCGGGCAGGCTGTGGGACACGCCCAGGTAGACCAGGCGCGCCTCCTCGCGACCGCCCAGGATCTCGATCTCATGGCCGAGAGCGGTCTCGGCCCGGTCTTGGAAGTCCTCCGCAGCGCGCGCCTTGCGAAAGGTCGCCGTGCCCACGGCGCGGATGCGCTGGCGCGAGACCCCCCGCAGGCGCTGGCCGAAGCGCTCCAGGCAGGCCAGGGCACGATCTTGAACTGCGGCGTCGAGCGTGCCGTCGGGATTGAGGCCCTCCGCGAGAGCAACGCGCTCGCGAAGGCGGTCGATGATGACCGGCTGCCCCTCGACCTCGCGGGCGATCACCATGTGGAAGCTGTTCGACCCCAGGTCGACCGCCGCCACGATGTCCTCATCGATCGGCCCCATGCACTCAGCCGTCGAGGAGCCCCTTCAGCTGCTCGACGCGCTCGCGCGCCGCGCCGCTGTCCAGCGCTGCCGCAGCCTGGTCGACACCCTCCGCCAGGGTGAGCGCCTGCCCCCCCGCCTTGAGGATCACCGCCGCGCCGAGCACCACCGCGTCGTGGGCGACTCCGCGGTCGCCGGCCAGCACGCTCTTGGCGATGGCCTGCGTCGTCTCCACCAGGGCAGGGTTGTCGCAGGCCCCCTCGTCGTCCTCGGGCGGCCCGTACATGGGCAGCTCCGGCTCACTGTCGTGCTCCAAGCCGAAGTCGGTGGGCTCCACGACCACGGGCACCAGGTGCCCATCCTCGATGCCGACGCCGCGCGTCCTGCGAGCGACCCAGGGCACCACGCCGCCATCGACGCCCTGGACGGCGACGCCGCGGGGGTGGCCCAGGGCCTGGATGACCTCCACCGCGGTCCCCAGGACGGGCCCGCCCATGGCACCAAGGACGACCGCCCCGTGGGCGGGGGCCAGGAGCTTCTCGAGAGTGGAGAGCGGCGTGCGCAGCACCAGGTCCTTGCGCACCCGCCGCGTGTGCAGCAGGCCGGGCAGCATCCCCGTGGCAGCGAGGCACGCGAAGCCGCCCTTCACCACCCAGTCCTCGGCCTCGCTGGGGTCCCAGGTCATCGAGAGTCCAAGGCCCTCGAGGACATTGGCCGCCGTGAGGCCGCGCAGGGGCGGAACACCCCGATCCGTCACGAGGAGCACGCGCGCGCCAGCCGCCGAGGCGACCAGGGCTGCCACCGCATCGAGGGGCGGATGGTGCGCCTGGCCGTCGTGGGGCGGGCACACCGTGACCAGGCCGGGCACATCGCGGCAGGGGATCCGGGCCTGGGCTCGCGCCGCCTGCGCGAAACCCGTCAGCTCCTCCACGGTGAACCCCTTCCAGCGCAGGGCCATCAGGAACGCGCCGACCGTGATCTCGGACTCACCCCCCGAGAGGATCGAGGTCATGGCCCTGAAGGCCTCCTCGCGAGTGAGGTTCCGGGCGTCCTTGGGTTCATCCCCGAGGACGCGCAGCAGGTGGCGCAGCGGCATGGAGCGAAGTGTAGCGGCCCGCGCAGGAACTCCTGCACGGGCCGCGCGACCGTTCCCGAGTGAGGTCCCCGGGGTGGCGACAGGTTCGAGGCCTCAGCCGTCCGAGCCCTCGCCCTCGGCCGGAGCCTCGCCGGGCTCCTCACCCTCCGGCGCGGGGGGCTCGACGACCTCCTCCTCGCCCGGATCCACGGGACTCTCCGGGGCGAGCTCCGCGTCGGGGCGCGGACGGATGTGGGCGAAGTAGAGCTCGGCCTCCTTGTCGTAGACCACTCGGCCACCCACCAGCGCCCACTGCACGAAGGTGCGGTAGTGGAGGAGGTCTCCGTCGGTGATGATCAGGTCAGCATCCTTGCCCGGCTCGATGGTGCCAAGGCGATGGCCAAGACCCAGCAGCCTCGCGGGGACGGTGGTCATCGACGCCACCGCCGCGTCCTCGGGGAGGCCGCCGCGCACGGCGAAGGCCGCCTCCGTGGGCATGTGCATGATGTCGCGGCCCACGATGCCGCCCAGGCTGATGCCGGTCGAGCTCGGAAGCACGGCCACCTGCACGCCGTGCTGATGGAGGATGGCGGCGTTCTCGATGGAGGAGCCACCGGGCCGCACGAGGGCCTCGTTCTTGGAGCGCCGATCGCGGGCCTCGACGATGGCGAAGGCGCCCGCGCGCCCGAGCTCGTCCGCCACGATCCAGCCCTCTCGGCAGCCGCGGATCACGGGCCGGAAGCCGTACTCCTGGGCCAGCTGAGCGATCGCGATGAGGTCCTGCTGGTCGTCGGCGCTGAAGAGTGCGCGCGCCCGACCCTCGAGCACGGCGAGGACATTGGAGTCGACACCGCTCTTCTTGGGCTCCTTGAGGTCCTTGTTGGAGCGGACCTGGACCTGCCACTTGCGGTACTCGCGCAGGTAGGCCGCGGCGCCGTCGAGCTTCTCACGCAGGCTCACCCGCCCCGACGGGTTGGACACCGAGTAGCTCAGGCCCACGAAGGTGCGCCGCTTCACGAGGACGCCTTCCAAGCGGCCTCGGTTGAGCTTGCCCACCTCCGAGCCGTTCACGGCGGTCGTGATGCCGCTGGCGACCGCGTAGGTCATCGACTCGTTGAAGGGATCTACCGAGTCGTTGAGGGAGCCGCTCCCGCCGAACAGGCCCCGTGACTCCAGGGCCACCAGGCCGGGGTACACACGGTAGCCGGAGATCTCGAGCAGCTCCGCGCCCTCGGGGGCGAGCAGGTCGTAGCCGACCTCGGTGATCTTGCCGTTCTTGCAGAGGACATCGGCGTCCCGCAGGAGAGCGCCGGTGCCCGTGTAGACATCGCCACCCTGGAGCAGGATCCAGCGGTCGCCGTCCTCCTCGGCCTCGGCCTCCTCCACATCCCCGCTGTCGTCGTCCTGAGGGACGGGGGCCAGGGCGAGAGCGGCCGGAGCCGCGGCGAGGAGCAGGGTCAGGGGCGCCAGGGCGCTGAGCTTGAGCTTGATCACAGTTCGTCCTCCCCGAAGACCACGGAGCCTCCGGCCATCACGGCGAGCACCTTGGTGCCGGCCTCGAAGGGGTCGCCGGTGAGGATCACCATGTTGGCGTCCTTCCCGACCTCGAGCGTCCCCACCCGCTCAGCGACACCGAGCAGGGCGGCGGGATGGTGGGTCATCCCCTGAATGGCAGCGTCACGGTCCAGGCCCGCTGCGACCATCACGCCGACATCGCGCAGCCAGGACTCCATCCCGTCCGAGCTGTCGGCGCGGGGGATCAGCACGAGCTTGGCGCCCGCGCGGTGGAACTCCGCAGGGAGGTTGCGCTGCCGCATGGTGGCCGGGTGCAGCGTGACCTCGGGCTCCATGATGACCATGGCGCCCTTCTCACCGATGCGGTCCTTCACATGGAACAGGTCACACTCGGTGGAGAGGCTGAGGCGCAGGTGCCAGTTCACCTCCTCATCGCCAAGGGCGTCGAGGAAGTGCAGGTAGTCGGCGGACTTCGAGAGGGAGGCCAGGAGGTCGAGCTTCTTGGCGCGCAGGTCGAGGAAGGCCTGCCCCTTCATGTTCGGCGGCAGGGGCTTGTACTCACCGAGCTCGGCGAGCTCAGCCTTCTTCTTGTCCGCGTCCTTCTCCTTCTCGGCCTTCTCCTTGGCCTTGTCGTACTTCTCGCGGTTCTTGGCCTCCTTGTCCAGCCACTCGTCGGCCTCCTTGAAGCCGTCGCGGAGGTTGCGCTTGGAGGTCGAGTCGTTCGAGAGCAGCGCCTTCAGGTAGGCGCTGCGGCGCAGGACCATGTCGCCATCCGGAGTCGGCCCCGTCGCCACCACCACCGACTGGCCGGGCACCCCGCGCCCCGCGGGGTAGAGCGCCGCGGTGGTCACGCCGTACTTGCGCATGCTCATGATCGAGCCACGCGTGGCCGGAGTGACCTCGTCGGCGGCCTGGATGTAGGGCCGCAGGTCGGAGAAGCCCTGCCCCCCGAGGCCATAGCGCGTGTAGGCGTTGACCAGTCCGGGGAGCACCCAGGCGTCCTCGTCCAGGTCAAGCACGGGGATACCGCGCTCGATGGGGAGGTCCTCACCCACCGTGACGATCTTGCCGTCCTCCACGAGGACGACGGCGTGTTCGAGGGTCTCACCGGTTCCGGTCGCGAGGTGTCGCGCGCGGATCGCGAGGAGATCCCCCGCGGGGGCGCTGACTGCCGGAGCGGCCGCCAGGATCAGGCTGGAGAGCATCATGGTTGCGCGGGTCCGCGCATCACGCGCGGGGTTCTTCTGGTGCAGCGGGCTGCGTTGGAGGGAGCCTTGGGGTCGAGGCATCACCAACGCCTCCTGTTCTTGCGGGTGTCGTAGACCACCTGCCCGTCCTGGAGGACGAGCTCGACGCTGGTGCGGGGATCCACGGGGTCGCCGGAGACGACCAGCAGGTCGGCCTGGAGGCCGGGAGCGATGCTGCCGACCTGCCGCTCGAGGCCTGCAGTGACCGCGGGGATGCAGGTCAGGCCGCGAACGCCCTCGAGGTGACGGTCGTCCATGCCGTAGCGCACGCCCATGGCGGCCTGCACGGAGAGCTCCTCCTGCGGCACCACCGGCGCGTCGGTGTTGAAGCCGATGCGGTCGTGACCGAGCTTCTGGAAGCCCCAGGCCGAGCCCTGCACCTGGCCATCGGTGTCGAACCGAGGCGGGCTGGGGGGCATCACCTCACGGGGACCGAGGATCGCGTTGACCTTGTTCTCGAGGGCCAGCGGCGTGGTGAGGTAGCTGTCGAAGGAGCCGTGGTCGATGTAGGTCGCGAAGCCGAACTCGCGGGCCAGCATCGTGATGGTGGTCAGCACCAGGTGGTAGTACTGGGTGTGGGTCGAGACCTCGATCTTGCGGGCCACGAGATCGCGGAAGACATCGAAGCGGATGTCGCGCCGCGGGGCCGGACCGCCGTCCGTCTCGTGCTTCAGCCACGCGCGGGCGTACTCGACGCCGCGAAGGAGCTCCTGGCGCAGGTTCCACGCCATCATCGAGCGCCTCATGCCGAAGCCCCATCGCGTGGGGTTGTCCCCCTGCGCGATCTTCACGGAGCCGGGGTTGCGGATCTCCATCTCCTCATAGGAGTCGTGCCCCGTCTTCAGCAGCACGCCCTGGCCCCCTAGGTTCGAGCCCGAGCCGGGGATGAAGAGGATCGTTGAGACCCCGCCCGCAACGGCGAGCTGCAGGTTCGGGTTCTGCGGGATGACCGTGGCCGAGATCCGCAGGCCAGGGTTCGTCTGATAGACGGTGTCGTTGAGCCCGCGCGTGCCGGCGATGTGGCTGTGCAGGTCCACGAACCCGGGGCACACCCACTGGTCGCCCACATCGAGGACCTCGTAGCCGCTCGGCACGACGAGGTCGCCCTCGTGGCCAACCGCCTCGATCAGGCCGTCGCGCACCAGGATCACCGCGTGGTCCTGGACCTGCTGGCCCTCGAGGGGCACGAGAAGGGCCTTCTGCGTGAGGATTGCGAGACCGGTCCCCCCCGGCTCACCCGGCTCCTGACCCCATGCCGTGGCCGCCGCGCTGACCAGGGCCAGCGCGCCGGCGATGCGGCGGGGTGTGGAGAGGTGAAGCAGGGGGAGCTTATTGAGGGACGCGGCCTACCAGCGGCGCCCGTTCTGGGCGGGGTCGTAGACGACTCGGCCGAGCTGCAGGATCAGCTCGACGGAGTGGCGGGGATCCGTTACATCGCCGGTGGCGATCAGGAGGTCGGCGTCCTTGCCGACCTCGATGCTGCCGACGCGGTCGCCGATGCCGCCGGCCATGGCGGGCACGATCGTGAGGCCTCGCAGGGTGGCCATCTTCGACTCATCGAAGCCGTAGCGAACGGCCATCGAGGCCTGGAGCTGGAGCTCCTCCTGGGGAATCACGGGCGAGTCGGTGTTGAAGCCGATGCGCGTGAAGCCCTCGCTCTGGTAGCCCGCCGCGACGCCCTGCACCCGCTCGGGGTTCGAGCCGCTCCACTGGATGAAGCCGCGCGCCGGGACGTCGATGTTGCGGGGGCCCAGGCAGGCGAAGATCCCGCGCTTCTCAGCCTCCTTGGCCACGCGCCAGGAGTCGAAGGTGCCGTGGTCGATGAAGAAGGGCAGGCCAAGCTGGTCGTGGACCATCGTGATGGTCTTCAGGACCACCTGATAGATCTGCGTGTGCGTCGAGATGTGGACGTCACGCTTGCGCAGGTGGCGGAAGATCTCCCACTGGGGGTCCTTGCGGGGCATGACGCCCCCGTCGCGCTCGTACGCCTCCCACTCCTGCGCGTAGGCGATGCCGCGCTGGAAGGTGGTCCGCGTGTTCCAGTTCATGAAGGACCGGTTGGGGCGGGTGAGCCAGCGCTCGGGGTTGCCTGCCTGGGCCAGCTTGAGCGAGCCCGGGTTCTTGATCAGGCACTCCTCATAGGTGTTGAAGCCGGTGCGCAGCAGGACGCCCTGCCCCCCGACGTTGGTGCCGGAGCCGGGGATGTACAGGACGGTGGTCACGCCGCCGGCGAGGCCGAGGTCCAGCTGCGGGTTCCCGGGGAAGACATCCGCGGAGGCGCGCAGGCCGGGGTTGGCCAGGTAGACCATGTCGTTCAGGCCGAATCGCCCGGCGACGTGGTTGTGCATCTCGACCAGGCCGGGGATCACCCACTGGTCACCCACATCCATCTGGGCGTAGTCCGGGGGCGGCAGGACCTCGCCGCGCTTGCCCACGGCCTCGATCTTGCCGTCCTTGACCAGGACGACCCCGTTGTTGAGGACATCGCGGCCGTTCCACTCGCAGACGGCGATCTTCTTCGAGTAGATGGCCAGGCCGCGGCCGCCGACGGCGCCGGGGTGCACCTCACCCTGGCTCGCCACGGCGAAGGCCTGCCGAACGGCGTCGCCCCCGCGGGGACGGCCTCCCCAGTCACCGGCAACGGCCGGCGCAGCGAGGGCCAGGAGGGCGAAGAGTGTGGTCTTCTTCATGTGCATGAGGGGTTTGCCGGGCGCGCCGGTCAGTCGGTGATCTCCTCGCCGTCCACGAGCACGCCAACGACGCGGCTCGAGGGGTGCAGCGGGGGGCCGTCGAACAGGACCAGGTCAGCGTCCTGTCCGGCGCGGAGGAAGCCCACGCGGCTGTGGACCTTCAGCATCGTGGCGGCGTCCCCCGTGAGGGCGCGCACGGCCACGGAGGGCGAGAGCCCGTCCGCCACGGCCATCGCGACCTGGTCCAGCAGGTCGGCCGCAGCCTGCTCCGCGTCGGATCGGAACATGACCGGGACGCCGCTGGGGACGCTCGAGGTGACCGAGGTCATCAGCACCCCGGCGATTCGCGAGGCGTGACGGCTGTTGACTCCTGGGTTGCCCACGAGGATCGGCTTGAGGCCGAACTGGTTGAAGGTCGCCAGGCAGTTGTCGAGCTCGCTGGAGCTGCTGACCTGCACGAAGACCGGGCTGTTGCCCAGCAGGGCCTGGCGCAGGGGCTCGAGGTCGGGGTTGATCCCCGGAGAGCGCGGCTTGCCCTTGGGCTCCTTCTCCTCGGCCTGCTTGCGACGCTCGGGGCGGCGGACCACCGGGTAGTCCGTGCCCGTGCGCGGCAGGTCGAGGGCTTCGCCCTCTCCCTCGGCGCCGGCGAGCTTCCAGGTCCCCTGGAGGCGCGGACGCTCGACATCGTTCTCGTCGAACTCCTCGGTCAGGGCGAGCTCGATGGTCTCGAGACCCACGGCTCCAGAGAGCGTGAGACCGTGGCCGTCGCGGGTGCCCGTCAGGTGTACGAGGTCCTCGGACGCCGGCGCACGCAGGGTGCCCTCGAGTGAGCCGCCCGTGTCGAGCAGGCGCAGGCGCACGGCGCCCGCCTCCCAGGTCCCGGTGGCGGGGATCGCCTCGGGCTTGTCCTTGGGCTTCTTCTTCTTGTCGTCGTCCTCGTCCTCGGCCTTCTCCTCTTCGGAGGCCTCCTCTTCCTCGGCCTCGGGCGCCGGAGGCGTCCACTTGGCCATGGCCTCCTCGTACTCACGCCACTTCTTGGCGTAGTCCGCGGCCTGCGCGAGGCTTCCCCGGACCTGGTTGCCCACGAGGCTCGGGATCGGGTTGTCCCACACGAGCAGGACGCCGGTCGGGTTGGACAAGACCATGCCCGCGGGGTTGTCACCCACGGGCTTGTAGGCCATCGACGGAGTGCCGTAGCCCACGCTGTAGGGAGCGAGGTTCACGGTCGTCACGCCGGCTGCCGCGACCGCGTGGTCGTCGGCATCGCCGGGCTCGACGATGGTGGAGAGGTCGAAGCGCGTGCTGAAGCCCTTGCGGCTCCCACCCACGCCCAGGTGACCCCAGGCATCGATCGCGCCCGGCATCCCGGAGGCAGCGCGCAGCAGGACGGCCCCCTTTGGGCGGCCGACGCGCTCGCCGACCTCGACGATCTTGCCACCACGAATCAGAACCTCGCCGGGAGTCAGCACCGTTCCGTCCCCCAGGTGGAGCTCCTCCACCTGGACCACGCGCGGCGCCCGCTCGCTGGCCTCCCAGCACAGCTCGCCCTCGACCCAGGTGGCGTTGACGCTCACCCCGGGCTCGGTCGGCTCGCCGTTCAGCACCACGAAGTCCGCATCCTTGCCTGCAGCCAGGCTGCCCACGCGATCGGCCACGCCGAGCAGCTCGGCCGGCGTGAGCGTGATCGCCCGGAGGGCATCGGCTGCGGAGAGGCCACCACGCCGCGCCATGGCCGCGGCCTGGAGCAGATCGCCGATCGACATGGTGTCGGGAGTGGCGATGGCCACCTTGACGCCTGCCTCGAGGAGGACGGCTGCGGTGGTCTGGTCCTCGGAGTCGCCCAGGGTGCGGCGGTCGCCGCCCGAGCCTGACGAGGCGGGCGGCGGCGTGAAGCCACCGCGACGGAAGCCGCCGAAGTTGAAGCTCTGCGCGACCTCGGGCTTCTTGCCGCCAGGCTCGTAGATCACCGAGATGCCCGCGGCGGCCAGCTCGCTCGCGAGCTCCACCACGCCGGCACTCGCCTCGAGGATGAGGGGCTGCCCGGCGTCGACGAAGAGGTCGTGCAGGGCCTTCGCCTGGCGAGCATCGTCGATGACCATCCGCCAGGGACGACCTGATGCCATGAGGTCCGCCAGCGCGGGACCAGTAAGGCTGCCCCACTCGCTGGCCTGAGCCGCGTCGCCTCCTGCGAAGGCCATGAGCTCGCGCAGGCCGACGACGGCGCCCATGGTCGTGCGCGGCAGCTGCGGCTGCTCGACGCCGAGGCCCACATCCACCGTGGCCGGGAGGGGAGGCTCCCAGAAGCCCGGCGTGCTGCGGGCGGCCGTGGCGATGCTGCCATGGATGGCCGCGCTCTCGCTGAGGAAGCGGCTCATGTCGGCCTCACCGGCAAGCTTGGCCACGCCGCCCTGCCCCGCGATCAGGCGGTCGTCCGCCGGCGCGAGGTAGGCCGTGGTCACGCCCCCGGCCAGGGCCGAGGTGTAGCGCGAGTAGACATCGAAGTTGTCCGTTGCCCGCAGCATGGGCGCGGCGGCTCGCTCGGCCGCCGGGCCCTCGCCATAGCGACTGTCTGCGGCGACGAAGCCCGGGACGATGGTGGCGTCCGGGCCATAGTCGACCTCGCGCACGCCGGGCGGGGTCTCGAGGTCACCGACCCCGACGATCTTGCCGTCCTCGATCAGGAGGGCACCGTCCTTCAGGACCGTGCCATCCCCCACGAGGTGGATGGTCCCTGCGCGCACCAGCACGGCATCCCCGACGGGGGCCGCGGCGAGCAGGAGAGGGAGAATGGTCAGCATGCTTGCTCCTGGTTGGCGGGCTCCAGCGATCACTCGCCGCCGGCCTTGCGCTCTTCCTCGTGGATGTCGGTGACGACGGGCTCGTCGGCCGAGACGCCCTCGGGCTCCACGCCGTCGAGCAGGTGCTGCAGGCGCGTGTCCTGCGAGCGGTCGTAGACCATGCGGCCCTCGATGATCACGAACTGGACGCTGCTCTGGAGGGAGAGCGGGTCGCCGTCGAGGAGGACGATGTTGGCGTGGTGCCCGGGCTCCAGGGAGCCCACGTCCCCGCCGAGCCCGATGAGGTCCGCCGGCATGGTGGTGATGGCCTCGAGGGCCTGCTGGCGGTCCACGCCGAGAGCCACGCAGCGCGCGGCCTGGTACCAGAGGGCCTCGGTGGTGCTGTTGGCCGAGCGCAGGGCGAAGGAGATGCCCTTCTCCGCGAAGTGCTTGGGCAGCAGGGTGACGGTGTCCTCCTCGGCGAAGGGCTCACGCTCGGTGTGCTCCAGCTGGAGGGGCAGGACAACGCCCCGGACCCCGGCCTCCTTGATCTGGTCGGAGACCTTCCAGCACGAGGGGCCGATCATCAGCACGGTCTGGGCGAGGAACCCGTTCTCACGCGCGATGGCAAGGCCATGGAGGACATCCATCGGCGACTCGCAGTTGAGGTAGACGGGCAGCCGACCCTCGACGACATCGAGCAGGGGGCTGAGCTTCTCGTCGATCGTCGCGCGGTCGACCCACTCCAGGCCCTCGACCTTCCAGCCGCTGCCCTCCATCGCGCGGCCGGGAGCCTTGGGCTCCTCGAACTCGCGGCCCTGGGCGAGCGCCTCCCGGCGCGCCGTGGCGACCTCGTCCTGCTTCTCCTCGACCATCCCCTCGAGCGCACGGCGCAGGTCGGCGAATGCGTTGCGCAGGATCATCAGCTGCACGGCTCGCGACTTGCCGCGCTTGGGAGCGACGCTGATCTTGATGCCCGACTGGGGGCGGACCATCATCGCCTCGACGGTCATGCCGTAGGGCTTGACGGTCATGCCGCGCCCGGCGACCACGGTCTCGTCACCCTGCTGGATGTTGAGGGTCGTCACGCCCGCGCGGCGCATGTCCTCGTAGAAGAAGTTGACCGGGTCGATCGAGTCGTTGACATCCAGGAACGGCGTCACATCCACCGACTCGTTCGGGCGGTCCATGCCTCCCGAGATGCAGGTCTCCACCATGCCGGGGAAGGCGACCAGGCCCGGGGCCTCGAAGACCTCGGCGTCCCAGGGGATCTCGACCTCTCCGTCCTTGCCGACGGCCGTGATCCGGCCGTCCTGCATGACGATGACGCCGTTCTCGATGGGATCGCCCGCCATGGTGATGACGGTGCCCGCCTTGACGGCGTAGCTGTCACCCGCGTGGGCGGCCGCGGTGAGGGCGAGGGCCGCAGCGAATCGGTGGAAGGTGTTGAGCTTCATGGTGAGGGAGGGTGTTCGGGGGTGAGGGTCGCGACGCGTGGGCGATCAGCGGGGCTGGAGGACCACCTCGCCGCCGGCGACGACGCCGACAATGGCACTGGTGGCAGCGAAGGGGGTCCCGTTCCACAGGACCAGGTCGGCGTCCATTCCGGCCGCGACCTTGCCAACCCGCTGGTCCACGCCGAGCAGCGCGGCAGGGGTCGTGGTGACGGCCGCGAGGGCCTCGTCGAAGGTCAGGCCCCCGCGCATGGCGTAGCCGGCCTGGTCGCCCAGGCGGGCGTTGGGACCGGTCTCTCCGTGGCAGGAGAGCGCAATCTCGATGCCCTTGTCCTTGAGGACGCGGGCGGTGTTCCAGGGCATGAACGAGCGCTCGCCGCTGCGCCCCGAGGTGGGGAACGGCGGCAGAACGACGGGCGTGCCCGTCCGCTGCAGGAAGGCCGGCTCGCGCCAGGCCTCGGCACCCGCGTCGATGACGAGGTCGAGGTCGCCGTAGCCCTCGCGCTGCATCTCCTCGTCGATGTAGCAGGCGGTGCGGATGTCGGCCGTGGTCCAGGCCTGGATCATCACGCGCACATCCCCCTTGAGGCAGGCACGGAGCACATCCGCACCCTCGAAGTCCGCCTCGGGAAAGCGCTCGGCCTGGCCAGCGTCGAAGAACGCCTTGCGCCACTCCCACTCCACGCCCATGCGGGTCGTGGGGCGGCGAGCGAAGTAGTCCCGCGGACGGCCGAAGGCGGGCGAGTTGCCTCCGCTGGGCTGATCGCCGATGGCGCCGCGCAGGATCGGCTTGCCGTCAAGGACGCGGCCCTCGAGGCGCGGAGCACCAGCCGTCTTGACGACGACGGACAGCCCGCCGATGACATTGAGATCCGGGGGGCAGATCAGGGCGGTGGTGACGCCGGTCCGCGCGAGGCGGTCCCAGGCAGGATCGAACGGGTCGATGGCGTCCTGGACGGAGAGCTGAGTGATGATCTCCTTGGACTGCTCGACCGCCGAGGGGGCCTGGGTGGTCCGCGCGCTGGCGTCGATCATCCCGGCGTGGGCCGAGTGGACGGAGAGCGCGCCATCAGGCGCGCTCCGCCCGGGAAGAACGGCCACGATCTGGCCCTCGTCCACCTGGACCAGGGCGTTGCGAACGACCTCACCGGGTCCCACGTGCAGGTACTCGGCGTGGACCATCAGGCTCACGCCCGTGTTCCCACCGCTGGCCAGGGCGGGCGCGGCCGCCGCGAGGAGAGTCGTGAAGATCATTGGTCGTCACCTCCGTGAACGAGGGCTCCGTCGACCCAGACGCGCTCGACGCGGCTGGTGAGGTCGAGGGGGTGGCCGCTCCAGAGCACGAGGTCAGCGTCGCTGCCCACGGCGAGGGTGCCCGCGGAGGTGCCGCTGATGGCTCCAGCCTGAGGGGTCAGCGCGGACCAGGCGGCCGCGGGCTCCATCCCGGCGCGGACGCACTGGGCGGCCGAGAAGCGCAGGCTGGCCGGGGAGGCCTTGGCTGCGTCGAGCGAGAAGCCCATCGGGACACCGGCCTTGGCCAGGGCCACGGCGGAGGCCGCGTGGCGCGGATCGGCGCCCAGGCCGAGGGGAGGCAGGATCACCGCCAGACCAGCCTCAGCCAACTCGGGTGCGAGGTCGCCCGCGCGGCGGACGCCGCTGAGGGCTCCCTTGAGGCCGTGGCGCTGGGCGAAGGCGATGGCACGCAGGCCCTCGGCGCGGGTGTTGGCCGCGAGGTGCACGGGCAGCCCCTCCTTCACGAGGCCGAAGCCGCCGGCCCCGAGCGCCATGTGCTCCTCGAGCATGGCGAGGGCGCCGGGATAGCTGCTCGGGGGAATGCCGTCCCGGAAGGCCGCGCTCGAGAAGCAGATGTCGAGGTGGGCGCGCGGGTGCATCACGGAGCCGCCGGGCTTCACCACCGCCGTGCGACCACCCACGAGCGCGCCGGGCTCGGGGGTCAGCAAGACCGCGGTCACGCCCGCCTCCAAGAAGGGAGCCCAGTCCTTGCTCTCAGCGTTGAAGCCGTGGACTAGGTCAGCGGTGTCCATGACCTGCCGGGTCTCGTCGCGGGCCTCGCCCGCGAGGCTCGTGCGGTCGCCCAGCGCGACGATCCCTGCGGTCAGGTGACCCTCGACCTCGATCGTGCGCACGCCGGCCCCCACATCCGCGCCGACGGCCTCGATCTTGCCGTCACGGATCAGGACGCGACCGTTCTCGATCGTGGCGTCAGCGGTGTGAACAGTGGTGGCCTGCACGACCACCGCACCGTCCGCGGGTGCCGGAGTCAGGGCCCCGGCCAGGAGAGTGAGGAAGGGCAGGATCACTGGTTGGCCTCCGCGTCGTAGGCGACCTGGCCGGCCACGACGGCCTGCAGGACGCGGGTGTTCGAGGAGAGGGGGTCGCCGTCGAGCACGAGGAGATCCGCGTGGTAGCCGCGGCGCACCTGGCCGAGGCGGTCCCCCACATCGAGGGCCTTGGCGGCCTCGGTGGTCAGGGCCGCGAGGGCGTGCTCGGGCTCGAGGCCGTGGCCGATGGCCAGGCTGGCGAGGAGGGGAAGATCACGGGCCTGGTCGGTGCCGCCGCTGCCGAGCAGGACGGTGACGCCCTCCTCGGCGAGGACGCCGGCCGTGCCGAGGTCGTGGTTGCGGAGGTGGTCGGGGCGCTCGCTGCCCGCGGGGGCCGGCCACACGATCACGGGGATGCTGCGCGCGGCCAGGGCCGAGGCGAAGGCCGCCGACTCGGTGCCGCCGGCCAGGATCATGCGGAGGCGCGCGAAGCCCTTGGTCCCATCCAGGAGGGCGCGAAGCTCGGCGTAGCGGTGAGCCTCCACCACGAGGGGCAGCTCACCCTCGGCAATGCGCGCCCAGACGGCCTTCTCGGCGTCGAAGCGCGGCGCGCGCGGCCGCTTGTCCTCCTTGTAGGACTTCTCCTTGAACTCCTTGCCGTCCTCGCGGGCCTTCTCCAGGTCCTTGTCGCGGTCCTTCTTGGCCTTCTTGAAGTCCTCCTCGAGCTCAGCCTGCTCCTTGGCGATCTTCGCCTCCCAGGCCTCCAGCTCGTAGCGGTACTCGACCTCGTCGAGGCGGTAGTCGCGCCCCTGCTCGAGATTCTTCACCAGCCGCTCCACCTGACCCACGCGGTCGAACAGGTCGCCGTCGATGCCGAGGCGGATCGCCGCGAAGGCGTCGCTCAGGACCGCGTGTCCCGGACGGGCGTGTCCGGGGAGGGTGCGCACCACGGCGCCAATCCCGCGCTCGCCGGCACTCCGCCCGACGGCAGTTCCGACGCTCGTCACGCCAGCCCGCAGGGCGTGCTCCAGGTAGACGCCCTGTGAGAACGGATCGAGGGCGTCCTCGGCCATCGTCACCATGTTGGAATCACCCTGAGCGACCGATCCCGGGTCCAGGCCGAGGGTGCTCCACGGGTCCAGGAAGCCCGCGCAGACCACCTGCCCACGCAGCACGCGCGCGCCCTCGGGAGCCTCGAGGCCCTCCTCGACGGCGAGGATCCGACCGTTGCCCACGACCACGGTGGCGTTCTCGAGCTCCTTGCCAGGCCGCACGATCACGCGCTCAGCGACGATGTAGACGGGGGCCTCAGGGGCGGGGGCCTCAGCAGCGGCAACAGGCGTCTCCTGGGGTGCGGCGGCGGCGGGGCCGCCCGAGAGAGCGGCCAGGCCGACCAGCCCCAGGAG
>JBDQFW010000006.1:0-35421 GCA_040265735.1 Planctomycetota bacterium | reverse complement strand
CTGCGCTCGGCCTGGGTCCTCTGGGCCGAGCGCCCGAGCTGCGCTCGGCCTGGGTCCTCTGGGCCGAGCGCCCGGCGGGGGCCGATCCCAGGCTGACGCACGGGGAGGGGCCCGTTCGTCCCACCGCGGGACGCGGGCCGGAATCTGCAAAGCGTGGGGGGGCAGTGGTCGAAGGAGGTGGTGGCCAAGAACGGCTCGCCGGCTCCGGCGCCCGAGGGGGGAACACCTGTCCGCAGGTGCTTCGGGAACTGGGGGCTGCGCGAGGTCGCCTACGGGCGGCCGAGCGCCCGGCGAATCACCGCACGCGGCCATCCGCAGGGGAATCGTCTGCATGCACAACCTGGATGACCTCGCGACCTTGGGGGTTGCGGCGCGCTGCGCGCGCCGCTCGCGTTCGTCCGCGTCCTCCTCCTCCGCGTCCTCCTCTCTGCCTCCCTGGCTGCAGCCGTCGGGTCCGCCCCGGCGCTGGCCCAGGGTGGGGACGACTGCGCCACGCCCACCGCGATCTCCGGTACGGGGACCTTCACCTGGGACAACTCGCTCAACACGACCTCCGGGTTCGACGGCGGCGACCCCAGCACCTGCTTCAGCTCGTCCAACACCGGGACCGGTACGGACACGATCCGCAATGACCTGTTCTTCGTCTGGACCGTGCCCGCGGCCGGCAACTACCAGTTCGACACGGAGAACTCGATCGGCAATGACGACACGAAGATGTCGATCCACCAGGGCGCGGACTGCAATGCCACCTGCGTGGCGTCGGACGACGACGGCGGCAACTTCCCCGCATACAGCTCGCTGATCCAGCTCGCGGGCCTGCAGGCCGGTGACCAGTACCTGATCCAGATCGGCAGCTGGGACGACACCAGCGCCGTGGGCGACGGGCTCCTCAACATCAGCCAGCTGGTCGCGCCTGCCAACGACACCTGCGCGACGCCCCAGGTGGTGTCGGGCCTGGGCACCTTCAGCTGGGACAACTCCACGGCGACCGACAGCGGCTTCGACGGTGGAGATCCAAGCACCTGCTTCAGCCCGGGGAACTCCGGCACGACCTCGATCGACACCATCCGCAAGGACCTCTTCTTCGTGTGGACGGTCCCTACCGGCGGCGGCAGCTTCCAGTTCGACACCGAGGGCTCGGTGGGCAACACGGACACGAAGCTCTCGATCCACGCCGGCTCTGACTGCGGGGCGACCTGCGTCGCCTCGGACGATGACAGCGGGGCGGCTCCGACCTACTCGTCGAAGATCGTCCTGCAGAACCTCACCGCCGGGGACCAGTACCTGATCCAGGTGGGCAGCTGGAACGACACGAGCCCGTCCGGCGATGGGCTGCTGAACATCTCCGTGCCCCCGATGGCTCCCAGCAACGACCTCTGCAGCGGCGCGCAGACGGTCACGGGGCTCGGCTCCTGGGCCTTCGATACGACTGCGGCGACGGTCAGCGGCTTCGGCAGCAGCTCGTCGGCGGTGTGCGGCCCCGGCGCCCTCACCATGGGCGCAGACGTGTTCTTCCAGTGGACGGCCCCCACCGCCGGGGACTTCCTCATCGACACCTGCGGCTCGTTCTTCGACACGAAGCTGGCCGCACACGCCGGCAGCGCCTGCACGGCGACCTGCGCGGGCTACAACGACGACGGGCTCTGCGGCGCCTACAACAGTGAGGTGGTCCTGACGGGCCTCAGCGCGGGGGACGCGATCCTGATCCAGGTGGGCGGCTTCGGCGGCGCCACCGGCCAGGGGACGCTGAACATCTCCTCCTGGGCGGACCCCTGCTCGGCGCTCGCCCCTGACGCGTTCGAGGAGAACGACGCCTGCGGGGCAGAGGTCGACCTGGCCGACGGGGTCTACCCCGGGCTGACGGTCTTCCGCGACGACCTGGACCTCTACCGCGTGGTGGTGCCTGCGGGCGGCACGCTGGATGTGGTCTGCGAGCACGACATCAACACGGCCGACCTGGACATCTTCCTCTTCGATGCCGGGTTCTGTCAGGACGACCCCTCCGTGGACCCGACCTGCGCCCAGGCCCTGGCCTGCGGCTGGACGAGCGCCGCCCCCGAGACCCTGAGCTGGACCAACACGACAGGCGCCGATGTCACCTGCACCCTGCGGGTGAGCGTGTGGCCGAGCGCCCAGGGCGACTGCGCCGAGTACGACCTCACCGTCACGGGTGCAGGTGCCTCCGGCCCCGCCCTGTTCTGTGACCCCGCCAACCCGAACTCCACCGGCGGGTTCGTGACCCTGGCGGGCTCCGACCTCTCCGGGCCCGGGCTCCTGCACCTCGACGCCCAGGGCGGCCCCCTCAACCAGTTCGGCATGTTCATCGTGTCCGCCACCCAGACGGACCCGGGCGTGTCCATCAGCGACGGCCGCCTGTGCCTCGGCGCCCCCATCGGACGCTACGGCAGCACCGCCGGGCCGGGCCTCAACTCGATCGGACGCTTCGACGCCTCGGGCGCGCTGGTCAACCTCTTCGGGACCTCCTCGGTCGGGACCGGGTTCGACGTGCCCGCCGTGCTCCCCAGCCCCCCGGGCGGGATCATCAACACCGGCAGCACCTGGCACTTCCAGCTGTGGTACCGGGACGGGGCCTCCTCGAACTTCTCGAACGGGCTCTCGGTGACCTTCTGATCCCCTGCGGGGCCCCCTCCCGGCTCGAGCCCACGCCTCGATCCGGGACAGGGAACAGGCCCCAGGACCCCGCGGGGCCCGCTGAGGACGCCTGGAGCGCTCCCAGCGGGCCCCGTTTCCGTGCCCGTCCCGCCTTGGAGCACCCGCGAGATCACCGAACATTCGGTTGGACTCACTGAGGCATCCTTAGTCGTGTTCCCCGCCAGGAACACATCCATGCGTAACCCCCTCCTCTTGACCGCGGCCCTGCTCGCGGTGGCCCACTGGTCCGCGCCCCCTGCAAGGGGCCAGGACTACTGCTGGGACCCGATCCACGTCTCCGGGACAGGGTCGTGGACGCTGGACAACACCAATGCCAACCCAAGCGGGTTCATGGGGTGCGGCATGAACATGTGGCGCGATGTGTTCTACCAGTGGACGGTGCCGCGGACCGGCGGCTACGTCTTCGAGACGTGTGGCACGGTCGGCGACACGATCATGGCGCTCTACTCGGGGGAGGGCTGCACGGCGACGTGCCTGCGGTTCAACGACGACTACTGCGGGACCTCGAGTCAGATCCAGTTCGGCCAGCTGACCGAAGGGGACAAGATCCTCATCCAGGTCGGGGCGAAGGACTACCAGAGCGACATCGTCGGCCAGTTCACGATCCGCTGTGCGACGGCCTCGAACGATGACTGTGCCAACCCGTTCTGGTTCTGGGGCGACGGCGCCTACCAATACGACACGGGCTGCGCGACGACCTCGGGGATCAGCGCGACCGCGGGCACGCTCTGCGACAGCTTCACGATCCACGACGACGTCTTCTTCCTGTGGACGCCGACCTACAGCGGCTCCTTCTACCTCGCGACCCAGTCGAGCGACCCGACCGCGGACACGCTGATGCGCGTCTACCGGTACACCGACTGCGGGAACCTGGTCTGCGTGGGCTCGGACGATGACGACGGGCCCGGCGGGCTGTCCCAGGTGCACCTGCCCGTCGTCCCGCTAGGCTTCCAGTACCTGGTCCAGGTGGGCATGAAGAACCCGGGGACAGGCGGGGCCGGCGTGCTGGTGGTGGACGACGATCCCTGCTCGGTCCTCACGAACGACGCGTTCTCGCCGAACCAGCACTGCTGGACCGCGGCTCCGATCGACAACGGGTCCTATGCGAACCTCGCGACGGGCCCCTCCGAGCCGGACTACTTCGAGCTCACGGTCCCCGCGGGCGAGACCGCCCTCGTCCAGACCGTCACGGACTCGTTCCCCATGCCCCTGGGGCTCGCCCTCTACGACCCCGGCCAGTGCCCGTCCCAGGCCACCTGGGGCTGCGCGAACACCCTCGCCTGCGGGGCCACGGTCTCTCCGAACACGGCCGAGCTCCTCTACACGAACCCCACGGCGAGCGACCAGACCGTCAAGCTGCGGATCATGCCCCCTCCGGGCACGACCTGCCTGAGCTACACCCTGTTCGTGGGCGGCCTGGACGGCGGCACCACCCAGGCCTGCTCGCCGGCCTACCCGAACTCGACGGGGATGCCCTGCACCCTGGCCCCCTCGTCGTACTCAGGACCCGAGCTCTTCCACCTGGAGGCCGCACACGGTCCCCCGGATCAGTTCGCCTACTTCGTGGTGTCCGCGAACCTGGTGCCTGGCGGGGTTCCGGTCTCGCAGGGGCTCCTCTGCCTGGGCGCGCCGCTGGGCCGCTACAACGCGGTGGCGGCCGCGGGGAACGCCAAGCGCAACAGCGTGGGCCGCTTCAACGACCAGGGCATCCTGATCAACCTGACCGGCACCTCGAGCACGAACACGGGCTTCGATGTGCCGACCGAGCTCCCGACGCCCCCGGGTGGCATCATCACGGCGGGCCAGACCTGGCACTTCCAGCTGTGGTACCGGGACGGAGTGGTGTCGAACTTCTCCGACGTGCTCAGCGTGACCTTCTGAGGGCGCGCTGGCCGGCGAGAGGCGCCGGCCCGGGCACGGCTCAGGCCGACCCCAGGCGGGCTCGGCAGGCCGCCGCGAGCTCGGCCTGGTCGACCTCGAGGGACTCCTTGGAGGCGAGGTCCTTGAGCTGGGCGGTCCCTGCCGCCCACTCCGCATCCCCGACGACAACCGCGAGGCGGTGCCCGCGGCGGTCGGCGAACTTGAGCTGCGCGCCGAGCTTGCGGGCTTCCGGGTAGACCTCGACGGCGAGGCCCGCAGTCCGCAGGCGCGCGGCGAGTCCGAGGAGCTCGCCGTCGTGCTCCTCCCCGAAGCGGACCAGCAGCACCTCGGCCGGCGTGCTGCGCTGCTCCAGGCGTCCGAGCTCCTCGAGAGCCGCCAGGAGCCGGTCCACCCCGAGGGAGGCCCCCACGCCCGGCAGCCGCTCCTTGGTGTAGAGGCTCGCGAGGTCGTCGTAGCGGCCGCCTGAGCAGCAGCTGCCGATCGCGGGCAGGTCGTCCAGGGTCGTCTCGAAGACGATCCCCGTGTAGTAGTCGAGGCCCCGCGCGATGGCCACGTCGAGCTTCAGGCGGGAGGGCTGCGCGCCGCCCGCCACGGCGCCCTCGAGCACGGTGCGGAGGCGCTCGACACCCTTGGCGCCAAGCTCGGAGCCTTCCACCAGCGCGGGCAGGGCCTCGAGGATCGCCTCATTCGAGCCCTCGAGGCGCGCAAGAGCGAGGACCTCTTCCGCGGCGGCCGCGCTCACGCCGGCCTCAGCCTGCATCTCGGCCGCGACCCTGTCGGGCCCGATCTTGTCCAGCTTGTCCAGGGCGCGCAGCAGCGGCACGGCCTGGTCCACCAGGTCCAGCCGCTGCAGGAGGCCGGTGAGGATCTTGCGGTCGTTGACGCGGATGGTGAACGGCCCGACCTCCAGCCGCTGGAACAGCTCGTGGATCACGAGCAGGGTCTCGATATCCGCGAGCGGGCTCTCGGTCCCGATGGTGTCGAAGTCGCACTGGACGAACTCGCGGTAGCGTCCGCGCTGCGTGTTCTCGCCGCGCCACACGGAGCCCACGTGGTAGCGCTTGAACGGCGTCCCCAGGGCGGGCACATGCTGCGCCGCGAAGCGCGCGAAGGGGATGGTCAGGTCGAAACGCAGCGCCACGTCTCGCCCCCCGTGGTCGGAGAAGCGGTACATCTGCTTGTCCGTCTCGTCCCCACCCTTCCCGAGGAGCACCTCGGTGTACTCCAGAGCCGGCGTGTCGATCGGGGCGAAGCCAAAGGAGCGGTAGACCTCGCGGGCGGTGTCGATCAGCCGCTCCCGCGGGATCATGCTGGCCGGCGGGTGGTCGCGGAAGCCCTTGAGCGTGCGGGGTTGGATCAGCTTCGACATGCGGGGTGCCGTCACAGGCGGAGGAGGGCCCGGGAGCCCCCGCGGCGCGTGCGGGCGGACAGGTTAGCCGCGCCGGGCGGCCCTCCCCAAGCGCTCAGCGCTTCGGATAGGTCTCGAGCACCCAGGACGCCAGGCCTGCTCGAGGCTGAGCGGGTTGAGCCCGTAGGCCTCCTGCAGGGCGTCACGCACGGCGACCTTCTTCTTCAGCTGCCGCCCGAGGGCCGGCAGCTTGGCCGCGTCCCTGTGGATGAGGTAGTCGATCAGCGAGAACGCCGTCGCCTGCTCCACCATCTCCAGGGCATTCACATCGCGCTGCAGGACCTGGGATACGGAGGGCGCCGTGTCGTCCGCCACGAGCTTGCGCAGGGCCACGCGCCACTGGCCGCCCCCCCACATCCCGCGCGCGTCCTGCTCCTGGAAGCACCAGGTCTGCGCGCCCCCCGCGAGATCGGTCTCGAACCAGGAAGCAAGCCCCTCGTCGTACCAGGCCCCGCCCTTGAACTGCCCCATCCACTGCTGGGGCGTGTGGTTCGACAGGAGCAGGTGCGCTGCGTTGTGCACCAGGTAGCGATGCAGGTCCGTGTCGTCCGCGAAGTGGCTGCGGTTGCCGCACACGCTGAAGAACGGCTTCGGCCCCATGCGCTTGACCCCCATCGTTGCGGAGCCGCCGCACCAGCGCCGCGCCGCGTCGGCGTGGTCCGCCGGCAGCCACCAGACGGCCATGGCCGAGCGATCGGGGATGTCGGTCTCGGGGACCTCCAGCACCTCGCGGTAGCGGGCGTGGACGGCCTCCATCCGCTCCGCGAACAGGTGCAGGAGCTCGTGGCGGTCCAGACGCTTGCGGCCGACCTTCATGGACTCCAGATCCCAGATGAGGCGGAAGTGCTCCGACTCTCCGCCGGGGAGGGCGCGCTCCACCTCGGCCTCGAGCTCCGCATGCCGGGCCTTCGCAGCCTTGCGGCGCTCGCGAGCGCGCTCGAGCCACGCCGCCGCGTCGGGGCGCTCACAGCGCTCGCAGTCCACGCGCCCGGTTCCCCCGCAGGCCTCGCAGTCCGCTACGTGGGAGCAGTACAAGAGGTTGCCCTCGAGCTCGAGATCCACGCCCTTGTGGACCCTGTCCTCACAGGCCACCAGGCCAGAGGTGTCACAGGGCTTGCAGCGCGGGTGCTGGGGCTGCTCCTCGTCCTGGGGCGTCGGCCCGAGGAGGAGCGTGAGCGCGACAAGGAGAGGGCGAACCGCCATGTCCGCATCCTAGCGCGCAGCTTCCAGCCGAGTGGTTCAGCGCCAGTTGGGCCTGGGCCCGCGGGCGTACACGATGCGCCCTCGCTTCACGACCGCGGTGACGGGGGAGCGTGCCAGCTCATAGGCCAGGTGCTGGGCGTTGGGGAGGTCAGTGATGACGAGGTCCGCCTGCTTGCCCGCCTCGAGCGTGCCGAGGCGATCGGCCAGATCCAGGCTGGCCGCGGCGTTGAGGGTCACGGCCGTGAGGGCCTCCGCCGGCGTGAATCCGTAGCGCAGGGCGGCCCAGGAGGCGACCTCGGGCAGGGACTGCAGGTAGCAGCTGCCCGGGTTGAAATCCGTCGCCAGGGCCGGCGCGAGGCCGCGGGCCACGAGCGCGCGGCCAGGAGCCTCCTGGGGTTCGCGCAGGAACAGGGGCACGAGGGGACACAGAACGGGCTGTACGCCGGCCGCGCGCATGGCCTCCATCCCCGCCTCGTCCACATGCTCGAGGTGGTCCGCCGTGGCCGCGCCAAGCTCCGCTGCCAGCTGGGCCCCGCCGAGAGGGGTGAGCTGATCCGCGTGCAGACGCACGCCCAGGCCCAGCTCCTGCGCCGCGCGCGCGATGCGTCGCGTGGCGTCGAGGCCGAAGGTGTGCTGCTCGGTGAACACATCGCAGTAGCGCGCGAGGCCGGCCTCCGCGACGCGCGGCAGCATCTCCTGCACCACCTCGTCCACGTAGCGCTCCGGGTGGTCGCGATGCTCGGCCGGGACGTCGTGGGCGCCGAGGAAGGTCGGCACCACGTCCACCGGGTGCAGGCGTGCAGCCTCGGCGAGGACCTCGAGGCACTTGAGCTCGTCCTCCGTGGTCAGGCCGTAGCCCGACTTGGCCTCCACCGTGGTCGTGCCCAGCTCGAGGAAGCGGTCGAGGCGCTCGAGGAGCAGGACGAGCAGCTGCTCCCGAGAGGCCGCACGCACCCCGCGCACCGTGGAGAGGATCCCGCCGCCCGCGGCCGCAATCTCCGCGTAGCGCGCGCCGCCAAGACGCAGGACGAACTCCTCCTCTCGCGTGCCGTCGAACACCGGGTGGGTGTGTGCGTCCACGAAGCCCGGAAAGACCGTCCCGCCCCGGGCGTCGAGGGTCTCGCGCGGCTCGTAGCGCGCAAGGAGCTCGGGCTCGGGACCGACCTCCAGGATCTGCTCCCCCCGCACGGCGACAGCGGCCCCGGCGAGGACCTGAACCTGCCCGAGCTCTCCGCCGGCACGCGCCCGGGCGCCCGTGGCACTCGCCACCTCCGCAGCCCCGACCACCAGCAGATCGATCGACTCACCAGCCATCCTTGCATGGTGCCGCTCGGAGGCCGCCGGAGCCACCGTGTCCCGAACTTGTGAGGGACCGAGAGGTCACCACGTCCCGAACTTGTGAGGGACCGAGATCAACCCGTATCCCGAGCTCGTGCGAACCCCCTAGCTCGCCATGGCCGCGGCCTCGGCCGGGCACGCGTCGAGCCGCTCCGCAAGGCGCGCCACGAGCCGCCGCCGCGCGCGGAACAGGATCATCTTCATGTTGGAGAGGCCCACCCCCAGGCAGCGCGCTGCGTGGTCCTGGCGATGCCCTTCGACCTCGACGAGGCGAAGGGCCTCGCGATCGCGCGGGGCCAGGCTCGCCTCCGCCGCGCCGAGCTGGAGCACGAGGAGGAGCAGGGCCTGCCGCAGGGCGCGCGCCTCCTCCCGGTCGGAGGCCCATCGAACGGGACCCAGAGCAGGATCCACCGGCTCCGGCAGCTCGGCCGGGTCCACATGCCTCTCCCGCGGCGTGCGGCGCCCTGCCCGGCGCAGGGCGTTGGCGGCGATCGTCCGCGCCCAGGCCCCGAAGGTGCGCCCCCCGTCGCACCGGAAGGTGTGCCGGTAGCGCACGACGGCGCACCAGGTGTCCTGGACGACCTCCAGGGCATCGACCGCCCAGCTGCGGCGCCCCTGGAGGTTCCGGACCCAGACCGCGAGGCCCGGCGCCGCCCGGGCGTAGAGCTCGCGAAAGGCGGCCTGGGAGCCCGTCTGACGGTAGTGCTCCATCAGGACGGTCTCGATCACCCGTGGCTCGCAAGGGGCCTCCGCGACCCTCGCCCGCAGATCTGAGGTCAGCAGCTCGAGGAGGGACTCGCAGAGGGGCGCGGCGGGGGGCAGCATGCTGGGGACTTTGCGAGGGCCGTGCCAGAGCACGCGAGGAAACCTAAGCCCTTATCCATCAATCACTTGCGGCACCATTGAAGGGCGGGGCAGCACATGCTTTGGCTACGAAATCGTAGCGCCTGCCCCCAGAGGGGCGCCTGATCGCACCGCTCGCCGTTGACCCCGGACCTCCCTGAAGGCCGCGCGGAGCGCCCTCGGCGGGCTAGGATTCGGACAGCCCGTGAACGCCCCACCTCGACCCCCATCGCCGACCCCCTGGGTCGCCCTGGACCTGGCGGCCACGCCCTGGCTCGCTCCCTCCTTGGCCGTGGCCGCCCTCGTTGCGGCCACCGGCTTTGCCACCCTGCGTGCGGCCTTCGCCATGACCGTGGGGCACCGCCTCTTGCAGCGCGAGCCCGGCGAGGCCCGCCGCGCCGTGCTCGAGGTCCATCTCGGCCGGCTTGACGCCTACGCCACGAGCGCGACCCTCCTGACCAAGACCTGCCAGGTCCTGTTCTTCGTGTTCCTGCTGGAGAGCCTCGGCTCCGAGGGCGGCCTGCCCCTGGAGCGCTTCCTGGGCGCGGTGGCCCTGGCGGCGGCGGGCATGGTCCTCTCGGGTGAGGTGCTCCCCTCTGCGCTGGCACGCGCCGGCAGTGACCGCCTGGTCGGCCTGACCCTCCCCGCCTTCGGCACCCTCCAGACGCCCATCGTTCCGTTCCGCCGCGCCGTCGAGGGCCTTCGCGGGGCCATCCTCCGCGTGCTGCGTGTCCCGGACGAGGAGCCTGCCACCCGCCGCCTCCTGGCCGGACTGCGCGGCGCCCTGCGCGAGGCCGAGCCGGGCCGCGACCTGGACGAGCAGGAGCGCGAGCTGATCGAGAACGTGCTCGAGTTCCGCAGCGCGGACGCGGTAGAGGTCATGACGCCGAGGACCGAGGTGCACGCGGTCGCCCTCGAGGACGGCCTCGAGGCCGCCCTGGAGACGGCGCTCGAGCACGGCTGCTCGCGCATCCCGGTGTACGAGGACAGCATCGACACGGTGATCGGCACCGTGACGGTCCTCGACGCCGCGCGGGCGCGCGTGGGCGGAGCCGCCGGCGAGGCCGGGCTCAAGGCCCTCCTGCGCCCGCCGTTCCTCGTCCCCGAGACCAAGCTGCTCGCAGAGCTCCTGAAGGAGCTGCGGCAGCGCCGTGAGAAGATGGCCATCGTCGTGGACGAGTACGGAGGCACGGCCGGCCTGGTGACCCTGACCGACGTGCTGCGCGAGCTGGTGGGCGAGATCCCCGAGGTGGACGCGGGCGCGGAGACGGTCCGCAGGCTCGACGGCTCGGCATGGGAGGTCCCCGCCTCCTTGCACGTCACTGAGGTCAACGAGGAGCTGGGGCTCGACCTGCCGGAGGAGGAAGACTTCGAGACCCTGGCGGGCTTCGTGCTCGCGCGGCTGGGCCGCTTCCCCAAGGAGGGCGAGTCCTTCGAGGAGGGCCCGCTGGCGTTCCATGTCCTGGAGGCCAGCGATCGGCGGGTGCTGAAGGTCCGGGTGGACCGCTCCGCATGAGCCGAAGGGTGCGAGGTACCGGACCGGCGCTCGTGCTGGCGCGCGCGCCCTACGGCGAGTCGAGCCTCGTCGTCCGCGTGCTCACGGCGCGGCACGGCCCTCAGCGGCTGCTCGCGCGCGGGGCCCACCGGGCCAAGAGCGCCTTCGCCTGGACCCTCGACCTATTCGACGAGCTCGACCTGCGCTGGTCCGCGCCGGAGCACGGCGGACTCGGCAACCTGGAGGCGGGAGCGGTGCGGGTGCGCCGGCGCCGCATCCCCGCGGACCTTGCGCGCTACCGCGCGGCGCTCTGCGGTCTCGAGCTGGCCGACCTCGTGGCGCGGCCTGGTGAGGAGGAGGGTCCGCTCTTCGAAAGCCTCAGCGCTCTCCTGGATGCCCTCCAGGCGGAGGACCTCGCAGCGCCGGTGGACGGGCTGCTCGCCGCCTTCGAGGCGCGGCTGCTGGAGGACCTCGGCCTCATGCCCGCCCTCGAGGAGTGCGCCGTGTGTGGAGGGGCAGCCCCCGCGGACCAGCCCTCGGAGCGACGCTCGGGGCCGCGCGCCCCGTTCAGCGCGGGGGCCGGTGGCCGCCTCTGCCGGGCCTGCGCTCTCGAGGTCAGGAAAGCGGGACGCCGAGTCGGTACGCTCGCCGCCCGCGACCTGGAGGCGCTCCGGCACGCCGGGTCCGGGACGCCCCCCCTCGACCCCGCGCGCGCCCTGGCCGCGCACGAGATCGCGGCGCGGTTCCTCGACTACCACCTCGACACGCTGCCCCGCACGCACCAGCGCTTCGCCAGCTCCCCAAGACCGTGACCCCTGCCCCTCACCGCAAGCGCCCCCTGCCGCGCCTGGCCCTTGGGGGCCTGCTCCTCCTGGCCGTGGGGTGCCGCGCAAGCCTGCCGCGCCCGAGCGGCGTGCCCGCGCGCTACGACTCCGCGGAGGTCCCCGAGGCCCTGCTCGAGGGGCGCGCGGCCCTCGAGACGGGGGAAACCTGGGCGGCCGTCGCAATCCTCAGCGCGGCCCAGGCCGCACCCGACCTCGACGGCGCAACCCGCGGAGAGGTCCAGACCCTGCTGATCCAGGCCGTAGGGCAGCGGATCGAGGAGCTTCGCAGCGAGCCCGAAGGCGCCGAGCAGCTCGAGGTGCTCGCCGAGCTCGAGGTGCCCCGCGACCTGGCCGTGCGTGCGTCCCTCGCCGCGGCGCGCTCCTGGCTGGAGGCCGGCGAGCGCTTCCAGTGCCACGAGACCCTCGTGGCGATGGACGAGCGCTACCCCCTGCACGCCCGGCGCATGGAGGCTGGAGAGCTGCAGTTCCAGGCGGGGATCTCCCTGGCCGAGGACCCGGGCAAGTACGCGCTGGTGTTCTCCTACAGCACCGACGGCATCACGGTGCTGGAGTCGTTCATCGAGCGCCACCCCGGCCACCCCAGCGGCCCGCGCGCCTATGAGGCGCTCGTCGAGGCCTATGAGGAAGACCGCCTCTTCGACCTCGCGATCCGACGCGCCGAGGGCCTGCTGCTCGAGTACCCGGGAACGGCGGAGGGAACCTGGGCCCAGGCGCAGATCCCGCACCTGCGCCTCGCGAGCCTGGGCAGCCCGGAATACGACCGCGGCCTCATGCTGCAGGCCCGCGCCGAGCTGGCGGAGTGGCTCGAGACCTTCCCTGGTCATCCGCTCGAGGAGCAGGTCCGCATCGATCTCGCAGACGCGCTCCAGCGTCTAGCGGACTCGGACCTGTCCATCGCGCGCTTCTACCGCAAGGTGCAGAGCGCGGCCGGCTTCGAGTTCCACGCCCGGCGCGCCCTGGACACCGCCCGCGAGGCGGGTAACGAGGCGCAGATCACCGAGGCCGAGGCCCTCCTGGCCCAGGCGAGCGAGGCGCTCGAGGCCGCGCCGTGAGCCGCTGGGCTCCCCTGGCCCTGGGGCTCCTCGGCGCCTGCGGCCTCCTCAGCGCCTGCGGCTTCCACGCCAGGCAGGACCTGGGCCCGGATGTGCAGAGCCTGGGGATCGCGGTGTTCGCGAACGACAGCCTGGAGCCCGACCTGGAACGCGCGCTGCAGGCCGAGCTGACGCGCGCGGCGCGGCGCATGGTCACGGCCCGGCTGCTCGCGCCCTCGGCCGCCGACCTGCGCCTCGAGGGACGCATCCTCGAGTACCGCACGCGCGGAGGCGTCCGCGGGGAGAACAACACCCTGCTGGAGCGGGGCGTCTCGATCCGCGTGCAGGCCTCCCTGATCACCGCGGAGGGCGAGCTTGCGGCCGGTCCGGTCGAGCTGGGTCAGACCTCCGGGTTCACCACCCGCGAGCCCGACGGCCTGCGCTCCGCGGAGCAGCGCGTGCTGGGCAACCTCGCTGAGGGCCTCCTGCTGGAGCTCCTCGTGGCGCTGGACGCCATGGCCGCCCGAACCGCCGTTCCAGGGGCTCCTGAAGGTCTCTGAGCCCGTAGACTGCGGCTCGGCCTCCCCCATGGCCGGACCTTTCGGGACCCCGAGCCACGGTCCCCGCACCGAGGGTCTGGAGCCCTGGGCCGATGGGGTCGATACAAGAGCATGGCGGATCCCACCGAGAACCAGCCCACCCCCCGCAAGGCGCGGCCCTTCGGCCCCTTCCTGCTGTTCCTGACGGTCCTCGTGGTCGTGCTGGTGGCCTTCGGGAGCTCCCGGCTTGCGAGCCCCACGCCCGTGAGTCAGGACGAGCTCTGGTGGCGCCTCTGGAACGGCAGCATCGCGTCCCTCGAGATCCGGGGCGAGAACGAGGTGCTGGCGACCAACCTGGTCGGCGAGCGCCTGGTGACCTCGTTCACGGACGCGGGCGCGGTCGAGGCCGACCTGCGCGCCGCCAAGGCGGCCGGATCGCCGCTCCCCATCACCGAGGAGGAGCTGCGCATGGCCCTCGAGCAGGGGTACCTCGAGGTCGATACCCACCGCCACCTCACGAGCCGCGAGCGCCAGGTGACCGAGGAGCGTGACCCGCAAACGGGTCAGGCGCGGCCGAAGGTTACGGATGTTCAGCAGCGAGACCTGCTGCTTGTCGAGGGAACCGCGCGCCCCAAGACCCAGTGGACCGGCCTCGTCGAGCGCTGGCAGAGCGCGGGCGAGCTGCCCCGGGACGGCGGACGGATCGTGCTGAAGGTCGATCCGCTGCGTGACCTCTCCGACCTGAAGTCCGACCTCGTCGCCGCCGGCTCGCTCGGTCAGGACCTCTCCTTCGACCTCTCGAAGAGCGGCGGCACCAAGCACGGCCAGGCCGACACGACCCTCGGCTCGATCCTCCTCTACTGGGGACCGCCGATCCTGATCTTCTTCTTCTTCATGATGATCATGAGGCAGATGCGCAATCAGGGTGGCGGAGCCGGCGTGATGCAGTTTGGCCGCAGCCGCGCGCAGATGTACTCGAAGGAGAACCACACCGGGGTGACCTTCGAGGACGTCGCCGGCGCGCAGGAGGCCAAGGAGGAGGTCCGCGAGATCGTCGAGTTCCTCAAGAACCCTCAGCGCTTCACGCAGATCGGCGGCCGCATTCCGCGTGGCGTGCTCCTCACGGGGCCGCCAGGCTGCGGCAAGACCCTCCTTGCCAAGGCGATCGCCGGCGAGGCCGAGGTGCCGTTCTTCTCGATCAGCGGCTCGGACTTCGTGGAGATGTTCGTTGGCGTCGGCGCCAGCCGGGTGCGGGACCTGTTCAAGCAGGCTCGCGAGGCCTCGCCCTGCATCATCTTCCTGGATGAGATCGACGCCGTCGGTCGCCGCCGGGGCTCCGGCATGGGCGGCGGCCACGACGAGCGTGAGCAGACCCTGAACGCGATCCTCGTCGAGATGGACGGTTTCGGAACCGACGCGGGGATCATCGTGGTGGCCGCCACCAACCGGCCCGACGTGCTGGACCCGGCGCTGCTGCGTCCCGGCCGCTTCGACCGCGAGGTCGTCATCGACCTGCCCGACCTGGAGGGGCGCCAGCGCATCCTCGAGGTGCACCTGCGCAAGGTGAAGAAGCACGCCGATGTGGACGCGATCACCGTGGCCAAGGCGACCCCGGGCTACTCCGGCGCGGACCTGGCGGCGATCGTCAACGAGGCCGCGATCATGGCGGTCCTCGAGAAGGTCGACGAGATCCACATGAGCCACCTCGAGGAGGCGGCCACGAAGGTCCGCTACGGGCGCAAGAAGATCAACAAGCGCATGGAGCCGGAGGACCTCGAGGTCACGGCCTACCACGAGGCGGGGCACACGATCATCGCCGCGCGCCTCGACCGGGTGGACCCCCCGGCCAAGGTCACCATCGTGCCGCGCGGCCGCGCGCTCGGCGCAACGATGATGCTGCCCGAAAAGGAGAGCTACCACATGCAGCGCCGCCGCATGCTGGGCCAGCTGGCGACCCTCTTTGGGGGCCGCGTGGCCGAGGAGGTGTTCTGCGGGGACATCTCCGCCGGCGCGAGCGACGACATCAAGCGCGCTACCGAGCTGGCGCGGGCGATGGTCACCGAGCTCGGCATGAGCGACAAGGTCGGCCCCATCAACTACGCCGAGCGCCAGGGGTCGGACTTCCTGGGCAGCGAGCTCCTCAGCGGCAAGTGGCACTCGGAGGAGACCGCCCGCCAGATCGACGAGGAGGTCGAGCGCATCCTGCGCGAGGCCTACGAGGAGGCGCGCTCGATCATCCTCGGCGAGCGGGAGGCCATTGAGCGCCTCACCCGCGGACTGCTGCGCTACGAGACCCTCGATCGCGGCGAGATCGAGCGCCTGATCGACGGGGCCGACCCCGAGGGGCTGCGCCCCGAGGCCCGCCCCGAGCCCGTGGCGTCGGCCTCCAAGGCGGAGGCGCCGGCCCGCCCCGAGCCCCGAGCAGAGGGCGCGGACGACTTCCCGACCGGCGCCGAGCCCTCCCCCGCGTGAACGCGGAGCGGGCCCGGCGGACCGCGGCCCTCCTGGGGCCGAAGAGTGGAGCGGAGCTGCCGCACCTGTGCGGGGCCGAGGCTGTGCGCTGCGGTCCGCGCGCGCGGAACGGCCAGCTGGTGACCTTCGAGGGGCCTCCGCCCGCTGAGGCCGCCCCGCTTGAGGCCAGCGCCTTGCGCGCCCGGGACTGGCGGGCTCCCGAAGGCACGGCCGTCATGGGCGTGGTCAATGTGACCCCAGACAGCTTCAGCGATGGCGGGCTGTGGCTCGAGGCGGAGCGCGCGATCGAGCACGGCCTGCGCCTGGCGGACGAGGGCGCGCAGGTCCTCGACATCGGGGGCGAGTCCACGCGGCCCGGGGCGGAGCCGGTGCCGGCCGAGGAGGAGCTCCGGCGCGTGGTGCCCGTGCTGGAGGGCCTGCGCGCCCAGACCGACCTCGTGCTGTCGATCGACACCATGAAGGCCGCGGTGGCCGAGGCCGCCCTCGCGGCCGGCGCGGACTGGGTGAACGACGTGTCAGGGGGTCTGCACGAGCCGCGCATCCTGGAGGTCGCCGCCGAGGCCGGGGCTGGATTCGTGGCCATGCACCGCAAGGGCGACTCACGCACCATGCAGGAGGCGCCGCGGTACGACGACTGCGTGGCGGAGGTGGCGGAGCACCTGCGCCGCCGGGCTGCCGCGGCCCTCGCCGCCGGAATCGCCCCCGAGCGCCTGCTGCTGGACCCGGGGATCGGCTTCGGGAAGCTGCTCGAGCACAACCTGGCTCTGCTGGCCAGGGCCGGGGAGCTGGCCTCCCTGGGGGCGCCGCTCCTCGTGGGCCCCTCGCGCAAGGCCTTCATCGGCCAGGTGAAGGGCGCCGAGCGGGTAGATGCCTGGCGAACGGGCGCGCGCGCCGACCGCCCCGCGGACCGGGTGGGCGGGACCGCCGCCGCGGTCGTGGCCTGCGTCCGGGCCGGCGTCGCCGTGGTCCGCGTGCACGACGTGGCGGCCATGGTCGAGGCCGTGGGCGTGGCCCAGGCCCTGCTCACGGCCGAGCGTCCTCCCATCGGCTCGACGCGCACGGCACACTAGGGCTGCGCGATGGAGCTCCTCCCCCCCCTCACGACCCTTGGGGGCCTCCTCCAGGTCCTGATCTTCTCGGCGGCGATCTACACGCTGCTGAGCTTCCTGCGCAGCACGCGCGGGACGGGGATGGTGCGCGGCCTGGGAGTCGCCTTCCTCGGCCTCGGGTTCACGCTCTGGCTGCTCGCAACGCTGCTGGATCTGGCTGAGGTCCTGCGCGTGTTCGACGTGATCGCCGAGGTGGCGGTGATCGTGCTCGCGATCCTGTTCCACCCCGAGCTACGCCGGGGCATCACGCGGCTCGGTGACCACGAGGTCCTGGGACGCTTCCTCCGGCGCGACCGCTCGGCGGTGATCGAGGAGATCACCTCGGCCGCCGTGTCCATGGCGAAGGCCCGCGTGGGAGCCCTGATCGCGATCGAGCGCCGCGCGCCCCTCGAGACCTATGTGGAGCGGGCCGTTCCCATCGGCGCGACGGTGACGCGCGACCTGCTCGAGGCCATCTTCCACCCGGGCAACCGCCTGCACGACGGGGCGGTGGTCATCCGCGCCGACCGCGTCGAGGCCGCCGCCTGCATCCTGCCCCTCACTGAGAACCAGGACCTGGGCAAGACCGTCGGGACCCGGCACCGCGCGGCTCTGGGCCTGTCCGAGGAGACGGACGCGGTGGTGGTCGTCGTGTCGGAGGAGACCGGCGCGATCTCGCTCTGCCAGGAGGGCCGCATGGAGCGGCGCGTGGCCAAGGACGCCCTCGAGGGGATGCTCACGCGCGCACTCGCCGGAGCGGACGCGGTCGAGCCCGAGGAGGAGCCTGCGAGCCTTGGGACGCGCGCGGCAGCGTGGCTGCGCGCCCGCCCGGGTGAGAAGCTCATCGCGCTCGCCGTAGGGCTCGGGATCTACGCCGGGGCGTGGCGCTCGGGGCGCACGGTCGTCGAGCACGACCTCGAGCTTCGCGTCCGCGCCTCCCAGGAGGGGCGGCAGCTCGCCATGGGACAGGTCGTGCTGATGACCCCCGAGGCCCTCAATGCGAGCCTGCTGGACGCCGAGGGCAGGCCCCAGGCCCGCGCCGCGGCCAAGGTGCGCATCTCTGGACCGCGCGAGCTCTTGGCCTCCCTCGGGAGCGGCCTCGCGGGACGGGTGGAGCTCACCGCCAGCGGGACGGGGAACCGTGACCTCGAGCCCTCCGAGGTGCGCTGGGTCGGAATCGGCGAGGCCGATGCGCAGGCCCTGGATGTGACCTGGGTCGGAGAGGCGCCGCGCCTGGAGCTGCGCGCCTACGAGACGCTCACGATCGACCTGGGACCGGACCTCGTCCCTCCCCTGGACACCACCTCCCTGGACGCCTGGGAGCTGGACGAGCCGCGCATCGTCTTCCTGCCCAGCGCGGTCCGCGTGCGCGCGCCTCGCGGGATGGAGCCTGCCGCGGTCCGGGCGGCTCTGGGCTTCCAGAGCCTCGCCCTGCCCGCCCAGCGCAACGACCAGTGGCGGCAGCAGCCCCGCTGGAGCGGCTCCCTGCGCCTGACGGACGAGGCGCGCGCGGAGGGGCTCGACCTGCTGGAGCCGGTGAGCCTCCTGGTCCCGGTCACCCTGCGGGCGCAGGAGCTGGAGGCCCGACCCTGGAGGTGGCCGTGGTCAGCCTCGATCCCGCCAGCGCGGCCTCTGCGCTGGCGTGGGAGCCCCCCAGCGGGACCGTCACGCTCTCCGTGCGCCTCGCCGGGGTCTCCACGGGCGAGGACGCCCTGGACACCTCGATCCTCCTCGGCGTGCGCTCGGCCCTCCAGGACCAGGCGCGCGCCTTCGTGGACGTGGGCGGTCTCACGGTCGAGACCCGCGACGTTCCCGTGCAGGTCCAGGTCCCCGAGCTCCGATCCCTCCTGAGCAGGATCCCCGGAGCCCTGGAGGCCCTCGGCGACCAGGGAGCCGAGATCCTCGAGACCCGCCTCGAGCCGCGCACGGTGCGGCTGGTCCCCCTCGCAGAACCCTCGCAGGACGAACGACAAGAATGAGCACCTCCATCTTCGGCACCGACGGCATCCGCGGACGCGCTGGCGAGGGCTGGCTCACGCCCGAGGGCGCGCACGCCGTGGGCCTGGCGGCAGGGCGCATCCTCGGGGCCAGCGGTGCCGAGGCGCTGCTCGCCCATGACGGAAGGGCCTCGGCGACCTGGCTCATCGAGGGCCTTGCCTCCGGCCTGCGCGCCGCTGGACTGGAGCCACGCTGTGCGGGCCTGCTGCCCACGCCGGGGCTGGCCTGGCTGACGCGCTCGAGCGATGCAGCCCTCGGCCTCATGGTCAGCGCCTCGCACAACCCCGCCCACGACAACGGCATCAAGGTCTTCGGCCGCGACGGCGACAAGCCCGACGATGCGCTGCAGGCCCGGATCGAGGAGCTGCTGACCGGCGCGTGCGCGCCAGGCCCCGCTCCCTCCGGAGGAGTCCTCGAGGAGGACCCCTCCCTGAGGTCGGCCTACCTTGGACACCTGCGCTCCTTCGGCGCGGGACTCGGCGGGGCGCTCGCCCCCGACATGGCGGTGCTGGTGGACTGCGCCCACGGCGCCGGCAGCAGCGTCGCCCCCGAGCTGTGGCAGGCGCTCGGTGTGCAGGCGAGGTGCCTCCACGCGGCGCCCGATGGAGCGAACATCAACGCGGGCTGCGGCTCCACGCACCCCGAGGCCCTGCAGGAGGCCGTGCGCACGGAGGGGGCACGCCTCGGCATCGCCCTCGACGGGGACGGCGACCGCTGCATCCTCGTGGACGAGCGCGGCGCGCTCGTGGACGGGGACGGGATCCTGACCGTGCTCGGTCGCTCCATGGCCGAGGCCGGCGAGCTGCCTGGCCGCGCCGTGGCCGCCACGGTCATGTCCAACCGCGCCCTGCACATCGCCCTGGCCGAGCGCGAGGTGCGCGTGGTCGAGACGGCGGTGGGCGATCGAGCAGTCGTGGAGGCGCTCAAGGAGCACGGGCTCCTGCTGGGCGGCGAGCAGTCCGGCCACGTGATCCTCGGCGAGCGCAACGGGTATATCGGCGACGGCCTTGTGACCGCGCTGGCCGTCCTGCAGGTCATGGCCCGCACGGGCGCGTCCCTGTCCGAGCTGGCCGCGCCCTACCAGCGCCTCCCCCAGGTCCTGCTCAACGTACCCGTGGCGAGCAAGCCTCCCTTCGAGGAGCTGCCCCTGGTCCAGGACGAGGTCCGCGCCGCGGAGGAGGCCCTGGGCGCCCGCGGCCGCGTCCTCCTGCGCTACTCCGGCACGGAGCCCCTGGCGCGCGTCATGGTCGAGGGACCGGACCTCGACCAGATCGGACAGCTCGCCGAGCGGGTCGCGCAGCGCCTTCGAGAGCGCATCGGAGCAGGCGCATGATCCGGGCCGCCCTCGAGGCCTCGACTCGGGCGGCCTCCGTGGCGCTCGAGGTGGACGGCGTGCTCCATGTCGCGCGGCTCGGTGAGGACGCGGCCCACGCAAGCGATCTGGTCCCCGCCCTGGCTCGACTGTGCGGCGAAGCGGGAGTCTCGCCTGCGGACCTGTCCCTGCTGGCGGTCGGTGTGGGCCCCGGGAGCTTCACGGGGCTTCGCGTGGCGATCTCCACCGCACTCGGCCTCGCGCGCTCCACGGGAGCCGAGCTGGTCGGCGTGTCTTCCCACGCGGCCGCCGCGTGGCGCGTGCTGGAGGGTGAGGAGGCCGGCGCGTCCCTCACGGTCCTCCAGGACGCCCGCGGAGGCTGCGTGCAGACCTCCGCGTGGATGCGCACGCCCGAGGGCCTCGCCTGCGACGGGGAGCACGCCCTCATTCCCTGCGCGGACGCCGCGCACGCGCTGCGCCATGCGCGAAGGCTCCTCGCGGATGCCGCGGGACTGAAGGCAGCGAGGCTCGAGAGCAGCGAGGAGCTCGTGACCGCGGCGCCCCAGCCCGACGCGGCGGCGGTGCTCGCGCTCGGAGTCCGCCAGCTCGAGACCGAGGGCCCCACGGCTCCGCAGCGGCTGCGTCCGCTCTACCTGCGCGCATTCGTCCCCGGCGTGCGTCCGCGCTGAGCGCGGCCAGGCGGAGATCACGGAGAGATCCCGGCAGAGCCCCAAGCGCTCGGGCAAGTGGACGGGTCGGCGCGCCGCCTCGCCGCTGACAAACGCGCCGCCCCCCACCGCGCGAACGCGGCAGGGGGCGGCGGATGCGGCTTCGGGAGGAGTCGGCGAACGACGAGCGGCCGCGGAGGACTCTCCCCTCAGCGAGCGACGATCAAAGATCGTGCGGGCGAAGAGTGCCGCGGTTGTTCGCGGTGGCGCGGGCCTCGGCACCGGCGATGATCTCGCGGACCTTGGCGTCGAGGGCACCGTAGAACTCGCTCGAGAGACGCAGACCCGCAGCGTTCTTGGTGCGGGACTTGCTGATGATCATGTCGGCGGGTGCAGCCTTGCGACCGGCCTTCTTGGTGGTCTTCTTGGCGGCCTTCTTGGTGGCCTTCTTCTTGGTCGCCTTCTTGGCAACTTTCTTGGCAGCTTTCCGAGCCATGGTTGTGGTGCAAACGCCTGAAGCGGCGCCGCTTTCTTGGGGTTTCAGGGTCGAAGAGATCCGTAACGCAGGGGAGAGAGTGGCGATGGCCAGAGAGCGTGTCAATGGAGAAACCACGCGAGTTCGGGGCTTTCGCGGCCGTTGAAGCGTGACCTCGCCGACTCCTATGCTCGCAGCGTGGAGTCCTATCGCGCATGGGCCGAGGTGGATCTCGGCGCCCTCACCCACAACCTGCGTCAGGTTCGCGCGGCGGCGGGAGCCGGGGGTCGGGTCCTGCTGGTCGTGAAGGCAGACGGGTACGGGCTCGGCGCAGTGCCGCTCGCACGGCACGCCCTGCGCGCCGGCGTCGGCGCCCTGGGGGTGGGAACGGCGGCGGAAGCCCTGGAGCTGCGGGCGGCTGGGATCCGCGCTCCCGTGCTGATCCTCGGGACGGTGGTCGAGCACGAGCTGGCCCCCTGCCTGCAGGAGGAGATCCACCTGGGCCTGCACGAAGTGGAGGCCATCCCACGCCTGGAGGAGCTGGCCCAGAGGCTGTGCGTGCGCGCCCACGTGCACCTGAACCTGGACACGGGCATGGGGAGGCTCGGGCTGCGCCCGGAGCGCTTGGAGTCCGCGCTGGACGCCCTGGATCGGGCGGGCCACGTCCACCTCGCCGGCCTCATGACGCACATCGCCGATCCGCGTGGCTGGAGTCCGGCGACCCAGGTCCAGGTCGGGCAGCTCGAACGGGCCTGCCGGAGCCTGCGCGCTCGTGGCCCGTGGCGCGGGTGGGTGCATGCGTACAACTCAGCGACCCTCTTCAGCGCCCCCGGGCCGTTCGGGGACACGGTGCGCGTGGGGCTTGGAGCCCTCGGCGGCCTCGAGCTCCAGGGCGCGGGCGCTCCGCACCTCCGGCCCGTGTTCGGCCTCCACAGCCAGGTCGCCATGGTCAAGGAGGTGCCCGCGGGCAGCCCCGTTGGGTACGGCTCCGACTGGGTCGCGCGGGTGCCCTCACGCATCGCCACGGTGCCGCTGGGCTACGCGGACGGCCTGCCGTGGGCCCTCTCCAATCGCGGTACGGCCCTCGTGCGCGGGCAGCGCGCACCCCTCGTGGGCCGCATCTCCATGGACTACACCACGGTGGATGTGACGAGCATCGCAGGTGTGACTCCCGGGGACCGCGTGACCTTCGTAGGGCGCTCCGGAGAGGAGGAGCTGACCCTCGGCGAGGTCGCCCGGGTGGCGGGTACGATCCCCTACGCGCTCATCTGCGGCCTCGGGCCTCGCGTGCAGCGCGTGCACCTCGCCGACAGGGAGCCGACGCTCCCCGCCCAGGCGCCAGACCGAGCGTCCCCTTCGCTGCCGGTGGACGCGCCGTCCACCGCGCGCCCTGCCGCCGCCCCACCGAGCCCATGACGACGCCGCCCGCCCAAGGTCCTGCGAGGTGGGTGACTTGGTTCGTGCGGCTCGCCGCCCTGGCGGGGTGGCTCGTGATCGCCCTCGCCGGCGCGGCGCGCCTCGCCCTCAGCGGCGAGCGCGCCCGAGCGCTCGTCGAAGAGGCCCTGACCGAGGCCACGGGCTCGGCCTGGACCGTCGCATTCGCCAGCGCGCAGCTCTCCCTCGAGGATGCCGGCTTCGCCGTGCAGGACCTCGAGCTGCGCTCCGATGGGATCGAGCTGGTGGTGCCGCGCGTGCTCCTCTCGCTGGGCCTCGACGGGGAGTCCTCCCCTTCGTGGATCCGCACCGAGCTGCGAGGCGGCGCGCTGCGGATCCGTGAGCTGCCCGAGCGGACCGGACGCGAGGACTCGGAGGCCAGGGAGCGTCCCCTGGGACTGCGCGTGGACTGGGAGGACCTCGAGGTCCAGGTGGGCGAGCGAGAGCTTGGAGCGGTCGAGGGCGCGCTGCGGCTGGAGGCCGGCGTGTGGGACGCCTGGCTGCGCCTCGCCGCGCCGCTTGCCGGCGCCCAGCCCGTGCTGGTCACCGCGTCCGGAGAGGGTGAGACCTTCGAGGCGCGCGCGGGCTGCGAGAGCGTCGACCTGGAGGACCTGACGCGCTGGCTCGGCCCGCCGGCTACGCCCGTTGCCGACCGCGCGCCCGCGGGCTCGGCGCGGGTGCTGGTGTCGGCGAGAGGAGACGCGGGGCGCGTCGCGCTCGACGGCGCGGCCGAGGTCCGGGGCGCCGCTGCGCAGCTCGATGCCGAGCGTGGCCTCGAGCTCGCACAGGCGGACCTCACGCTGCACGGCTCGGCAGAGGTCGAGCTTGGAGCCGACGGTGGAGTGCGCTTGCGAGAGCCGTGGAGCCTGGAGTCCAGCGGCCGCTGCCAGCTCTCCGGCATCCCCCTCGAGGTCGAGGTCCGGGGGCAGGCGGCAACGCTCGAGGCCGACGGCCCCCTGCTCGAGGCGTGGGTCCACGTGCCGCGGATCGACTGGGGCGACGACCTCGCGCGCCTTGGGCGGGGCCTGCCGCCGTTCGAGACCTACGACGCCCTGCTCGCTCCGGAGGGCCCCTCCACGGTGCACGGCTGGGTCTCCTTCCCCACCATGAACAGCCTGCAGGGGCGCGCCTGGGACGAGGTCGCGCGTGAGGTGGTGGTTCACCCCCTCGAGGGCGTCTCCGTCGAGTACCACGGCGCGCCGAACGAGCGTGCCGGCGGTGCGCGCAACCTCGGCTTCCCGCTCAGGGTGTACGACGCCCAGGGCACCCTGACGGTGGGCTTCGTGCCGGGCGTGGACCTGCCTGCGCGGGTGGGGCTGGTCGAGCTCACCGCCCGTCGCGGCGCGGGGGAGGGCGCGAGCACGGCGACGACCTTCGCGGTGGGCGGCTCGATCGCGAACGATCCTGTGCGCAAGGAGGACGGCGAATTCCTGCTCGACATCGTGGCCGAGGGGCTGCTCGTCGACGCGGACCTGCGAAGCGCTCTCGACGGTCTCTCGGGCGTGGAGTCGGTCGCCGGGATCGAGGCGGAGTACGCGCCGCGGGGCGGTGCCCTTGGCGTTGAGCTCACCCTGCAGCTCGATCCGGACCACGGCGCGCTCGCCACCTCCCTCGACATCGAGTTCGAAGGCACGCGTGGGACCTGGGCGCCCGCAGCCGTCGAGGTCCAGGACCTCCAAGGACGCCTCGCTGTGAACTCTCGCCCCGTGCACGCCGACCACAACCGCACGCTGGTGGAGGTCGACCTGTCCGGCACCTCGAGCCCGCTCGCCGGCCCCACCCGGATCCGCGGCGTGTCCTGGAGCGAGGGCCGCGACGAGGACGCGGGACGCGCGCTTGCCGCGGAGTCCGAGCCTCGCCTTTGGTTCCAGGTGGACCTGGAGGATCTGGATCCGCTGGACCCGCGTGCCGTCGACGCGGTCCTCGCCGGGCAGGACGGCGACGCGGGGAGCGAAGCCCCCGAGAAGTCCGCCCAGGGCCTTGCCGTCCTCGGTCCCGCACCGCGCGGCCAGCTGCACGCCTTCCTCCGCGGAGAGGACTCCCCCACGCTGCTCTCGGGCGCGGCGCACACGCCGCCCGGCGGCGCGCTCGCCGTCGACCTGGACGGCGTGCTCCCGGCCTCACCGCTCCTCGGCGCGACCCTTGGGCTCGAGGGCGAGGTCGGCGCCGCTGCTCCAGCCTGGCGCCTCCTCGCCGCCGATCGACGCAGGGGACAGCCCTTGGCCGTGGCGCGCTCGAGCGAGGCGGGAGGATGGCCCCTCGAGGTCGAGCTTGCAGGTCTCGATGCGGGCGTCCCTGGCCTGCTCGAGCGGCTCTACGGCGCGGAGTCCGAGCTGCCGAGGCTCACCGGAGCCGCGGACCTCGCCCTGGAGATCACGCCCGGGGAGGAGCCCACGGGCGTGCGCCTCGACCTAGACCTCGACCGCATCCGCATCCCCGGACTGGGCGAGGCGGTGGGCCCCCTGCGCGGGGAGCTCAGCGTGGACCCCGAGGGCCAGCTCAGGGCCGAGGCCCTCGAGCTCGGGTTCGCCGAAACTCGCGGCACCCTGGAGGACACGACGCTGACGCGTGTGCCCGAGGGACTGCGGCTCTCCACGGTCGTGCGCGCGGACGCGATCCCTCTCGACCAGCGGCACCTCGAGCTGCTCCTCGGCGAGGAGACGGGGCGTGCCCTGGTCCGTGACCTGGGCGCCAGCGGCCTGCTCGGCATCCCGGGGGGGCTGCTCGTCGTGGACCTCCCCGAGGCGGGCACGCCGCGCGTCTCCCTCTCCGGCGATCTGAACCTGCGCGAAGGCGGCCTCGATCTCGGCGTGGAGCTCCAGGTGGACACGCTCGAGGCCTCAGAGGTGCTCCTGCTGAACGAGGGAGGGCGCACCCGGGCGCGGGCGCGCGTGCGCCGGCTCGACGGCGCCATTGCCGGACGACGCCTGCGCGACGCAAGCTTCGGCCTGACCTTCGTCGAGCCGCGCCTCGCGATCGAAGAGCTCCAGGGCAGCTTTGAGGGCGGGACCCTCACCTCGCTGGGACTGCGCGCCCCGGGAACTGCGGGCTTCTTCTCCATGGACCTCGCCCCGCCGTACGGCTTCAGCCTCGCCGCCCGGATGCAGGGCGTCGATGTCGGCGAGCTGACCCGCGGGGCCTTCCAGTCGGAGTTCGCGAACGAGGGCGCCCTCAACGGCAACCTGCGCCTGGCGGGTGAGCTGGGCGACCCCACCAGCATCCGGGGCACCGGGCGCGTGGAGCTGCGGGACACGGCCCTGTGGGCCATCCCGGTGTTCCAGGCGCTCTTCGCCGCGCTTGGGTTCGACAACACCGGCGTCTTCAGCGACATGGAGGCTTGGCTGCGCCTCGAGGATGGGCGCATCGAGATGAGCGGGATGCGCCTCAAGAGTGCCCTGCTGTCCCTGGTGGGCGAGGGCACGCTCGATCTCGAGGGGGGGCTCGACTACGGGCTCGAGGTGCGCTACTCGCTGGTCGACAAGCTGGGGCTCCTGAACCAGCTGATCTACAGCCTGCAGGACGAGCTGATCCGGGTCTCCATCGGCGGGGACATGGAGCGCCCCGTGGTCCGCGCCCGCGGCCTGCTGAGCGGCCTCTTCGCCGACCCGGGCGAGGGCCCGCGCCTGCCGCTGCCGGCCCTCTCCCCCCTTCCACGGGTCGGGCGCTAGCCGCCCCCAGCGGATCTAGACTCCACGGCATGAAGAGCAGGCTGATCACGGCAAGCACGCCCAGCGCTCGTCAGGGAGGTCTCCGGTGAGCGGGCTCCCCATGGGAGGCGTGCTGGCCCTGGATCCCGGGACGCGCCACACCGGCATCGCCGTGGCCGATGCCCTGCGCGCCTCGATCGAGCCCCTCGAGACCTTCCACGGGCCGGGCGAGAGCGAGGCCCTGCTCGCCACCCTCGACGCCCTGGAGAGCGAGCGCACCCTCGCCGCGATCCTGGTCGGACTCCCCCTCCATGCGGACGGCAGCGACAGCGACCGCTGCGCCCCCATCCGAGCCTTCGCCTCCCGACTGGCCGCGCGCTACCCGCGCCTCGCGATCGTCCTGCGGGACGAGCACCTCACGACCAAGGAGGCCGAGGCGCGCCTGCACGAGGCAGGCTTCTCCGGGGAGGCCATGCGCTCGCGGTCGGACTCCTGGGCCGCGGCCGTCATCCTCGAGGAGTGGGTCCGCGAGGGTGAGCCCCTCGAGGGCCGCGTCTTGGCCGAAGCCTAAGCCTTAGGCACGCGGCAGCTGGCCGTCCAGCCACGCGCGCAGGGTCTCGATCGCCTCGGCGCGCCCCGCGTCCTGGAACGGGTGATGGCGCGCGGACTCGAGGTCGACGCAGCCGGTCGCGGCGGCAGCGAGGTCGTCACTCATGGCGGGCGGCGCAAGAGGATCCGCGAGACCGCGGATGAGCAGGGTGGGGACGGGTCCTTGGACGGCGGCCACCAGGTGCTCGGCCTCGGCGCGGCGCGCCTCCTCGATCGAGCGCAGGGTGATCGTCTCGTGGGTCAGCTCGCTCGAGCTCCAGCGGCCGGCCTCGGTCGGGTCCGCGGTCAGGGCCTCCGCGCTGTAGCCCGTGCTGCCCTCGCTCTCGCCGGTGACCTTCTTGAAGAAGCGGCCGAGCCCCTTGGGAGCAGCGGGCTCCGCGAAGGGAAGGCTGCGCAGGGGGTTGACCAGCACGAGCGCGGCCAGGCTGTCGGGGTTGCGGTGGGCGAACATCGCCGCGTAGAGCGCGCCCAACCCGATGCCGACCAGCACCTTGGGCGCGTCGGGCATTCGGTAGGCCAGGTGATCGAGGATCTCCTGCACGTCGCGCTCGACCTCACGCAGACCCGCGGAGTGTCCGCGCGGCCCCTCGGTGCGGCCGTGGCCGCGCAGGTCAGGGAGCGCGATGGCCCAGCCGTCGGTCGCCAGCGCGCGCGCCAGCTCCTGGTAGCGGTCGCCGGTGTCCCCAGCGTCGTGCAGGACCGTCACCGCGCCGCGGGGCTCGCCATTCGCGGCGAGCTCGAGGACGGTGAGCAGGACCATCCCCTTCATGGTGCTGTGGGAGAGGCCCTCGGCCATCTCGCCGCGCTCGTCGGAGGCGCGCAGCTCGAGGTTCGTCAGGAAGAAGTCGGTCATGGAGAGCGGGGTCCTTCTGGCCGCGCGAGTCTACCTAGCGAGCCACGTACTTGCCCCCGTTCTGGAGGGCCAGGTTCTCCAGCAGATAGGCGTCCTGAGCCCCGGAGAGGCCGATCGCGTGGATGGTGATGCCGGCCGCCCGGTTCCACTCGCGCACGTGCGAGAGGATCGCGTCGGGCTCGAGCACGGTGCCCACGCTGGGCTTGCCGTCGGTCAGGACGAAGATCGTGTCGATGGGCGGCTCTCGCCAGTCGTCACCGATCCGGGTGCCCGCCAGCTGGAACGCCTCCCGGAGGGCGCCGAACAGGTTGGTGCCCCCCACGGCTGTAAGCCGCTCGACGAAGCCCTTGACCTCCTCGCGGGCCTTCGCGTCCATCTCGACGAGGCCCTTCTCCCAGGTCCAGACATCGCTGGCGTACAGCACGAGGTTGAACACGGCGCCGTCCCGCAGGCCGGCGAGAGCCTTCAGGAGGTCCTGCTTCGCCGCCGCGAGCCGGGACATCTCCCCCGCGCGCGGAAGGTCCGGAGTCTTGCCAGGATCGTCGTAGGGATTGTCGCGCACGACCAGCGACCAGTTCATCGAGCCGGAGACATCGAGCACGAAGAGCACGCGCTGGCTGTCGGTACGGATGCCGAAGAAGGTCACGCCCTCGGCCTCGGCGTCCTCGAGCAGGGGGTCCCCAGCCTCTGCAGGCGCGGGCTGGAACGACGCCTCGGCCCCCTCCCACCAGCGCGCCCACAGGACCGCCTCGGCGCGCATGCGCTGGCCGGTCAGCTCGCGCAGGCGCTGGGCGAGGTCCGTGCGCTCACGCCCCTCCGCCACCTCGAGGCGCGCGATCATGGCGGGAACCCCGGCCGGCGCGCGCAGGTGGGCGAGGGCCTCGGCCGCGGCCGCGCGAACGATCCAGGCCTCGTGAACCAGCCAGCGCTCGCAGAGCCCGGGGACGAGCTCCTGGTCGCCGAGTCTCGCTAGGTTCTGGAGGAGGGTCGCGATCGCGGCGGGGTCCTTCTCGCCCGCCAGGTGCAGGCGGCACGCCGCGCGGGCCTCGTCGTCCGCGGCCCGCGCCAGGAGCTCCAGCGTGCGCAGGCGCGCGCCGTCCTTGGCCCGGTTGAGGGCGCGCAGCAGGTCCGAGATCGTCCGGGTGCGGGTCTCCCCAGCCTCGCGGCCCAGCGCGCGCGCGGCGGCGTCGACGCAGTCGTCCGCGAGCCTCGCGATCTGCACGCAGGCGGTCCGCATGGACCCCGCCTCCGCACGGGCCCGGTCGTACTGCTCGCGCGTCCCCGCGCCAATGCGCCCGCCGGTCTGGTTGGCCTCCTCCTGCATGCGAGCCTCCAGCTCGAGCGCATCCGCCTCCGCCTTTGGCAGCTTGCGGAGCAGCTTCGCGCGCTCGGCGAGGAGCTCCGCCATGAGCTTCTGAAGCTCGAGGGCCGTGCCCTCTCCCCCGACGACCCCGAGGGCGCGCACCGCGGCGCGGCGCACGGTCCAGTCGGGGTGCTTGTCCACGTCGGCCTGGAGCGTGCGCTGCACGGCCCGCCGCTGGCTCGTGCCCATGGCGTCGACGGCGCGCTGCAGCCCCTCCTCCAAGATGGCGAGCACGGGAGCCGCCTCGTCGCGGCGCTGCAGGGCGAGCTTCACATCGACCTGAAGCAGCTCCACCTCACGCTGGGTGCGCTCGACCACGTCCTCCAGGGAGCTGTCCTGCTGGAGCCGCAGCTCGAGGCCGCGCAGGACCCGCTGGCGGTTGACCAGCTCTCGCTCCCGGCGCGTCGCCTCGGCCTGGGCCTGGTCACGGTCAGAGAGCGCCTCCACGTGAGCGGCCAGGAGCTCCCCCAGACCCTTGGCGTCGCCTGCGGCCAGTGCGGCCGCGGCGAGCTCGCGGGCCCGGGCCTGGCCGTCCTGAGCACCGCGGACCCGCGCCGCGGCGGCCGGCGTGGGGCGCGGGACCATTGGAGCGGGGAGCCAAGGGCTGGCGGCGAGGGCCAGGAGCAGCGCGGCAGGATGCATGAAGCCACCGTACCTCCCCGGGGCTCCCTCGCCGGGCCCGCGGCCTCAGCCGGCGGGCGCCACCCCTCGGCGCGCCCCCGCAGGCACCCGGGGCGGCTATGCTGCCTGCGGATGCGAGCGGTCCGGCGGCCGCTCCCTGTGATTCGGCAGGGGGAGGAAAGTCCGGGCTCCTCGGGTCAGGGTGGTTGGTAACGCCAACCGGGCGTGAGCCCAGGGAAAGTGCCACAGAGAACAGACCGCCTACCTCGCCTCGGCGAGCGGCAAGGGTGAAACGGTGCGGTAAGAGCGCACCGCGCTCCTGGCGACAGGAGTGGCAAGGTAAACCCCACCCGGAGAAAGATCGAATAGGGGAGGGCAGGTGATGACCCGCACCGTCAACCTCCCGGGTAGATCGTTCGAGGCCCAGGGCGACCTGGGTCCCAGAGAAATGGTCGCGCCTCCCTCCGGGGAGGAACAGAACCCGGCTTACAGGGCCGCTCGCATCCACCTCCCGCGGCCCTTGCAATGCGACATCGACGGCGCACCTCGGGCCGCGCCGCGGGCCCTTCGACGTTGACGGATCTGCAACCTCCTGTCCCGTCGGTGCCACCACATGTTGCGTGTGAGTGTCACCCTCACACGACCAGTTGACAGATTTTCGAGTTCCGCATACGGTTCGGCCACGAGGGGAGAGAGCGTGCCGCGCGCGTCCCCACTCCTCGTAGGAGACCTCGAGACCCCGGCACCATGGAGTTCATCCACGTCGTCCCCCGCGCCCGCCTCTTCCCGGAGTGGGCGCCGCACGGGTTCCTGGCGTTCGGCCCGGAGTTCGAGCAGGCCTCCTTCCTGCAGACCGTGCAGGACCACGGCTTCTTCGTGGAGCGCGAGCACGCCGAGCGTGACGCGAGCCTCAAGCAGCCGATCCCCTACTGCGTCGTGGTCCAGGACGGCAAGGTCCTGCTCCTGACCCGCAGCAAGAAGGGCGGGGAAGCCCGCCTCCACAACAAGCTGTCCATTGGCGTCGGCGGTCATGTCGAGCCCGTGGACCTCCCCACTCCCGAGGAGCTCGCGCTCCGACCGGACTGGAGTCCGAGGAACCCCATCCCCAAGGCCGCCCGGCGAGAGGCGACCGAGGAGGAGCTCGAGGTCGAGGGGGACCACGAGCTGCAGCCGGTGGGGCTCATCAACGACGACTCCAACCCGGTCGGTGCCGTGCACGTCGGGATCGTCATGCTGCTCCACGCGACGGGTCCGGTACGGATCCGCGAGACGGAGCAGCTGAGCGGACGATTCGTGACCCTCGACGAGCTCGATGAGCTCGTGCGCTCGGGTGCGAATCTGGAGACCTGGTCCAGCCTGCTCGTGCCTGAGCTGGGCCGCCTCGTTCCGCAGCTGGTTGGAGCCTGACGGCTCGGACCTCCCCTTCCCTTCCTGTCTTCCCGTCGTCGATCCCCCGACGACACCGCCGGCGCCTTGCCGGACGGAGTGCCGCAAGCACCCATGACCACCGCAAAGAAGACCTCCCTTCCCTCCCACGAGAAGCTGTATGACCAGATGTTCGCCGCCCGCACGGCGGACAAGGTCACGCTCTACTTCCGCGACGGGCGCGCCGTTCAGGGCTCCCTCGTGTTCAACCCCTTCAAGGGGACTGGTCGCGTGATCGATCCAGACAAGGAGCTCTCGATCGACTTCGCGCTCGACCAGGTCCGCGACCTCAAGTTCCACTAGGCCGCGCGCGCCGCGGCGGTGGAAGCATCGGTCCGCAGCGCAGAGTGCAGAGCGCCCCATCCGACCGCACCGGATGGGGCGCTCGCTCTTTTGGGGAAGCACCCGCGCGCCGCGATTGCCCTCAATACACAGGTGAAGCGGCTTCCTACTGGTCGCAAGCGAGCTTGAACCAACGCGTGCAATCACAAGGTCGCGCTGCCTAATCTGCGCTCATGCAGACGCGGCACGCCCTGGCCCTCGTCCTCCTCAGCGCCCTCTCCTCCGCCTGCGGCGAGCGCGAGTCCGGCGTCGCGCGCGCGGCCGAACGCCCCGCCTCTCTGTGCGAGCACCCCGTCTGGGGCCCGCTCACCCCAGGGACCCGCCTGCTCCTGCCGCTGACCTCTCGCTCGGAGGTCGTGCCCCTCGCGCCGATGGAGGGCACGACGCTGACGCTCGAGCTTCCCGGGGCGCAGGGGGGACAGCTGCGCCTCACGACCCTGCGGCACCGAGACGATGAGCAGGTGCTCGAGACCGAGAGTGGCCTCGTCGTCGCGGGTCCGCCGACGCTTGCACACCGCGTGGAAGGCGCCGAGCCCACGCGCCTCGCGCGTCAGGACTCCCACGCTGCGGCCGGGACCATGACGCTGCACGCGCCAGCAGGCGACTGGGAGGCCCTGGTCGTGCTCCCGACCCACGCCGGCATGCTCCGCACGGGCCAGCGCGAGCTCTCAGTGGGTCGCGGCGCGCGCGCCGCGGCGGTGGTGCTGGCTCCTGCGCCGTCGACCGTCCTCGAGGCCTCCGTTCCCGTTGACCACGCCTTCTACACCGACCGCGTGCGGCCTGCGCGCCTGCCGCGCCTTGGCTCCTGGCTCCAGACGCGCTTCGAGCGCGGCGCCCTGCGGGTGGACCTCGCTGGTGAGCCGCCGCTCGAGGAGGGAGAGACCCTGACCCTGGTGCTCGAGGTCGTCGAGCCCCCGCGCATGGGCGCGGTGCCGCGCGAGTCGGCGGCGCCGGCCCCCGCAGCCCGCCGGGCCTGGCTCACGGATGTGACGCGCACGGCCGGGATCGAGGTCGTGCACCTCGAGGGCCCGGACCTGCAGCTCGACATCCGCCCCACCATGGGCCCCGGCGCCGCCTGGGGTGACTTCAACGGGGACGGCCACCCGGACCTCTTCCTCGTCCAGGGGGCCGGCCGGCCCGAGCAGGAGCCCCTCCCCCACCGGCTGTACCTCGGGGACGGGACCGGCAGCTTCCGGGACGCGACCGAGGGCGCGGGCCTGGGATCTGGCGATGCGGGGATGGGTGCGCTGGCCTTCGACGCCGAGGGCGACGGGGACCTGGATCTCTACCTCGCCAACCGCGGCCGGGACCGGCTCCTGCTGGGCCGCGGCGACGGCACCTTCGAGGAGGCCAGCGCCCTGCTGCCGGACCTCGAGCTGTGGAGCGCGGCGGCCTGCGCCGCGGACTACGACGGGGACGGCGACCTCGACCTCTACGTCACCAGCTACCTCGAGTACGACCCGAGCCTGATGCCGCCCGAGGACGCGGCGCGCCGCATCCAGCGTGAGGACCCGCTGGAGATGCTGCCCTACCTCTTCCCGGGCCAGCGCAATCAGCTGCTGCGCAACGACCTGGTGGACGGGGTCCTCGCGTTCAAGGAGGTCGCCGTGGAGCTGGGGGTCCACGACCCCAAGACGCGCGTGATCGGTGAGGCCGAGCAGGACGCCCCGGGCCTCGGTATGCAGGCCATGTGGTGGGACTTCGACCGCGACGGCGACCAGGACCTGTATGTGGCCAACGATGTGACGCCCAACGTCCTCTTCGAGAACCTGGGGGACGGCACCTTCCGCGACGTGACGCTCGAGGCCGGCATGGACGACCCGCGCGGCGGCATGGGGCTCACGATCGCGGACGTGGACGCGGACGGTGACGAGGACGTGTTCCTCACGAACTGGGAGCTGGAGGCCAACGCCCTCTACCTGAACCTACTGGAGCGCAGGATGACCGGCAGAACCCGTCGGCCTCGGATCCGCGACGGCGCGATCGCCGCGGGCGTCGCCGCGGCGGGCATCGGGGTGACGAGCTGGGGTCCGGCCCTCGTGGACCTCGAGCTCGACGGCGACCTCGACCTGTTCGTGGCCAACGGGTACACGAGCCCCGACTACCAGTCCACCGGCATCTGCGTCGGCCAGCCGGACCACCTCTTCCTAGCGACCGCACCGGGCCGCTTCGAGCAGGCCCCCGCGGCCCTGCTCGGCGAGCGCTCCGCCTGCGCCTCCCGCGGCGTGGTGGCCTGTGACTTCGACCGGGACGGGGACGAGGACCTACTGGTCACGGCCAACAACGGAGCGCCGCGGCTGCTGCGCAACGACTCCCCGCGGGCCGGCGGAGCGAGCTCCCTGCGCGTGGCGCTGCGGGGCCGCGGCGCGAACCCGTTCGGGATCGGCGCCGAGGTCACGGTCGAGACCGGGGAGCGCCTGCTGCGCCGCACCCTCCGCGCCGGAGAGGGCTACCTGACGAGCGCGGCGCCCGAGCTCGTGTTCGGCCTCGGCAGCGTGACGGGTCCCCTGCGCGTCACGGTGCGCTGGCCCTCCGGCCGTGAGACCGTGCACGAAGGGATCGAGCCGGGCGGTAGCGTCGTCCTCCAGGAGGGCTGAGCGCGCCGCCGCCGCCCGCGAGCTAGCGGCTGCCGTCGGGATAGGGCGGCATCTCGGGCTCCAGCTCCACGCGCACCGCGTCCGCCACGCGGTTGATGTAGTTGAAGTAGCCGATCACCTGTACGGCGCGGTGGAGGGCGACATCGCTGAATCCCGCTCCACGCAGCCGCTCCAGATCCGCCTCACGCACCTCGCCCGGCGCCCGCGTCAGCTGCTCCGCGAAGGCGCACAGCGCCTCGTCCTCGGCCGTGAGCGCGGCCTGGCGCCAGTCCAGCATGGCCTGGGCGGCCACCTCGGGGTCTCCCCCCTCGCGTTCAACCTCGGCACGGAGGTCGTCCCCATGGGACAGCGTTCAGTAGTGGCAGTGGTTGACGCGGCTCACAACGGTCGCGAGCAGCTCACGCTGGCGCAGGGAGAGGTCCCCTGGCGCGTCGGCCCCGTCCTTCATGATCGCCCGATACAGCCCCATGGAGGCGTCGAGCACCGGAGGATGGAGGCTCATGGCGCGGACGATCCCGAACACGCGCCCGGCGCGCTCGACGGCCGCGCGGTAGCTGCGGGCGAGCCTCCCGGTCGCCTCCTCCAAGCCAATGGTCCGGATCCAGGTCATGGCCCGATGCTAGCGCGCCGCCGCGGCCTCAGGCCCTGTGCAGGAACGCGCCGAGGGAGTCCGCGTGGAGACGCTTGGTCGCCGCCAGCCGCTGGCAGGTCTTGGCCTGCTCGAGGGCGCCATGCCCCGCAAGGAACCAGGCGTACTGGAGGTACCAGCGCGCAACCTTCGCCGAGGCGTCCTGGGCGATCCGGAGCACCGGCCCCGGGCCCGCCAGGCGCGCAGTCGAGGCGAGCAGGCGCGCAAGCACGCGGCGGCGGAGGCTCGTCCTCCTGGGCGCCGACGTCATTGCCGCGCTGCTCGCGTACCGTGCGCACCAGCGCTTCCAGACGCTCTTCGAGCCTGGTCTGCGCAAGGGTCTGGGCGGCGACGAGCCGCTGCTGGTCCTCGAGAGCCTTCTCGAGGAACGCAAGGCGGCACTCCAGGTCCACCAGGCGTGCGTCGGATGCCGTCATCGTGAGGGCCGGCGACCTCAGCGGGCCCGGGGGAATCGGAAGCTCTGGAGGGTGTCGTCGTGGGGTCCGTCCCCGAGGGTGAGCACAAGCTCCACCTCCATGCGGCGCGGCTCCTCGCCCTCGAGAGCGGCCACCACCCAGGTCCGAACGCGCCAGGAGTCCCCGCCAAGGGGTTCGAGGAGGTGACCGTCCCCTC
>JBDQFW010000005.1:0-37108 GCA_040265735.1 Planctomycetota bacterium | reverse complement strand
CCCCCATCGCCCGCCTCAGGCGAACCTCGGCAGAGGCCTCGACCCAGACGATGCGATCCGCGGGGGTCAAGAGGGCCGGGTGCAGGCCGAACGGGCAGGCGACGACCCGCGCCGCGCCGGCCTCCAGGGGCGCTGAGAGCGCGGCGTCCGCTGCCGCCAGGTCCACCGCGGCCGCAACCGCGGCCAGGGGGCCCTGCTCCACGCGGCCCTCCACCCGGAGCCCGTCGGGTCGCAGCCAGCCGGCCCCGTCAACCCACGCGGCGCTGCGCCCCGCCGCCCGGAGGGCCTGGGCCAGGTCCTCTGCCAGAGCGCGCGCGCCGCTGAAGGGAAGCCCGGTCACGAGCACGCGCGCGGCTCGCCCAGGCACCTCCAAGGCCTCGAGCAGCCCCTCCGCCCGGGCACGCCGCTCCTCCAGGAGCGGCACGAGGGCGTCCATGCCGGGGATGCAGCCCTCGGCATCGACCTCCTCGCCGCGGGCCGCGTAGCCGCGCGCGAGGTGCACATGGGGCAGGCCGTTGGCCCAGGCCGCGTCACGATCCCCCGTGCGGTCCCCCACCATCACGGCGTGCCGCGTGCCAAAGGTCAGGAGCAGGTCCTCGACCATGTCGGCCTTATCACGGATCCCGGCTGAGTCCAGGCAGCGCGGCTCCTCGACCCACTGCTCGAGCCCGAGCCCGCGCATCATCTGGTCCAGGTAGGCACCGCTGCAGTTGCTCGCCACGCCCACGCGCACGCCGTCCTCCCGGAGGGCAGCAAGGGCCTCGGTCACCCCGGGCAGGAGGCCCGCGCGCCCCTCATCCAGGAGCCGATGCTCCTCCTCCACGCAGCGGGCGAGGAGCAGGGCGCGGGCGTCCGCCGCGAGATCCGGGAAGGCTGCGACGAACGCATCTTCGAGGGGCTGGCCCACCATCTCCATCCAGACCTCGGGCCCGGGCGGAGCCATGTCGAGCTCCAATTCCGCGAAGGCACGCAGGGCTCCTGCCCGGGCGGCGTCCGGCCAGAAGCGGTCCGTGGCCACGAGGGTCCCGTCCAGGTCGAAGATCGCGGCGCGCACCGCGAAGCGCTTGGAGGAGGGAGCCCGCGTCATCGTCAGCAGCCTAGGCCGCGGGTCGAGCCCGGGCCAGCCGCGCGTCGCGCGGGAAGCCCCGCCGGGAGTGCGCCCTCTGCTCACGGCCGCCCGAGCACCACCATCATCCGGGTCCGGGCCCCGCGTTCTCGATGCCCAGACGCCCCGGGTGCGAGCGGGGGGATCCCGATCCAAGGGAAGAGCCTGCGGGCCCCAGGGCCTAGAATCGAAGCCATGACGGCGCGCGCGAGAGGAGTCCGGGGCCACGAGCCGGCCAGCTGGGCGCGACGGCGGCGGTCCATCCTCGGCCTGCCGATAGTCGTAGCGGCTGCCCTGCCGACGGCACCCCCAACCGCCGCAGCGCCCACTGCGCTGCTTCCCGCGAGCCAGGACCCAACCACCCGCGCGGCGCAGGCCGGCAGCGAGGCCCGCGCGCTCCTGGCCGAGCTGTGCGCCACCACGCGCCTCGCGGGCACAGCGCCCTCGCGCCGCGCCGCCGAGCTGGTGCGGGACGAGCTCGAGGCCGCCGGGTTCGAGGTCGAGTGGGACGAGCGCGAGGTGCTCTTGTCCCTGCCCCGACGCACGCGGCTCGTGCTCCATGCGGGGCCCGGCGAGGGCGCTCCTCTCGTGGAGCGCCTGCGCTCCTTCGATGCGGATGCGGTCCCCCCCGGAGACCTTCCGCCCTTCCACGCCTGGTCCGCCAGCGCGAGCGCCCGCGGCCCGGTGGTGGACTGCGGCTGGGGCCTGCGGGAGGACTTCGAGCGCCTCCTCGCGGCGGGCATCGATCTCCGGGGCTGCGTCGCGCTCTGCCGCTACGGCCGCTCGTACCGAGGCGTGAAGGCGGAGAACGCCCAGCGCTTCGGCTGCAGCGCCGTGCTCATGTTCACCGATCCGGCCGAGGCGGGCCCCGAGCGCGGTCCGGTCTGGCCGGAGGGTCCCTGGATGCCGGGCTGGGCCGTGCAGCGCGGCTCCATCGCGCCCATGGCCCAGAGCCCGGGTGACCCCTCCACCCCGGGGACGCCCTCCCCGGCTCCCGGCGCCGAGGCCAAGCGTCTCGACGCGGAAGCACTTGCGGACCTGCTGCCGCGCATTCCGAGCCTGCCCATCGGCGCCGACGACGCGCTTGTCCTGCTCGAGGGAATCGAGGGCCTCGGCCCCGGCCCCGCGGAGGTCACCCTCGAGGTCGACGCCCCGCGAACCCTGCGCACCATCGTGAGCGTGCTCGGGCACCTGCCGGGGACGCGCCCCGGCTTCGTGCTCGCGGGCAACCACCGCGACTCCTGGGTCCGGGGCGCCAACGACGCGGGCGGCGGAACGGTCTCGCTCCTCGTGGCCGCGCGCGCCCTCGGCCGCCGCGCTGCCGAGGGCTGGCGCCCGCGGCATGGGATCTCGGTGGCCTTCTGGGACGCCGAGGAGTCGGGTCTCATCGGCAGCACAGAGTGGGGTGAGGCCCACGCGGAGCGCCTGCGCGAGGAGCTCCTGCTCTATGTGAACGCCGACGCCCTGGTGGGTGGGCTCGAGTTCGGCTGCTCCGGGACTCCGGGCCTCGAGGCCATGGTGGCCGAGGCCCTCGCGGAGGTCCCCCACCCGGCGGGACGCTCGGTCGCGGCGCGCTGGCTGGGCGGCAAGGGCGGGCGGCCGGAGCTTGCCCTGCCCGGCTCCGGCTCGGACTACACGGTGTTCCTGCACCACCTGGGCATCCCGATCCTCGACCTGGGCTTCGGCGGCAACGGCGGCGGGCAGTACCACACGGTCTTCGACGACTTCGCCCTGATCGACCGCTTCCTCGACCCCGGCTTCCGCGCCCACGGGCTCGCCGCGGTGTCCCTGGAGGCGCTGCTCGCCACCGCCGCGGACCAGGGTCCTCTCGGCCTCGATGAGGCCGCGTTCGCACGCAGCCTGGCCCAGCACGCGGCACGCACCGCGGACTGGCTCGGCGCGGAGCGGGCCGAGCGCCTGGCGCAGAGCTTCGAGCGCCTGGCCACTGCCCACGAGGCCAGGTGGCGGCGCTGGTCCGAGGCGATGGACCTTGGGGTCGAGCCCGTCGAGGGGCCGTTCGGCACCTACCCCTCCCTGCGCGCCGCCATCCGACGGGCCGGAGGTGCAGCCCGGGCCGACGCGGAGCGCCTCGTGGACCGCGCCACCGCGCTCCGCGCCCTGGAGCGCCCCGACGGCCTGCCCGAGCGCCCGTGGTTCACGAACCGCCTGTGGGCCCCGGACCCCGAGCGCGGCTACGGCTCGCACACCTTCCCCTCCCTTCGCGAGCCCGGAGAGGGACGCACGGTGGATGAGGAGCTGGCGTCCCTGCTGGGCGCCCTCGAGGAGCTGTGCGCAGAGCTCGAAGGGAGCACACCCCGGTGAAGCTCCTGATGAGCTACTTCCGCCGGTTCCTGCGCCACAGGACCCGGCTGCTCCTGGGCGTCCTCGCGATTCCCCTGGCCCAGTCCCTGGATGTCGCGACGACGATCCTGGTGGGCCAGGCCCTGGACCGCGTGCGGCAGTCCAGCGAGATCGACTGGCTCAGCACCACGCTGTGGCTGCTCGCAGCGGCGGCCGTGGGGCACGCGTTCTTCCGCTTCTGGCAGCGCTGGCTGATCGTGGTCGTCTCCAGGCGATTCGAGGTCGAGCTGAAGCAGGAGCTGTTCGATCACCTCGTCCGGCTCGACTTCGCCTTCCACGACCGCAGCCGCTCTGGCGACCTGGTCAGCCGCCTGACCGCCGACGTGGAGGCCCTGCGCATGTTCCTCGGCCCGGGGCTCATGTACACCCTCGGCGCCGTGGTCATCGTGCCCATCAGCCTGGGCTGGCTCATGACGCTGAACCTCTGGCTGGGCCTTGCCATCGGACTGCCGATGATCGCCGTTGGGCTGATCATGAAGCAGCTCTCCCCGCGGCTCCACCGCGAGTCCACCGCCGTTCAGGAGAGCCTGGCCGACATCTCGCACCGCGCCCAGGAGGACTTCGGCGGCGTGCGCGTGGTGAAGGGCTACCACCGCGAGGCCGCACAGGCCCGGCGCTTCGAGAGCTCGAGCGCCCAGAACCGCGACAACCAGATCCAGCTGGGCCGCGCGCGCGGACTCACCCACGCCGCCATCAACGGCTCCTTCGACCTGACCTTCGCCGTCATCCTCTTGGTCGGTGGCCTCGCGGCCATCGACCGGACCCTGCCCGTCGGCGACCTGTTCCAGTTCGTGGACCTGACCCTCAAGGTGTTCTGGCCCCTGATCGCCCTGGGCTGGATCGCGGGCATGTATCCCCGGGCCGTGGCCAGCGCAGAGCGCGTGGACGCCCTGCTCGCGACCCGCTCGGCCCTCGAGGCGCCTGCTGCTGGCTCCGAGCCCGCGGCTCCGGCGGAGGGGGGCCTCGCGCTCGAGGGCGTGGGCTTCACCTACCCCAAGGGCACCGCGCCGGCCCTCAGAGGCATCGACGCCACCGTCCCGCCGGGCGGCTCCCTGGGGGTCGTAGGCCCCACCGGCTGCGGTAAGTCCACGCTCCTGCTGCTGCTCGGCCGCCAGATGGATCCCCAGGAGGGAACCGTGCGCCTCGACGGGGCCGACCTGCGCAGCCTGCCCCTTGCCCAGGCCCGGAGAGCCCTCGGCTATGTCCCACAGGATGCGTTCCTGTTCTCGGTGCCCTACGCGGACAACATCCGCTTCGGCGCGGACGGCGAGCTCAGCGACGCGGAGGTGGCGGAGCTGATCGAGCAGGCGGCCATGACCGAGGAGGTTGCGCGCTTCCCCGAGGGCGACCGCACGCTCATCGGCGAGCGTGGCGTCACCCTGTCGGGGGGACAGCGCCAGCGCACCTGCATCGCACGCGCCCTCGCCCGCGATCCGCGCGTGCTCGTCCTGGACGACTGCCTCTCCGCCGTGGACACCGAGACCGAGAGCCGGCTCCTGGGCACCCTGCGCGAGGCCGGCTCCGGGCGCACCGTGGTGGTGGCCGCCCACCGCCTCTCCACGGTCGCCAGCTGCGACGAGATTCTGGTCCTGAGCGAGGACGGCGCCATCGCCCAGCGCGGCACCCACGAGGAGCTCGTGGCACGCGAGGGCTGGTACCGTGACACCTGGGAGCAGCAGCAGCGGCGCGAGTCCAGCGAGTCCGAGCAGGCCGCGGGCCCTGGAGGGGTCGCATGAGCTGGCAGGACGAGGAGCTCGTCGCCACGCGAGCCTGGGACGGGCGCCTGTTCCGGCGCCTGCTGCGCTACGCGGGCCCCCACCGCGGCCTGTTCCTGCGCTGCTTCGCGGTGCTGGTTGCACTGTTCGCCCTGGACCTCGTCGGTCCCTGGATCTGGCAGGAGGCCCTCGACGGCCCGGTGACCGACTCCCTGGCCGCGGACGAGGGGCAGGATCGCGGGCCCTTCGTGCAGAGCATGCTCGTCCTGGTGGGCGTCTATGCCGGGGTCCTCGTCCTGCAGATGGCCCTGCGCTACTTCGAGGTGGCCACCCTGAACCGCACGGGCCAGGCCGTCATCCACGACCTGCGCACGGATCTCTACCGCCACCTCTCGGGTCTCGACCTCTCCTGGTTCGACCGTCGCCCGACCGGCGCCCTGGTGACCCGCGTCTCGAGCGATGTGGAGAACCTCGCGGAGCTGTTCACCTCGGGCGTGGTCACCCTCGCCTTCGACACGGTGAAGGTGGTGGTCGTCCTGGGCCTGCTCTTCACGATCCACGCCCCGCTGGCGCTGGTGGTCACCCTGCTCACGCCCCTGCTGGTGGTGATCAGCCTCTCGTTCCGCGGCGGCGCGCGCCGGGCCCACCGGTCCGTACGCGCGGAGCTCGCCAAGCTGAACGGCTACCTCCAGGAGGTCCTGCAGGGCATTCGCGTCGTGCAGTTCTTCGGCCGTGAGGAGCACGTGGGCGCGCGCTTCGCCCACCGTCTCGACCGCTACTACGAGGCCAACAAGCGCACCATCTTCCTGTTCGCGCTGTTCTTCCCGATCATGTCGGTGGCGGTCTATGCCATCCAGGGGGCGACCCTCGGCGTGGGCGTGGTCTCCATCGCGGGCGAGGAGCTCTCGATCGGCGCGTTCCTGCGCTTCTGGCTCTACCTCAACCTGGTGGTGAAGCCGATCCGCGACCTGGGCGAGCGCTACAACATCCTCCAGTCGGCCTTCGCCTCCGCCGAGCGGGTGTTCGAGGTGCTCGACACCGAGCCGAGCCTCATCACGCGTGCCGAGCCGCGGCCCCTCCCACCCCGCGGGAAGGCCCCTGCCGTGGCCTTCGACGGAGTGGCCTTCGGCTATCTGAAGGGACAGGAGGTCGTCGCCGACCTCGACTTCACCATCGAGCCGGGCCAGACGGTGGCCCTCGTCGGGGCGACCGGCGCGGGCAAGAGCACGATCGTCAACCTGCTCCTGCGCTTCTACGACCCCGGGCGCGGCCGCGTGCTGGTGGACGGCACGCCCCTACCCGAGGTGGACCTCGAGGACTGGCGCAGCCGGATGGGGCTCGTGCTCCAGGAGGACTTCCTGTTCGCGGGCACGGTCCGGGAGAACGTGGTCATGGACCGCGAGAGCGTGGACGACGCGGCCCTCGAGGAGGCCCTCGACGCAAGCCGCGCGCGGCAGGTCCTGAGCGGCCTCGAGGGTGGCCTCGAGGCGGAGGTCGCGGAGCGCGGCGCCACCTTCTCCACCGGCGAGCGCCAGCTCCTGGCGATCGCCCGGGCGCTCGCAGGGCGGCCGGACCTCGTGGTCCTGGACGAAGCCACCGCGAGCGTGGACTCAGGCACGGAGGCGCGCATCGAGGAGGCCATCGGGCGCCTCTTGGCGGGCCGCAGCGCCCTGGTCGTCGCCCACCGGCTGTCCACGATCCGCCGCGCATCGCTCATCCTCGTGCTGGATCGCGGCCGCATCGTGGAGCGCGGCACCCACGAGGAGCTGCTGGCCCGCGGCGGCGCCTACGCCCGCCTGCACGAGCTGCAGTTCGCCGAGGGCGTGGACGCCTGATCGGCGGCGCGCCGCGCCGGCGTCAGCGCGTGCCCAGCGCGCGCTCGAGGAACCAGCCCAGGGCGAAGAGGCCCGCGCCGATGGCGAGGCCGTAGCTCTCCATCTTCATGGAGGAGAGCCCCTCGTCCTTCATCCCCAGCTCGACGCTCATCATCAGGCCGATCAGGATCGCGAGCAGGCCCGCGCCCTCCAGGACCTTGGCGAGGCGGTAGACGAAGCGGCCGGACATGGAGTCAGCTTCGCGACGCGAGGGCCCGGGCGTCAACCCGAGGCGCCCAGCTGCCGCCGCGCAGCCGCTGCCACGCGCGCGCCCGTGAGGCTCGCGTTGTCGGCGTCGCGGCGGTAGCTGCCCGCATCCGGGGCCGTGGACACGACCTTCTCGCCGCGCCCGAACAGGTCGATCTCGTGGGGCGAGGTCGGCGCGAAGAACGCGACCACGCGGCGCGCCCGGGCGACGCCCATGTGGAGCGCCAGGCTGTCCGAGGTCACGAGCAGGTCAAGGGCCCCCACGAGCGCGGCGAACCCGCGCAGGGTGAGGTCGAGGGGAGCCTCCGCAAGGCGCGCGGACGGGACCTGCTCCCGGATGCGCTGGGCGAGATCGGCGTTGCGGGCGTGCTCCTCGGGACCGCCCAGGAGCAGGAACCGTGGCGCAGGCTCCTCCTCCGCAAGCTCCTGGACCATCCGCACCACCTCGTCGACGCGCATGGCCTTGGTCGTCCAGCGCCCGCCCGCGCCGGTGTTCAGGCCCACCAGGGGCCCGCCCGCGCCCGCGAGCCCCGCAGCCAGCTCGCGCCCGCGCGCCTGTTCGTCCGTGCTGAGCTCCAGCCGGGGCCGGTCGGGCCGCACGCCAGCGACCTCCGCGAGCAGCTCGGCGTGGGTGCGGCGGTTGGCGAGCTTGCGACGATCAGCCTCCTCGAGACCTTCGCGGCACAGCAGCCCCATCCCGAACCAGCAGGCGGCGTCCTTGGTGAAGGTCGGGCGCCCCTCTTCATCGAGGCAGGCCCCCGTGAGCGCCGCGCCCGATCGCGCCGCCACCGCGGTGCCCAAGGCGCAGAGAGGCAGCTCGTCGTCGAGGGAGAGCACGCGGTCGAAGCCCTGGCCGCCCAGCTCCTGGGCAAGGCCATCGAGCTCGGCCTCGGAGCAGGGATCCACCTCGAGGATGCGGTGCACGAGCGGGTGGCGCTCGAGCAGGGGCGCGGCGCCCCTCGCCGTCACCCAGGTCACCTCCAGCCCCGGGTCGCACTCCGCGAGCCCCGGCAGCAGCGAGGTGGTCCGCAGGACGTCCCCGAGGGCACCGGTCTTGATCAAGAGGAGGCGGCTCATGCGCGTGGCCGAGAATAGGAACCCCGCGCCGCCGAGTCCCGGACCGGCCGGCGAACCGCGCTGCCGGAGCCGCGCGCCGCGCTCCCCTCAGCCGCCCGGGACGACCCACAGGAGCTCGACCCGCTCTCCGGCGGCAATCCTCGCCCCCTCCCCAAGCGGCCTGCCGTCGCGGAGCAGGGCGGGGACCACGCGGCCCTGGGCGTCGAGCAGCTGATCGCGATGGGCCGGGTGGCGGACGGCGACGGCCTCGACCAGCGCCAGCCCGGTCGCCGGGACGGGCAGGGCCAGTGGCCCGGCCTCGGCCAGCTCCGCGCCGAGGGCACCTCGGGCCACGACGAGAACCGCGGCGGGCCGGCCGCCCGCAGGCGCCTCATGCCTCCCGACCGGAGGCCGAGCGGCGGGGGCCTCGACGCTCAGGGCGAGGGCCTGGTCCTCCGGCAGGACAGCGCCCGTAGGGTCGAGTCCGCGCCAGGCGCGGTACCGCGCAAGCCCAGCCGCGAGGTCCGCCTCCAGGTCCTCTGCGAAGGGCGCGCCCCAGGCATGCCGCGCGCGATGGGCCGTGCGCGCGAGCGCCGCGCCCCACCGCCGGAGGCGCGCTCCGGGCGCCGGATCCCCGGCCAGCTCAGGCACGAGGGCGCGCGCGAGCGCGTCCAGGTCCAGCACGCCGTCGGCCAGGAGCGCCGCGGCCGAGAACGCGCAGAAGCCGAGCGCGTCCAGGGCCGTGCTGAGGTCCTCGTGCCAGCCCACGACCAGGCCCTCGTCCAGGTCAGCGCCCTCGTCAGGGTCCTTACGGACCCGCAGGCCTTCGAGCTCGGTCGCCACCGCGCGCAGGCGCCCCGGGCCAGCCTCCGTCAGGAAGGGGAACGCGCGCAGGGGGTCGGCCCCGCGCCCGCTGACGCGCAGGGCCAGCCGTCCCACGGAATCGACGCGAGGCAGCGGAGCCAGCGCGCGGGCCGGGCCAGGGTCGGCAAGAAGCCGGTCCACGGACTCCCCCGGGACCAGGCGGGCCGCGGCCTCGCGCGCATCCATGCCCAGCTCATTGCAGCGCTCCAGCAGGGCCTCGGCCTCCGTGCCGAAGCGCGTCCGCAGGGGCTCGAGGGCGCTGAACCGCGCGGCTCCTGCCCCCCCGTCCAGGGCGACGCCGCAGGGCGTGGGACAGCCGCGGCATCCGTGCCTCTCGTTCGGCTGCCCGGGCTCCGCGCGATCCTCTCCGAAGAGTTCCAGAGTGCCGCCCAAGGCGCGAGCTCGAAGGCGCGGGGAGCTACGCAGGGCGAGCTCGAGGGCGCCGGCCTCCCGAGAGCGGGTGGGCCGATGCGCGGCGGGAACGACGGCGAGGGCCAGCAGACCGCGTGACGCGAGGGCGACGCCCAGCCCGCCGCGCCCCACGCGTGAGCCCGGCTCGAAGCCGGCCGTGAGGTTCGCGAAGGGCACGCCCGCCTCGGCCGCCGGCCCGCAGGCGAGGGCGGCGCAGGGTCCCAGCTCCTGCGCCAGCGCGGCGTTGCGCGCCGCGGCGGACAGCGACCGCCAGGCAGGCCTGCGCAGGAGGCGCGCTCCCTCGCCGTCGAGAACGAGCACCGCATCCCCCTCGGCGTCCGCGCCCTCGAGCACCACGAGGTCCGCAAAGGTGACCAGGCAGGCGGCGAGGTCCGAGCCCACCTGCCCCTCCGCAAGGCCGCCGCCGAGCGCGGCGCGGCTCGCGACCTGGACCCGCGCTGCGGTCGGCACGCCGGCCGCCACGCAGGGCCCGACGGCGAGGGTCAGGGGCACCTCGGCGGGCGCGGAGCGGGCCAGGCGCTCGAGGGCCGCCTGCGGCGCCCCCAGGGGACCCGCAGGCTCGGTCCCGAGCCGCGCCTCCACGCCACTACCGCTGAGGCGCACCTCGAGGCAGCGCAGGGGCGGTCGGAGCGAGTCGGTCATGGAAGCCGACCGCAGGGTATCCCACAAATGACTCCATGCTCCGCGTGGGCACCCAGCCCTCGGGCACGCGCCGTGGGCCAGCCCGCCCCGGCGTGTACCCTCTCCTCCGATGACCTTTGGCGTCTTCAACGGCCCCGGCCGCCCCTGGACCCTGGGGCGCGTGGCGGGCATCCCGATCCGCCTCCAGCCGTTCCTGCTGGTGCTCGTGGTGGGGCTGGCCCTGAGCCAGGCCCTGAAGCTCGGCTGGCAGGCCGGGGTCATGACCGTGTTCGGCCTGGGCCTCGTGCTGGGCTCGGTCCTGCTGCACGAGCTGGGGCACGCCCTGGTCGCGCGCCGGCTGGGGGTCGGGGTCCTCGACATCACCCTGTGGCCTCTCGGCGGCGTCGCCATGCTGCAGGGCATGCCCGACGATCCCTCTGTCGAGGGCGCCGTGGCCTTGGCCGGCCCACTGGTGAACTTCCTCCTGGCGGGCCTGGGCGCGGCGGGGCTCCTGCTGATGGGCGTGCTCGGTCAGGTGACGGCGCCCAGCCCCTTCCAGCTCGAGGTGGTGCAGGTCCTCGTCCTCTTGGTCTGGGTGAACCTCGTGATGGGGCTCTTCAACCTGCTGCCCGCCTTCCCGATGGATGGCGGCAAGATCCTGCGCTCCTTCCTCGCACGGCGCCGCGGATGGCTGCGGGGCACGGAGACGGCGGCCCAGGTGGGGCGCCTGTTCGCCTGGGGGATGATCCTGTTCGGCTGGCAGTGGAGCCTGATGATGCCCTTCCTCGGGCTGTTCCTCCTGTTCGCCGGCTCCAAGGAGCTGCTCGGCGTGCGGCTGCGCCATGCCATGGGCGGCGCGGCCGGCAGTCCGTTCGGCCAGGGCGGCTTCGCCTTCGGGAACCTGGAGGAGGTGCTGCGGCGCGCGACCCAGGGTGGAGGCCCGTTCGCGGGCCAGGGTCCCTCGGGAGGCTCCTTCCCCGGCGCCTCGAACGCGGGTAGGCCGGCGTCCCAGAGCGGGTTCTCCGAGGAGGACGTCCGCAGGATGGAGGCCGAGCGCGGGCGCCTGCGGCGCGACGAGCTCCCCTGAGCCGCGCCCCTAGAGGTTGCCCAGGCGAATCGCCTGGGTCGGACAGTTGCGCGCGCACGCGTGGTCGCGGGTGCACTCGAAGTTGTGCGGCTTGAGCACCTCGGCCTGCTCCTCCCCCATGCGGAAGCCCGCCGTCTCGCAGACGGTCTCGCACACGCCGCAGCCCACGCAGCGGGCCGGGTCGATGGAGAGCTTGACGTACTCCACGGGCTGCACTGGACAGGCGAGGCCCGCCGACGGGTCGACCTTCACCTCCTCGCGCGTGGCCGGATGCGAGAGCAGGACCCGCAGGGCCTCGCTCTCCCCGGCTGCGATCACCTCGGGCACCTCGTCGAAGTCGAACCGATGCAGGTGGCCGACCTTCGGCTGGATGAGGACCACGCTGGAGTCCACGTGCATGTGCAGCATGTGCTCCACGACGACCTCCTGAGCGATCTCGAAGGAACGGAAGAGGCTCGAGATGGCGCGGTCCTTGAAGTTGGGCGCCTTGTAGGTGCCCTTGACGGTCAGGTCCACCGCGAGGATGCGCTCCGCGCCCAGGGCCTTCGCAAAGCGAAGGGGCGTCGGGTCCGCGATGCCGCCATCGACGAAGTGGCGCCCGCCGTGTTCGAGGGGCTCGAACACCGCAGGGAGGGCGCACGAGGAGTACACCGCGTCCACGACGGGGAGGTCGTCAAACCCGCGGGTCCCCCAGAACACGCTGCCGCCGGTCTCGAGGCAGACCGCGTTGCACCAGAAGGGCGTGCGCGTGCCCGAGATCGGTCCCTCGGGGAGCAGGCGCTCGAGGCTGCGCCGGAAGCGCTCCCCCTGGTACATGGAGACGACCCTCGGACCGCGCAGGAGCAGCTTCAGCGCGTTGAGGCGGAAGTAGTCCTCCTTCTTGAGGTGCAGCACCTCCTGCTCGAGCTCGTCGAGGGGCATCCCACCAGCAACCATGGCACCGATCAGCGAGCCGATCGAGGTGCCGACCACCGCGTCGAAGGAGAGGCCCAGCCGCTCGAGGGCGCGCAGGACCCCGATGTGGGCCATGCCCCGCATGCCCCCGCCGCCGAGCACCAGCACCGTGCGGGGGCGCCCGGGGGTCCAGCGGATGCGGCTCTGGGTCATGGGAGCTCCGTGGGCGAGGGCCCGCAGGAGGCCTGACCCCGCGCGGCGCAGCGCCCCCTCTTCAGATCGACACGGCCGGTGGGTCCTCTTGAGACACTGGTGCTGCAGGAGGGTCGCTCCTGCGAGCCCGCCCGGGCCTCCGGCGGGCTCTCCTGCCTCGACGCCTCCGCCCTGGATCCCGTGGCCCGTCTGCCCCGCACCTTCGACCAGCTCCGCCGCGTGCCGGCGGACCGCCGCGCGCGCATGCAGCAGCTGCTGCTGGAGCGCACGGCCCGGGAGGAGTGGCCCCTGGTGCCAGACCTGCGCCGGCGACTCGCCGAGGCGGGGGTGGACGCGGACCGGGCGGCGCCGCGGGAGCGGCTTGCGGGCCTCGCCGCCTGCGAGCTCGGCTCCCTGGCCGACCGTCCGGCGCACCACCTCCGACCCACCCCCGACCCCGCGCGCATCCGCAGGCACTGGGGTGCGGGCCGCAAGCTGGGGCTCGTCCTCGCCCGCGGCCAAGGCGGCAGCCTGCTGCAGCGGGGTTACCTGCCCGTGGCGACGGCGACGCTCGACCTGCCAGGGCTTGCACCTCGGATCGAGTCCACGGCCCACGACCTCGAGCTGCTCCGCGAGCAGCTCCTGCGCAGCGCCCTGCTCCTGGGGCTCGAAGGAGACGGCCTCGCCGCGGCGCCGGGCGCGAAGCTCCCTGCGCCGCTGACGGAGGCCCTGGAGGCCGCGCCGGCGCGGCGTGGAACGCGGAGGGGTCCGGAGTTGCTCATCGCCTGCCCACCCTCCCTCGACCGCGCTCTGGCGGCTGGGACGCCCGCCGCGCGCCTGCTGTGCGTCAGTGACCTCCCCCAAGGCACCCATCCCACGGCGGTCTGGCTGGAGGCCGCACGGCTCCTGGTCCCGACGCCGCCCGGGAGCCGCCGAGGCTGGCTGTTCGACGACCTCGCCCAGCTTCGGCGCTCGGGTGAGTCCGGGGACCTGCTCGAGGTCACCCAGCTCGGGCACCACGGCACGCTGCTGGCGCGGGTGAGCCTCCCGGGTTCGGGTTCCTGGGACCTGCTGCCCCCAGACGCGGCCGGGCTCCCAGGGCTTGGCTGGTCCAGCTGAGGCACGGCTCTCTCCCCGTGACCCGGGTGCCTTGGCATGCGCGGGGGCCTTGGCCTGAGGGCATCTCCGAGGCTAGAGCCCCCTTGGCGCGTGCCACAACCGGCCGCAGAGCCCCTAAGGGACAGGGGGATGCGCCGCTTGGCGCATCCCCCTGTTGGAGGTGGAGGCCGGTGTAGGGAAGTTCACCGACCTCCGGTGTCCCGCTCAATTCACGCGGTGGGCTCGCAATCCACCGCGGACGCGGAGACGGCTCCAGAGGCTTCCCAGGACGGTCAGGCTCGCAAACTGAGTTCGTCCCACTCAGGAGCGCTTGAAATCCTAGCCCCTTGGAGGCCCGAGGCAACGGATTCTCAGCAACAACCCTGCAAATGCGTGACACGGATCGTGAGGCCGGGCCATGGACATGTGCCGGCCTCTTCGCCCCACCCGCCGCTCAGCCAGCAGCGGACTGCGCGAGGAGCTCCCTCGCCACCCCCACCAGCCGGGCCTCCGCGGCCTCCAGATCGTTGAGCCCCACCTTCTCGTAGGGCGTGTGGGCGTCGAGGATCTCACCCGGTCCGAAGAGGAGGGGCTGGCCCCACCGTGCCAGGTGAGGTGCGTCCGTTCCGAACGCCACGACGATGCTCTCCTCTCCGTCGGGGACATGGAAGCGCACGGGCCCGTAGAGGTTCGAGCTCACGTGCAGCTCCACGTGCTCACTCAGACAAGCGAGAAGGCGCGCCTGGATCTGCTCAGGCCCCATCACCGTACGCCCCAAGATCGAGGCCCGCGCCTCCGCCGCCACCACGTTGGCCGCCACGCCTCCGTGGATCTCGCCGATGTTCATGGTGCCGCGGCCCACGCCCTCGAGCTCCCCCCACTCCGCGGCGAGCACGCGCTCAAGGCTCTGGACAAGCTCGTGGATCGCCGACGGACCGATGTCCTGACTGGAGTGCCCGGCTCGCCCGTGCGCGCAGAGCTCCGCATGGAAGACGCCCTTCCCCGCCCGCACGAAACGGCTTCCTGTGGGCTCGCCGACGACGGTGAAGCGCGGCCTCCAGGGGTCTGCGAGGCGCTCGTTCGCGGCCTGGGCTCCATCGCTGGTGACCTCCTCTCCGACGGTGAAGAGGAGGCCCACGCGATCCTCGCCGCCGCGAAGCAGCTGCTCGGCGGCGGCGACCATGGCTACCGCCTGCCCCTTGGCGTCGCAGGCCCCGCGGCCGTGCACGAACTCCCGGTCGACGCGCGAGCCGAAGAACGGCGGCACCGTGTCCAGATGGGTGCAGAACACGACCTCGGGCGCGCCCGCACGCGCGAGGACATTGAAGCGTCCGGGCGCAACCTCCTGGCGCTCGACGGAGAACCCGCGAGCCTCCAGGTCCCGAGCCAGGGCGTCGCCGTAGTCCCCCTCGCTGCCGGTGATGGAGGGGACCTCAATGAACTCGACCAGCCGGCGGCCGAGGTCGCTGGCGGCGGTCAAGGCTCCACCGTGAAGCCCACGGGCCCCACGACATCCAGCCCCTGCCCCTGGTCCGCCAGGAGCGCTGCGAAGTGGAAGGTCTCGCCGATGAAGGTCCACGCCCACTGGGGATCCAGGTGGAAGGCGGCCTCGGCCCGACCGGCGGCGTCCAGGCTCCCGATGAAGCCCTCGCCCACGGTCGTCCGCAGCTGGCCGGCGAGGGAGAAGCCGAAGGCTCTGTCCGCGTTCAGCGGACCCAGGACCCCGCCCACAGTGGTCCCCGGGGTCGTCCCTGCAGCACTGACCAGCAGCTGGTAGCCGCGGCCGGCGTCTCCGGCCGGACGCTGCAGACGCAGCGCAGCAGCGCCGCCCTCCGCGGCGCCCAGCGAGTCCCGGCCGCAATGCAGCTCGGCGGGCGGATCAACCTCGAGGGTCAGCGGGGGCCACAGGAGCACGGGCTTGATGCCGTCGTCTACGCGGATCCCCCACTCGCCTGTCCCGGCCAGGCCGGTGCTGGTCAGCTCGAAGGTGTAGGTCCCGTCCCCGTGGTCGGTGACCGGACCCGGCACTGCGGGATCGGCTCCCGCATGGCGCGTCTCGAGGGTCACGGTCGCCCCGCCGGTGACGAGAGGCGCGCCCTCCACATCAACCATGCGCACGGTGACTCGGGTCGTCGAGAGCCCGTCCGCGGGCAGACGCTGATCCGCCGGCTCGACCTCCGAGAGGATCGCGTCCGGCCGCCCCTGAAGAGCCGCGCGCCAGACATCCCAGCGCTCCTGCAGCCCCTCGATAGCGTCGACATCGTTCACATCGCCATCCCAGTTGCGGCGCATGTAGTAGGTGCCGTTGGCGCAGCCGAAGCCGAGGTTGCACACGCCGTCGGTGTCGCCCATGCGCGCGATCACCATGGTCGCGCAGTGCGAGCTGTGCACGAAGGAGGCCGGCGGCTCGCCGCAGCCGGTCGGGTTGTTGTTGCTGCAGGAGCAGCGCCCGTCACCGCCGGCGAAGCGCGCGGCCTGCATGGCCGCCATGACCTTGGTGGCGAGATCGCCGGGGGTGTTCAGCAGAGCGGTCTCGGCATCCAGCACCGGGAGCCAGCCCACGAGCACATTGCCCTGGATCGCGTAGGAGAGGTCCCCCACCTCGCCGGTCACATTGGCCACGGCCGCACCGCAGTTGGCGCCGGAGAAGGTCCGCGCCTCGCCCGTGAAGGCGACGATGCCGTACTGGCGCGTCTGGGGCGCGTCCCCGACCGTCAGCAGGCGCTGCAGGACGCGATCCGGCGTGGCGCCGTCCCCGAGCGCGTCCCAGATCAGGCCACGGTTGTAGGCCTGGGTGTCCACCGAGGACTGGGCCGCTGCGCCGCCCAGGCCCACGCGGATGACGGGCACGTACCGGCGGATCTGGAAGTTCGGGATGCAGGTCGCCGTGGCGACGCAGACCTCGCCGGTCTTGTGGTTCAGCACCACGATGCTCCAGGTGGCCAGTGCGGGCGCGTGGAGCACCAGCAGGGCCCCCAGGAAGGTGGTGAGGCGGCGCAGGAGGGATGTGCGGAAGCGATCCATGCCTCCAAGAGTACCCCGGCGCTCTGCGTCCCGCAGGTCGGCCCGTGTCATCGTGCCGCCCCCTCAGGCGTCACGAGCCTGAGGAGGTCACGGGCCTCAGGCGTCCGCTCCGCGCAGGACCAGGAGGACCTCGCCAGCGGCCACGGCCTGACCGGCCTCCACCGCCACGGACTCCACGACGCCGCTGGCGGGCGCCTGGATCTCGTTCTGCATCTTCATGGCCTCGAGCACCACAAGGGCATCGCCCTCCTGGACCTCGTCGCCCGGCTGCACGCGCACCTCAGCGACGAACCCCGGCATGACCGCCTTCAGGGGGCCGCCGCCCCCGCGGGCCGCCCGCTCGGCCAGGTGTGCCGCACGCTCACGCTCGTCCTCGAGAGAGAACGAGTAGACATGGCCCGCGAGGGTCACGTGAGCAAGGCTCTCGTCTCCCTCCACCGAGAGGGCGTACGCGTCGGGGCCGTGCTGCAGGACCACTTGGCCCAGGCGATCGATCTCCTGGTACTCGAGATCCACCGGCTCCCCGTCCACGCAGACCTCGAGCCGGCCCAGGCGCTCGACGAGCTCGACGACGACCTCTCGCTCTCCACACTTCAAGAAGTACTTCACGCCTGACCTCCAGGCTGGCTGCCGCTGCGATCGTCCGCGTGTGCGCGCAGGGCGCCGTCCATGCGCCGGCCGCGGGCACGCCAGCCGGCGCGGTCCGCGGTCGCGGGCGCCAGGGCCCGGCGCTGGGCGAGCAGGTGGCGGTGGATGGCGGCCGCCGCCGCCGTGATGGAGAGCCACTCCGCGGGCGGAGCGATGGTGAGGCTCTCCAAGAAGTGCGTGTCGTAGTCGCCGCTGCGGAACCGCTCGTGCTCGAGGACGGTCAGGGCAGCGGGGAGAGAGGTACGCACGCCGCCCACGTTCATCTCCTGGATGGCGCGGATCATGCGCTCGATGGCCTGAGCGCGGTCGGGCGCCCAGACGATCAGCTTGCCGAGCATCGGGTCGTAGGCGAGGCCGACCTCCATGCCGCGGTACATCCCGGTATCCAGGCGCACCCAGGGGCCGCCGGGCGCGCGCAGGTTCTGCAAGACGCCCGTGGACGGCAGGTAGCCCTGGGTCGGATCCTCCGCGTTGATGCGCACCTCGATCGAGTGGCCGCGGATGGAGAGGTCCTCCTGGCGGAGCGCCAGGGGCTCGCCGGCGGCTACGAGGAGCTGCTGGCGCACGAGGTCGACCCCCGTGATCTGCTCGGTGATGGGGTGCTCCACCTGGAGGCGGGTGTTCATCTCGAGGAAGAAGAACTCCCCGCCGGACCACAGGAACTCGACCGTCCCCGCGCCCCGGTAGCCCACGGCGCGCGCAGCCTGCAGGGCGGCCTCACCCATGGCGTTCCGCGTCGCCTCGTCCAGGACGGGGCTGGGCGCCTCCTCCACGAGCTTCTGGTGGCGGCGCTGGATCGAGCACTCGCGCTCGAACAGGTGGATGCCGTTCCCGTGGGCGTCGAACATCACCTGGATCTCCACGTGGCGCGGCTGGTCCAGGTAGCGCTCGAGGTAGACCCGGCCGTCCCCGAACGAGGTGACTGCCTCGCCAGAGGCGGCGCGGAAGGCGGACTCCATGTCCGCGGGGTCGCGCACCACGCGGATGCCCTTGCCCCCGCCGCCGGCCGCCGCCTTGATGGCGATGGGATAGCCAATGCCCTCGGCCGCCTCCACGGCGGCCGCCACGTCGTCCACCGGATCGGTCAGGCCCGGGACGCAGGGAACGCCCGCGGCGACCATCGCGCGCCGGCTCTCGATCTTGTCCCCCATCGCGTGGATGGCCCCGGCCGGCGGCCCGATCCAGGCCAGCCCGGCTTCCTCGACGCGCCGTGCGAACTCGGCGTTCTCGGAGAGGAAGCCGTATCCAGGGTGGATCGCCTCGGCGCCGCTCTCGAGGGCTGCCTCGATGATCGCGTCCTGGCGCAGGTAGCTCTGGGCCGGGGTCTCCCCGCCGAGGGAGACCGCGCGGTGCGCCATGCGCACGTGCAGGGCCTTGCGGTCGGCGTCCGAGTGGACCGCAACGCACTCGATGCCCATCTCCCGGGCGGTGCGGATGACGCGCAGGGCGATCTCGCCCCGGTTCGCGATGAGGATGCGTCGGAACATGGCTCAGAGGGGGATGTTCCCGTGCTTGCGGGTCGGGCCGGGCTCGTGCTTGCTGCGCAGGACCTCGAGCGCGCGAATCAGGTACGGGCGCGTGGTGTGCGCCTCGATCACGTCGTCGACGAAGCCCCGCGCGGCAGCGCGGTAGGGGTTGTTGAAGGTGTCCTCGTACTCCTTGGTCTTCTGGGCCAGCATGGCCTCGGAGTCCTCGGCCTCGGCGATCTCCCGGCGGTGGATGATGTTGGCCGCGCCGGCCGCCCCCATCACCGCGATCTGGGCCCCGGGCCAGGCGATGTTCAGGTCCGCACGCACGTGCTTGGAGGCCATCACGTCGTAGGCCCCGCCATAGGCCTTGCGCGTGATGACGGTCACCTTCGGGACGGTCGCCTCGCAGTAGGCGTAGAGCAGCTTCGCCCCGTGACGAATGATCCCGGCGTACTCCTGCGCCGTGCCCGGGAGGAAGCCGGGCACGTCCTCGAAGGTCACGATGGGGATGTTGAACGCGTCGCAGAAGCGGATGAAGCGTGCGGCCTTCTCGCTGGCGGCGATGTCCAGGCAGCCCGCGAGGACCGCGGGCTGGTTGGCCACGATCCCCACGACCCGTCCGCCGAGGCGCGCGAAGCCGCAGAGGATGTTGCGCGCGAAGGCCTCCTGGACCTCGAACCACGACCCGCGGTCCACGATGCGCGTGATGACGTCGCGCATGTCGTAGGGCTTCTGAGCGTCCTCGGGGACCAGGGTGTCCAGGGATGCGTCCTGACGGTCGGCAGGGTCGTCCGTGGGGACGAACGGCGGGTCCTCCGCGTTGTTGAGCGGCAGGTAGGAGAGCAGCCGGCGCACGGCGTTCAGGCTGGTCTTGTCGTCGGGGTGGGTGAAGTGGCAAACGCCCGAGCGCTCGGCGTGGACGGAGGCTCCGCCCAGCTCCTCCGAGGTCACGATCTCGTGAGTCACGGTCTTCACAACGTCCGGCCCCGTGATGTGCATGTAGGAGGTGCCCTCCACCATGAAGATGAAGTCGGTCAGCGCGGGGCTGTAGACCGCTCCGCCGGCGCAGGGGCCCATGATGGCCGAGATCTGCGGGACGACTCCTGACGCGCGGGTGTTGCGCCAGAAGATCTCAGCGTAGCCGCCGAGGCTCGACACTCCCTCCTGGATGCGGGCCCCGCCCGAGTCCCCCAGGCCGATCACCGGCAGGCCGTTCTTCACGGCGGCGTCCATGACCTTGCAGATCTTCTCGGCGTGGGTCTCGCTGAGGCTGCCGCCGAAGACCGTGAAGTCCTGGCTGTACAGGTAGATGGGCCGGCCCTCGACCAGGGCGTGACCGGTCACCACGCCGTCGCCGAGGATCTGCTGCTGCTCCATCCCGAAGTTGGTGCAGCGGTGGGTCACGAAGCGGTCGAGCTCCACGAAGGAGCCCTCGTCCACGAGGAAGTCGATGCGCTCTCTGGCGGTGAGCTTGCCCTTGGCGTGCTGGGCCTCGATGCGCTTGGCGCCGCCGCCGGCGAGCGCCTGCTCGCGCATGCGGAGCAGCCGCTCCTGGGGGGTCTCTTGGCTCATGGTGTGCTCCTGGGGTCGGGCTTGGGGACCGGAGGGCTGGGGTCAGGCGTGGGGATCCTCGACGAGCTCCATGAGGACCCCGCCGGTGGACTTGGGATGCAGGAAGGCGATGCGGGTGCCGTGGGCCCCCGGCCGCGGGGCCTCGTCGATGAGGCGCACCCCGGCCGCGCGGAGCTGCTCGAGGGCGGCCCCCACGTCGGCCACGCGCCAGGCCAGGTGGTGGAGGCCACCGCCGCGCTCGAGGAAGCGGCTCACCGGAGAATCCGTGCCGGCTGGCTCAACCAGCTCGATGCGCTGCCCGCCGGCCCAGGTGACGAGCACATTCACCTTCTGGTCCGCCACGTGCTCGGGCTCCTCCGCGCGCAGGCCGAGCGCGTCGCCGTAGAGGCCGCGCGCTTCGGCGATGGAGGCGACCACGATGGCCACGTGGTGGAGGTCCTGGACGACTCCCTGGAGGGGCTGGGGCGGCTGCACGGAGGAGAGCACCGGCGAGACCCTGTGCCCGCTCGGCGCGCCCCGCATCCTAGCCCCCGAGAGGTCCCCTGCAAGGCGCGGCGCGGACCCGCGACCGGCGATTCGAGGCGTGCCGCGGACCCCCCGGAGCTATGCTGACGCTGGGTGCCCTGCATGTTCGACCTAGGCCTGATCCCCGCCGCCGGTGAAGGCATCCGCGCCTGGCCAACGACCTCATGGATGCCGAAGGTGCTCCTCGAGGTCGGGGGCAAGCCCATCCTTCACCGCAATCTGGAGCTCCTGCGGGACCACTTCGGCATCCGCGAGGTGGTGGTGATCGTCGGACACATGGCCGAGCAGGTCCGCGCGTCGATCGGCGACGGGACCGCATTCGGGGTCCAGGTGCGCTTCGTCCACTGCGACGACCCGAAGATCGGGCTCGCGCGAGGGATCGCGCTGGCGGAGCCTCACCTCCAGCGCCCCTTCGTGACCGTCCTGGGCGACGAGGTCTACCTCGACTCCAACCACGGCCAGCTGCGGCCGGAGGGCGACTGGTTCGCCTGCTGTGCGGTGCAGCGCACGGCGGACACGCGACGCATCCAGAAGAACTACGCCGTGCAGCTGCAGGACGGCCGGATCGTCGACCTGGAGGAGAAGCCCGAGCTCCCCCAGACGGACCTGCTGGGGTGCGGGACCTATGCCTTCACCCCCGCGCTGTTCGACCGCATCCGCATCACGCCGCCCAGCCCAAGGTCCGGGCGGATCGAGCTGACGGACGTGATCCGCGACGCCGCCCGCGAGGGCCTGCCGGTGCTGCCCTTCCACCTGGAGGGCGACTACCTCAATGTGAACTCGATCGAGGATCACCACACGGCGAACCACCTGGCGCGGACCCGGGCCTTCAAGACCTACCGCACGTCGGTCGTCATCCCCGCGTACAACGAGGAGGACTCCATCGAGTACGTCGTGCGGGACTTCGTCGACCATGTGGATGAGGTCCTCGTGGTGGACAACTCCTCGCGGGACCGGACCGCAGAGCTCGCGCGCGCGGCCGGCGCGCGGGTCGAGACCGTGTCCCTCACCGGCTACGGGGACACGATCAAGTGGGGCCTCGACCACGCCATCGGGGACCTCCTGGTGATCACCGAGGCCGACCACTCCTTCCGAGCCAAGGACCTGGGCAAGTTCCTCGAGTTCCTGAAGGACTCCGACATGGTCATGGGCACGCGCACGACCCGCGAGATGATCGAGCAGGGCTCGAACATGGGCGGCCTGCTGCGGCTAGGGAACATCGTGGTCGGCAAGCTCATCGAGGTCCTGTGGTGGTCCCAGGAGCCGCGCTTCACGGATGTGGGCTGCTCCTACCGCGCGCTGTGGCGCTCGACCTGGGACAAGATCCGCGACCAGGTCCAGGGCGTGGGCCCCGAGTTCTCGCCGGAGATGATGATCGAGGTCCTGCGTGCCCGGCAGCGGGTGATCGAGATCCCGGTCAGCTACCACCCGCGCGTCGGCGGGGAGTCCAAGCACTCTGATGGCCTGCTGCACGTCTCGCGCACGGCCCTGCGGATGCTGCGCCTGATCCTCGCCAAGCGCCTCCATGGCTGACTTCTCCCCCAGCCCCGCCGACCCCGACGAGGGGCAGAGCCTGGACGGCGGCGCCCTGGGCAGCCGCGCCGGAGCCGCCAAGCTCGCCGCCGCCCTCGGCAGCGCCCCTGGCCTCACGAGCCGGCGGCCCGCTGGCCCCTGGGCCCTCCTCGTCCTGCTCCCCCTGCTCTGGCTCGGCTGGACCGGGACGCGGGGCCTGGACTTCGGACGCTACTGGGACGACCCCCTCCACCAGAACAACCTCGCCCAGGCGGTCGAGACGGAGCGGCTGCTCCCGGGCTGGTACAACTACCCCTCGGTCACCTTCTGGCTCGGGCTGGCGGCCCTGGCCCCGGAGCTCGCCGAGCGCCCCTTCGACCGCATGCGCCTCGTGCACGAGCGCCGGGTCGGAGACCCGCTACTCGATCGCACCGCCGAAGGGCAGGTGCCTCTCGACCTGGACAAGGCCGGGCTGAAGGAGACGGTGCGCTCCCCGGGCTTCCTGGTGCGGGCCCGCGGCGTCTACCTCGCGCTGACCTGCCTGTCGGTGCTGTGGGTGTTCCTGCTCACCCGGCGCCTGCTCGGCACCACGGCCGGGCTGTGGGCGGCGGCGGTGCTGGGCACCGGCTTCGAGCTCGGCTATCACGCCCGCTGGATCGCGCCCGACCCGGTGATGATGCAGTTCACGGCCCTGTTCCTGTGGCTGGTCGTCCGCGCCCGCGAGCCTGGGAACCGGCTCTGGCCCGCCGCCGTGGCCGCGGGACTCGCCCTGGGCACCAAGTACACCGCCGGGATCCTGTTCGTTCCCCTGGGCTGGGTCGCCGGGCAGCGCGGCGGAGCGAGGGCCGTCCTCGAGTCCCTCGCCATCGCCTCCCTGACCTTCCTCGTGACCACGCCGGGCGCCCTGGTGGAGCCGCAGCTCTTCCTGCGCGATGTCCTGTGGGAGGTGCAGCACTACGGGATCGGGCACTACGGGTTCAGCGTCGAGCCGGGCTGGATGCACCTCTCGCTCGCGCTGGAGTACCTCGGCCTGCACCTCGGCGCGGGGCTGCGCCCGCTCGCCGCCATGGTGACCCTGCTGGCCTTCGCGGGCGCGGTGCAGTGGGTGCGACGCGCGCCGGGTGAGGCGGGCCTGCTCCTGGCGGTCCCGGTCCTGCTGCTCGTGGTGCTGACCCGCCAGCGCGTGCTGTTCGTGCGCAACCTGCTGGTCTTCCTGCCGTTCCTCGTGCTGTTCGCGGCCGAGGGAGCGCGCGGCCTGGGGCGCTTCTTCCAGTCCCCTACCCTGGTCCCCCTGGCCCTTGGAGCGGCCCTCGCCCTCCCAGGCGCGTGGCTGCAGCACAGAGCGGCCGAGGCGATCGCATCGCGCGCGCAGACCTCGCCTCTCCTGGAGTTCGCCACCTGGGCCGCAGAGCACGAGGGCCCGCTCACGGTGCTGCCTGCCCTTGCCGCCGAGCTCGAGGCCGCGGGGCACGCCCTGCCCGAGCGCGTCCAGGTGAGCGAGGCCCCCGCAACGGCTCGAGTCGCCTTCCGCGCCAGCCACGCCGCCCAGGGCGGCAATGTGGAGCTCCTGCGCTCGAACCTGCCGGGCGCGGCGCGGCGCGTGTTCGGCGCGCCGGGCGTGCGCTGGGACTGGTACACCTCGTGGCCCAGCGACCCGATCGTCGTCGCGGACGCGGAGGTCCTGGAGCAACTGCAGGACTGGCGGCGCTTCGTGAAGGCGCCGGAGCCTGGCCGCTAGACTGGCCGGCATGCGCCGCTTCGCCGCCCTGCTGCTCCTTGGGGCCGTCGCCTGCGGCGGTGGCCCGGAGCCCGTGGGCACGCTGACCGTCGAGCGCGTGCAGCGCTCCCTGGTCCTGGCGCCCGAGGCCGCGCGCGCAGCGCGCAGCGCGCCGGGCAGGTCCGTCGAGGACACGGTGCGCGTGGACACCCTCGCGCCCTCGAAGCGCAGGGACCTCGACACAAGTCCGCTTCCCTGCTGGGAGGTGGGCGTCGGGAGCGAGGTTGAGGTGGACCTGGGCCCGCTGCCGCCCGGAGCAAGCCTGCGCCTGGCAGCGGGGTTCGGGAGCGAGGCCTACGCGGGAGAGGCCCAAGGGACCGTGCGCTTCCGGGTCGCGCTCGACGGCCGCGAGTGCTTCCTGGCGGAGAAGCCCTATGGAGCGGGCGTCCGCGCAGACGAGCGCGCCTGGTCTCGCCCCAAGGTCGAGGGCGCCGCTCCAGGCGAGCTCCCGCTGGCAGGCGCTCGAACCCTGCGCCTCGTGACGGAGGCCGCTGCCGGCTCCGGCCAGCCTCCCGCGGCCTTCGGCCTGCTCGAGGTGGTGACGCGCGAGGAGCGCGCTCACCTCCCGGCCGCTCCGGACGCGCCGAACGTGGTGCTCGTGGTCATCGACACCCTGCGCGCCGACCGCGTCGGGCACCTGGGCCACGCGGGCGGGCTGACGCCCCGCCTCGACGGCCTCGCCGCGCGCGGCACCTCCTTCCGCTCGGCCTGGACCGCGTCTCCGTGGACCTGGCCCTCCACGGCCTCGCTGCTCACAGGCCTCGGCCCCCAGGAGCACGGCGTGCTGTCCTACGAGTCCTGCTACCTGGCCCAGTCTCTGGTCACCCTGGGCGAGCACCTGCAGGACGGCGGCTGGGCCACGGCCGCGTTCTCCTCGAACCCGCTGGTCCAGCCCGACAAGCAGTTCGACCAGGGCTTCGGCACCTTCCGCTCGTACGCGTGGGCCCACGGCGCCGAGGTGGCAGGCGATGCGGCCGCGTGGATCGAGGCCCAGGCGGCGGCGGGTGCGGGGCGCTGGTTCGCCTATGTCCACCTGACCGACCCGCACGAGTACGTGCCGAGCCCAGAGTTCCGCGACCGGGTGCAGGGCGAGTACCTGGGGTCCGCCGGGCGAGACGAGCTGTACGGCCTGCTCGCGAAGCGCCTCCAGGGGCTGGCCGTGGACGAGGCGCGCCTCGCTGACCTGCTCGCGAACCAAGAGAGCGCCTACGACGCCACCGTGGCGGAGGCGGACGCGGCCCTCGGTAGGCTCATCGACGCCGTCTCCGGGCTGGGCCTCACCGACCGCACCCTCTTCGTGGTGACCTCGGATCACGGGGAGGAGTTCCTCGATCACGGGCTCCTCTACCACGGCAGCCAGCTGCACGAAGAGCTCGTACGCGCCCCGCTGGTCCTGGCCGGGCCGTCGATCCCGGCGGGGGTCGCGGTGGACGCGGCCGTAGAGAACCGCACGACCTTCCACCGCATCCTCGCCGCAACGGGCCTCGCGGAGGAGCCGGCGCCCCCCCCGCCCGGCGCCCCGCGCTTCTTCACCACGAGCCTCGGCGTCGTGCGCACGCCCGGGTCCCCCACCTCCGTGAACCGCGAGGTCCACGGCGTGCGCACGGGGCGCAGCGAGCTGTTCCTGTGGGCCCCCGAGCGCGGGGACGAGCCCGCGTGGACCGCGCTCTACGACCTGGCGGCCGATCCTCGGGCCCTTGACCCGGTCGCGGAGCCAGACCCCGAGCGCGTCGCCGCTCTGCAGGACCTTCTGGCCCGCTGGATCCAGGCTGGCCTCGAGGTCCGGCCCGAGGGCGTCGGCGGCGGCGCGGCCACCCGCAGCGCGCTGGACGCCATGGGCTACACCCGCTGAGCTCCCGGCGGAGCGAGCCTCAGACGACCTCGGGCGGCTGGAAGCGGCCGAACACCCCCTCGAGGGCGGTGCTGACCTCTCCCAGGGTGGCACGCGCCTCGACCGCGGCCAGGATCGGCTCCATCAGGTTGGCCGTGCCGCGGGCAGCCTCCTCGACCGCGCGTAGGGTTCCCTCGACCCGGGCTCCGTCACGCTCGGCGCGAACGCGCTCGAGAGTCTGGAGCACGCCGGCGCGCTCGGCCGGATCCGGGCGGAAGATCTCCGGCTCCTCCTCCTCGACCTCGTGCTGGTTGACGCCGACCACGATGCGGTCACCGCGCTCCACATCCTTCTGCCACTCAAGGGCCGAGCGCAGGATCTCGCGCTGCACGAACCCGCTCTCCACCGCGGCGACCGGCCCGCCGCGCTCGTCCACCTGGGCGATCAGGGCCAGGGCCTCGGCCTCGAGGGTGTCAGTCAGGTGCTCGATCAGCGGCGCACCGCCGAGGGGGTCGATCACCTCGGCGACGCCGCTCTCATGGGCCAGGACCTGCTGGGTCCGCAGGGCGAGCTGCGCGCTGGCCGCGGTCGGCAGGCCGAGCGCCTCGTCGCGCGAGTTGGTGTGGAGGGACTGGGTGCCCCCCATGATCGCCGCCAGGGCCTGCACCGTCACCCGCACGACATTGTTGTCGGGCTGCTGGCTCGTCAGCATCGAGCCCGCGGTCTGGGTGTGGAAGCGCAGGGCCCAGGAGCGCGGGTCCCGGGCGCCGAACTCCTCGCGCATGATGCGGGCCCACATGCGGCGCGCGGCGCGGAACTTGGAGACCTCCTCGAAGAGGTGGTTGTGGGCGTTGAAGAAGAACGACAGCCGAGGCGCGAACGCGTCGACCTCGAGGCCCGCCTCCACGGCGGCGCGCACATAGGCGCGCCCGTTGGCCAGGGTGAACGCGAGCTCCTGCACCGCGGTCGCGCCCGCTTCCCGGATGTGGTAGCCGCTGATGCTGATCGTGTTCCACGCGGGGGCGTGCTCCTTGCACCAGGCCATCAGGTCCGTGACCAGCCGCATGGAGGGCTGGGCTGGGAAGCGATAGTTCCCGCGCGCGGCGTACTCCTTGAGGATGTCGTTCTGGACGGTGCCACGCAGACAGCTGGGGTCGAGGCCCCGCTCCTTCGCCAGCGCCGCGACTCCGGCCAGCAGGTAGGTGGCCGTCGCGTTGATGGTCATGGAGACCGAGACCTGGTCGAGGGGGATGTCCTCGAAGAGCTGCTCGAGGTCCGCGATCGAGTTCACGGGGACGCCGACCTTGCCGACCTCGGCCGCGGCGAGCGGGTCGTCCGAGTCGAAGCCCAGCTGGGTGGGCAGGTCGAACGCCGTCGAGAGCCCGGTCTGGCCCCCGGCGAGCAGCAGTCGGAAGCGCTCATTGGTCGCGCGCGCGCTGGAGAACCCCGCGTACTGGCGCATGGTCCACAGCCGCCCGCGGTACATGGTCGGCTGGACGCCGCGCGTGTACGGGTACTCGCCGGGCCAGCCCCCGTCGGGCGCGTCGCCGTAGAGGGGCTCGAGGGGCAGGCCCGAGGGGGTCTGGAACGCGGGGCGCCGCTCCGGACGCTTGGCGGCGGCGGGGCCGTGGGTGCGCGCACACCACTCCTCACGGGAGCTGGAGGTCGTTCGGGGATCAGCCATGGCGGCAGAGAGCCTACCCCGCGGGCCGTGGGCCCTTCCCCCGCGCGCCGAACCCAAAACTCACGCGGGTTTGGATGAAGGGGGAGGCGCCTTGTGCGAAGGTCCAGGGGAGACGCTCAGCGTCCGCGAGCCCTGCGTCCCTCCCCTCCCCATGAACGGCCGCCGCCTGCTCCTGATCCTCGTTCCCTTCGCCGTTCTCCTCGTCGCCGCGCTTCAGTGGCGCGCCGGGGACGCAGGGGCCTCCGGCGCGAGCGCCTCCGCACCCACGGGCCTCGAGGCGCCTGAGGACGGGGCAGCTTCTTCCGACCCCGTGGCCGACCTGCAGGGATCCGGGCCCGAGGCCCTCGCCGCCCTGGGAGCAGACAGCGCCCGCGCCTCCGTCCCGTCCGAGCCGCCTCCCGCCGGCGTGGAGGCGCTAGTGGGGCGGGTGCTCCTCCCCCAGGGCACGCCGGAGGATCCCACGCTCGAGGTCCTGGTCCTGACCCGCGGCATGAGCGGACGCGGCTTCGGCTACCGCCATGCCAGGCCCGAGCCGGCGCCGCTGGAGGGGGATGTCCTCGCCCGCGCCAGCGTCGACGCCTCGGGTCGCTTCGTCCTGCCGCGGTCCGCCCTTCGCGAAGCGGACCGCCCGCTGCACCTGGGCCTGGACGGCCGCTTCCTCGCCCTGCCCCAGACCCAGGGTCTGGACCCCGAGGAGGAGCAGCTCGTGCTCGAACCGGAGGCCCGCGCGTTCGTGCGCCTCGTCACCTGGAGCGCCGTGGACGACGCCCCTCTCGCAGGCGCGCTCGTGGTCGGCCGCCCCTCGCTCGACGGGGCCAACCCCACCAGCCTCTCTCCCACGAACCTGAACTACTCCCTGGAGCGGACCGCGCCCGAGGACGGCGTGGTGGAGCTGCGAGCGATCCCGCCGGGCCTCGCCCTCGCCGTGAGCGGGAGCGTGGAGAGCGGCCCCCTCGCCCCCGCCCTAGTGGAGGTCGACGGCCTCGAGCCCTTCGCCAGCCGCGAGCTGCGACTCGAGCTGCGCCCCGGGGCGCAGCTGTCCGGGGTCGTCCGCGATCCCGACGGCGCCGCTGTCCCCGACGCCGAGGTCACGCTCTGGCTGCCCGGCAAGATCATGGGGTTCGACGACCGCGCGCTGCGGACTGCCGACTGCGACGCCCAGGGAGCCTTCGTGCTGCAGGGCGTGCCCGCGGGCCGCGTGAAGGTCTCCGCACGCAGCCCGCGCCACCTGGACAGCGCGCGAGAGCCCCTCCAGGTCGTCGAGGGCGAGGAGCGCGCTGGCCTCGTGCTCGCGGTCGAGGCCGGCCGCGTGCTCGAGGGCAGCCTGCGCTTCGCGGACGGCACGCCCGCGCCCGGCGTGGAGGTCTCGGCACGCTTCGACGAGGCCTTCATGGCGGGACCCAGCGCCATGGCCTCCCTGCGCGGAGCCCGCGGCAGCGCGACCAGCGCGCCGGACGGCCGATTCCGCATCGAAGGACTCGGCGGCGGGCCGTTCAGCCTGCGGGCCGAAACGGAGCGGGGCGAAGAGGACGAGGCCCCCATCACCCACCGCGCCCGCCTCGACGGGGTGCGCCCGGGCAGGGAGGAGCTTGAGCTCGTGCTCCACGCGCCGCTTGCGCTACGCGGCCGGCTGGCGCTGACGAGCAGCGAGCCCCTGGAGGGGCCGGTGGACCTCCTGGCCCGGCGCGTGGTCGCCGGCGACATGCTGACCCTGCGCACCGAGGACCGCCCCCTGCGCGTGCGGGGCGAGGACGAGGTCTTCGCACTCGAGGACCTCGAGGCGGGCCTCTGGGAGCTCGAGGCCCGCGCGGAGGGGGCGCGCCTGCGCACTCCACTCCAGGTGAATCTGCCCCAGGGCCCGGGCGAGGAGGTGCTCGTGGAGCTCGAGCCCGCGGCCCGGGTGCGCGGCCGGGTGGTGGACGCGGGCGGCGCCCCCGTCGAGGGCGCCGCGGTGGAGCCCCAGAGCTCCGCGCCCCAGTGGCAGCGCGAGCTCGCCCGCTCGCCCCTCACCGCCACGGCCACCAGCGACGAGGACGGGGCCTTCGAGTACGAGGCCCTGGCCGGCCCGCTGACCCTGTCGGCCCGGGCCGAGGGCTTCGGTCCTGCGGCCCCGGTCGAGCTGACCCTCGTCGAGGGGCAGGTGCTTGAGGGCGTGGAGCTGCGCATGTCGCGAGGGGGCACCCTCCGCGGCCTGGTGCTCGGAGCGGACGGCGCGCCCGTGAGCGGGCGCCTCGTGACCGCCAACAAGATGCCCGAGATGGACTCGCGCGCGGTCACCACCGGCGCGGATGGCACCTTCCTCATGGAGGCCCTGGCGCCCGGCACCTGGCAGGTGGTGGCCGTGGACATGGGCGGCATGTCCGGAGGCACCACGGCGACCGGCGAGCCGGACATGGCCGGACTGCTGCAGGGCCTCGAGATGAACCAGGCCACCATCCGCGAGGGCGAGGAGACCTATGTGGAGCTCGGCCAGCCCAAGGACGATCCGGTGCGCGTGTTCGGACGCGTCACCATGGGCGACGAGCCCTTCGGCGGCGCCCTGGTGAGCTTCTTCCCCGAAGGCGAGAAGCTCTACGAGCGCCTTGAGCTCTGCACCGTTCAGGAGGACGGCCGCTACGAGGTCGAGCTCTCCGGGGGCGGCGCGTACGTGGTCAATGTCCAGCGCGTGCCGGGCGGAATCGGCCAGCAGCAGACGGTCGAGCTCGCGCGCGAGATCCCGCGGGACGTGGAGGAGTGGCGCCTCGACCTGGAGCTGCCCCTGGGCCGCATCGTCGGCCGCGTCCTGCGCTCCAACGGGCGCCCGGCTGCCGGCGAGCGCGTGACGCTCGCGGTCGATGGAGGCACGCGCTCGGACAGCCTGTTCGGAGGCCAGTTCGCCGAGCTCGTGTCCGACGACGCCGGGGGCTTCGAGCTCGAGGGCCTGCGCCCGGGGGTGTATCGGGTGTCGGCAGGCGGCACCTCTCCCTGGAGCAGCGACAGCCGCAGCGGCCTGGGCCGCGTGACCCGGGGCGGCCTGCGCCTCGGCGAGGACCAGACCCTCGACGGCGTCGAGCTCGTGCTCCCCGAACCGGGCGAGGCCTCGATCTCCGTCGTGGATCCCACCGGGGCCCCGGTCCCCGGTCAGACCGTCTTCGTGCGCGACGCCGAGGGCCGCATCCTCGAGCCCTTCAGCATCCTCGTCACCGATGCCCAGGGGCGCCTGTCCTACAGGGGCCTCGCCCCGGGCACCTACACCGCCTTCGCGCGCGGGGCAGGCACGGCCACCGAGGAGTCCGCCCCCTTCGAGGTGCGCTCCGAGGGAACGGCCAAGGTCCAGCTGGTGGCGGGCGTGGGCACGGTCCTGTGGGTGCGCCTGCTCGACGGGGACGGCCAGCCCGCGCGCGGCTCGGTGACCGTGCGCGACGGTGAGGGGCGCATCGTCTCGAGCGCCCTCGGACTGCAGGACGTGCAGGTCCTCTACATGGAGGGGGCATTCTCCCCCACTGAACACCGGCTCGGCCCGCTGGCGGACGGCCGGTACCGGGTGGAGGCCCGCGTGGGAGACGCGGTCGAGGACAAGCTCGTGGCCATCCGGAGCAACGGCGAGAAGCGCGTCACGATCCGGGTGCGCTGACCTCCCGGAGCGCCAGGCTCAGTCCTCGAGGGGCAGCAGGTCCGCGCGCTCGCCGCGAGCCCATGCGTCGAGCCGCGGGCGCACGAGCTCGTCGAAGAGGATGCGCGCGCAGGCGGCCACGGGGATCGCAAGCAGCAGCCCGTAGAACCCGGCCAGCAGGCCCCCGGCGAAGGAGGCGAAGAGGATGGCCGGCGTGGAGAGGTCCGTGCTGGGCCCCTGGATGCGCGGGGTGAGCAGGTAGTCGTCGAGGGCCTGGCCCAGCTGATAGATGGCCGTAGGCGCGAGCAGGATCCACCACCAGCTGCCCTGCAGCCCGCCCGCTCCTTCGAGCGCCATCAGCACCATGACCACGGGCAGCGCCGCCAGGGTCGCGTAGGGCATGAGGGCCAGCACGCTGATCCCCGCCCCCACGAGCAGGGGGGCGGGTGCGCCGATCAGTGCGAAGCCCACGGTGTAGAACGCCGCCAGCAGCAGCGCGATCAGGATGCGACCGCGCACGAAGCCGCTGATGGCGCGCTCCATCCGGGTGAGGATCGCCCGCGCCCGCGGACGGTCGCTCTCGCGCACCCAGCTCCAGGCAGCCTGGGCGTACTGGGCGTGGCCTGTGATGGCGAAGAAGAGGAAGAACAGCGTCAGGAACGCCATCAGCGCGGTCTGCCCGACCCACTCCGCGGTGCCCACCGCGAGCCGCGCCGCGGTCCCGCCCGTCTCGAAGAGCCCGCTGGCCACGCGCTCGCTGTGGGTGCGCACCCAGTGCAGCAGGGTCTCGGCCAGGCGCGCCAGGTCGCGCGCATCGGCGCCTGCGAACCGCAGCGCGGAGCCGAGCAGGTCGTCGTCCTCGGGGCGGTGGTCCTCGGCCCGGTCGCGCACTTCCAGCACGAAGCTGCGCACGCCGCGCCAGCTCTCGGGAACCGCGGCCGCGAGGGCCTCGTCCTCGGGCGCCTTCACGCTCGCGACGACCGCGGAGGAGCCGCGGGACACCGAGACCGCCACGCGCGCGCCCTGGAGCACGGCGAAGGACATTCCGAGCAGCAGAGGAACCAGGGCCAGCACCACGCCGGCGCCGAGGACCGCGCTCGCGCTGCCCTTGCGCCCCAGGGGCGTCGAGCGCTCCACGCGCGCCACCAGAGGCTCGAGGAAGTAGGCCAGAAGGGCGGCCAGCAGGACCGGCACGGTCACCAGGGAGAGCGTATGTCCGAGGCGCAGCACCCCGAGGACGGCCCCGAGCAGGAGCAGGTCGCGCACCCACTGGATCTGCCAGAGGTGCAGGCGCGCCCAGCCGGGACGCTGCTGGGGTTCCGCGTCAGCCATAGTCGCCAGTCTGCTGCCGGCGTCCGATCGGATGCAAGCGGGGCCGCGCTTGGCCAACTCTCGCGGGCGCCGACTGGCGGCGCGCGAGTGGCCTCAGGACGCCAGATGCGTCCGCATCCACTCCAAGAGGCCCGCCATGTCCGCCGCGAGAGGCGACTCGAAGGCCAGGGGCGCGCCCGTCACCGGGTGGCGCAGCTCGAGGCGCGAGGCGTGCAGGCACTGGCGACGGGGCACGGGGGCCTCGGACGGCAGGGGCACTCGCAAGGCGCCCCGGTGCCGGTAGACGGCGTCCCCCACGATCGGATGCCCCGCGTGGGTCAGGTGCACGCGCACCTGGTGGGTGCGGCCCGTGCGCGGGTGAGCGGCCACGAGGGCGTGACCGCGAAAGGTCTCGAGGCGCTCCATCAGGGTCGCAGCCTCGCGCCCCTCCTCGTCCTCGGGGGCCACGCGCATCCGTTCGGGGTGCCGCGGATCGCGCTGCATGCGCGCCTCGATCCACTCACTCTCGAAGCGCGGCTCGTGATGGACGAGCGCCAGGTAGGTCTTGCGGACCTCCCGAGCGGCGAACTGCGCCTGCAGCCCCTCGAGCGCCTCCTGGGTGCGCGCGATGACCATCACGCCGCTGGTCAGTCGGTCCAGGCGGTGCACGAGGCCCCTTCGCCGGGGATCCTCCGCGGGAGCGAGGGGCCCTAGAGCCGCCTCGGCCAGGGTCACCACGGTGTCGCGGCGCGAGTGGTCGTTGGCGTGGCTCAGGAGCCCCGCCGGCTTGTCCACGAAGGCGAGGTGCTCGTCCTCGTGGAGCAGGGGCAGCTCCTGGATGACGCCACCCTCGGGGGTCGTGGGCGGCGCGAGCTCCGGCAGCTCCAGCTCCACGGCCTGGGACAGCTCGAGCACGAAGCCGGGCTTGCGCACCTCCTCGCCGTTCACGCGCACGAAGCCCCCCTTGATCACGGCCTGCAGACGGCTGCGCGACCAGTCGGGGATCGAGGCGGCGAGGAATCGGTCGAGGCGCTCGCCGGAGGCCTCCTGGGGCACCATGAGACGCTTCACGACCCGTCATTCCATCGCCCGGGGGGGCGTGCTACAACCGAAAGCCGAGGGAACCTCGAAGGTCATGATCGGACACCAACGCCCCACGATCCTGCTCGTCGACGACGAGCCCGCGATCCTCGAGGTGCTCGCCGCGGTCCTCGGCTCCCAGGGCTTCACGGTCGTGACCGAGACCGAGGCCGCTGTGGCCGCCGCGCTGATCGAGCGCCGCGCGGCGAAGGGCGCACCGTTCTCCGCCGTGGTGACCGATGTGGTCTTCGACGGGCGCACCGAGGGGGACACGGTCCTGGCCGCCTGCCGAAGCGCCTCTCCGCGCACCGTGGTCGTCCTGATGACGGGTTTCCCCGCCCTCGAGGGGGCCGTCTCCGCCATCAAGCAGGGGGCCCAGGACTACATCCAGAAGCCGGTGGACCCGGGCGCCCTGGCCCAGCACCTCCACCGCGCCCTGAGCGAGCGCCGCATCCACCGCGAGGAGCTGTCCTACCTGGACCTGGTGGACATCCTCTCGGACATGGTCGCGCACACGATCGAGCGCGTGGACCCCTACACGGCCGGCCACGGCGAGCGCACGCGCAACTACTGCCGCGAGATCGCCGAGCAGCTAGGGCTGGACCGCAGCACGACCCAGCGGCTCGAGCTGGCAGCCATCGCCCACGACTACGGCAAGATCTACCTGGACGACCTCACCTTTCTGACGAAGAAGGGGCCGCTCACGCCCGCGGAGTACCGCGAGGTCCAGCGTCACCCCGAGGTCGGCGCCAACAAGCTGGGGACGAACCCCCACCTGCTCGAGGCCTGCGCGTACATCGCGGAGCACCACGAGCGCTGGGACGGCACCGGGTATCCGCGACGCCTCAAGGGCAGTCAGATCAGCCCCGCCGGGCGCATCCTGTGCCTGGTGGAGGTGTTCGACTCCCTCACCACGCGCCGCTCGTACAAGGACCCGTGGGACCTGGACAAGACCCTCGACTTCTTCGAGAGCCAGTCGGGGCGGGCCTTCGAGCCCGAGGTCCTGGACATCTTCCTGCGGCTGCTCGAGCAGCACGGTCCGGCCTGGCTGGAGGCCCCGATGCGTGACCTCGAGCAGGCAGGCCTCCAGCCGGGGTCCTGAGCTGCTGGCCGCTGGCCCTTGCCCGTCAGGCCCAGACGCGAGCGCCCAAGCCGCCCCACGGAACGGGCTCCAGAGACGCGAGGTGCCGTAGAGGCCTCTGGAGCGGCGATGCCAGCTTGAGCCCCGGAGAGGTCCCCCGGCAGCAGGGCGCTCGGCGCAGCCCCCCCGAGCGAACACCGGTTCCAGAGGCTCGGTCCGCTTGCGCGGGGCCCAGGGATGCCTATCCTCTTTGCCCCCCGACCCGGGCGAAACACGCGCCCGGGCGGTGACTAGGGTCTCCAGGCCTCACCCCCGGGCCCGTCCCCATCTCCGCCGATCCCATGATGCTCCTCGCCCCTGCGATCCTCGCCGCCGCCCCTGCCCTGCTGGCTCAAAAGGAGACCCCTCCCGGCATGGTCCTGATCGACGGCGGCCGCACCGAGGTGGGCAACGACCGCAAGGTCATCGAGGAGATGCTCGAGACGAACCCGCGCGCCGAGGGGTTCATCCGCGCCCTCGACGCCGAGACGCCGGGGCACACGGTGTCCCTCGAGGACTACTTCATCGGCGCTACCGAGGTCACCAACGAGCAGTACGCCGAGTACGTCAAGGCCACCGGCGCGGCGCCGCCCTACCACTGGGGCGCCAAGGCCACCGAGGAGGCTCGCGTCGCCTTCTTCCAGGACCGCGAGAACAAGGGCAAGACCTTCGACCCCGCCAAGTGGTGGGAGGACAACTGGCAGGAGCACGCCTGGGAGATCGATCCCGACGACCTGCTGCGCCCGGTCATCTTCGTGAACTACCAGGAGGCCCAGAACTTCTGCGTCTGGGCCGGGCTGCGCCTGCCCACCGAGGCCGAGTACCAGCGCGCGGTCCGCGGCAAGGGCAAGGACTTCTACCCCTGGGGCATGGAGTGGAAGGACAACGCCTGCTCCAGCGCCGAGTACAAGGCCGACAACGCCGTACTGCTGGCGGGCATGTTCCCCGAGGGCGCGACCGCGGCGGGCATCCACGACCTGGCGGGCAACGTGTGGGAGTGGACCTCCGATCCCTACAGCCCCTACCCCGGCTTCAAGCCGGGCAAGTACAAGGTCGGCAAGGAGAAGCTCGAGCCCCAGCCCACCTGGAACGCGGACTGGCGCGTGGCCGTGGGCGGCTCGTACCAGAACGACAAGATCGCCGCGCGCTGCACCACGCGCCGGGGCACCGACCGCTACCAGCGCACCTCCGGCATCGGCTTCCGGGCGGCTGCGTCCCTCGTCGCCGGCAAGGACCTCTGCGAGCGCCTCTACGAGCGTGAGGTTCGCAACAGCCCCGCGCGCGAGATCGGCACCGAGTTCAACACCTCCACGGTGTTCGCCATGGACCGCTGGCAGGGCAAGGCCTCCGCGTTCACCGGCATCCAGAGCGCCAAGCTCAAGCGCCGCGGGCACTACTCCAAGTACGAGGTCCCCACCACCTACGGCGTCATCGAGCGCTACGAGTACCTGGTGTTCAGCCCGGTGGCCCTGATCGAGGAGGCCAACGAGGGCACCTGGAAGAAGGCTACGGTCAAGACCGGTCCGGCCGCCCTGGGCTTCCTTGCCACGAGCGAGACGATCAGCAGCCCCGCCCTGCAGCCCGGCACCTACATCGTGAGCTTCCGCGCTGCGGGCAAGCCCGAGGCGGTCGAGGCCGCCGCGGAGGGCGAGGGCGACGAGGGCGACGGCGCCACGGACAAGTACCGCGGGGCGCAGGACGACGAGGGGCTGCCGGTCTGGATGAGCAAGATCGATCCCATGGAGGACAACCTGCTCTTCTTCGACGCCAAGACGGGCGAGCTCGCCGCGAGCCTGCCCGTGCGCAAGGCCCCCGAGATCACCAAGGGCGAGGGCGCCGGCTGGAGTCGCTCCACCGAGAAGGTCGAGGTCACGGGAGCGGACGGCAAGCGCAAGTTCGAGGAGCAGCCCCGTCTGACCCTCCGCGCAGAGGTCCCCCACCGTCTGCGCGGCAAGGTCCTGGCCTTCGAGGTCCAGATGACCGTCGAGCCGGGCCTGATGGACCGGGCCGGCTGGCGCGGCCTCAAGTGAGCCCCGGCGGGCCCCCTCCCCCGGGATGCCCGCTGCGGACTCCTTCACGCCGGCGGCGCTCACTCGGGTCACGGTGAAGAGGCCCTGGCCCTGATCGCACCGTGGCCAGCGCCGCGGCACCCGCGCCGCGTCCACGGCCGCTAGACTCGGCCCGTGGCGACCTCCCCCCTCACCGGCTCCTTCCAGCGCCTCCCCGGGCTCTCCGTTCGGCCCCACCGCTTCCAGGTGCCCCTGGATCCGTCAGGGGCGCAGCCCGGCCAACTCGAGGTCTTCGCCCGCGAGGTGCGCGCCGCCGGGCGTGAGGGCGACGACCTGCCCTGGCTCGTGTTCCTGCAGGGCGGCCCCGGCTACGAGGCCCCCCGCCCCACCGACGCGAGCGGCTGGCTCGGCCGCGCGGTGCAGGACCACGCGGTGCTTCTGCTCGACC
>JBDQFW010000004.1:0-37451 GCA_040265735.1 Planctomycetota bacterium | reverse complement strand
GATCAGCAGGGGGCGCAGGCTCATGGGGGAGGGGCCGCAGGGAAGGAGCCCCTGGAGGGGCAATCGGCGGCGCAGCCTCGTGAGCAGCAAGCGTGATGCCAACGCTCTGGAGCCGCCAGAGGGAGGCTCTGCGGCGGCCTGACCTCCCTGGGGGACATCGGCGCGGCCCCGGTCGTGGCCAGCTCCCAGGGGAACCGAGGGTCCGACCTCAGCCGCCCTTGCTGCCCTGCGCGGGCTCCTCACGCCGCAGCTCAGGGGCATGCCCGGGGCGTAGCCAGAGGACCAGCCGCGCACCGGCCCCCGGGGAGGGAGGCAGCTGGCCGAGGCCCGCGCGGACGGCGACCGGGCTGGCGTCGGGCAGGCGCGTGGCCGAGGCCAGGGTGGCGGGCTGGTCCGTCCACTCCGCTCCCGGGACCTCGCCATCGACCTCGAAGAGCAGGGCCTCCGGGAGGCCCCGCGCGTCGAGGACGAGGCCGTGTCCCCCCTGCAGGCTGCGGCCGGCCCCGAGGCTCGCGCGCGCGCTCGCGCGCTGCGCCTCCACGACCTCGGCTGCCGGCCAGTCCTCGAGCGGTCGGATCCAGGCCGCGCGCCGGGGCAGGCGTAGCCGCTCGAGCACCGCTCCCTCACGGGGCCGGCGGATGCGCCGGTCGGGAGGGACGAAGAACGACGAGCGGTAGCGCCGCGACCGATCGAGGCGCTCGACGGTCTCGGTCCAGACCGGCTCGCTCCCCAGGTGCAGGGTCCATGCCCGCGGCGCGCCGTCCTCCGCGCTCCACTCGATCCCTTCGAGGCTCTCCCAAGGCGTCCCGTCGGGGAGACGCGCGCTCAAGGAGTGCGGCCGCTTCGCGCCCGGGGCCAGCCGTGCGTGGAGGGTGCCGAGGTCCCCGAGACGGGCGACGCGCGCCTCGCCCTCGCCCTCCCAAGGGAGCCCCTGCGGCCAGACCAGCAGGGCCCGACGCAGCTCGAGGGTCAGGGCCGTCTCGCGCAGGCGCGCGCCCTCGAGCACCGCGCTCGTGGACGAGGCGACGGGCATGGACCAGGCCTGCTGCCCGCAGAGGTACGCCAGTACGCGCCGGTCGTCGCCCTGGTCCTCCGCGGCGAGCATCCAGCGTCCGCGTCCTGGGAAGGCGAGGTCGACCTCGAGGGTGTGGGGGCGCTCGGGCAGGTCTCGGAACACCACGCGGGTCCGCGCGTGGATGGCCCACGAGCCGGCGACGCGCGTGAGGGGCGGCGCCTCGTCCTGTTCGGCGCCGGCGACGCTCGCCGCCTGCGCGACCGCCGCGAGGAGGGCGCCAGTGAGCAGGGCAGGGGGCCGCATGAGCCTCAGCCTACTGGGACCGCATGGCCCCGTCCCTGCTCAGGCCCCAGGGTCGGTCAGCTCTGGGGGAGCCGCCCAGCCCACTCGACCCAGGGCTCCGTCTCGCTGCCGTAGTTCTTCCCCGCGAGGCGCTGCAGGTCCCCGAGGAGGACCTGCCGCCGGGGGCCCTCGGGGTTCTGGACGAGGGCCGCGGCGAGGGCGCGCGCGCTGCGACCCTTGAGGTGCGGATCACGCGCACCGAGGCTCGCCAGGGCGCGGCTCGCGGCGCGGGTGAGGAGCAGGTGCTCGCTCTCGAGGAGGAGCACGAGGTCCGGCAGGGAGCCCGCGTCGCCCAGGCGTGCGAGGATGATCACCGAGTGGGTCTGCACCGCGGGGTCCTCGTCGAACAGGCCCGCGCGCGCGGGCTCGCGGGCGGCCTCGGCATCGGCGCCGGCCGCCTGGAGCTGCTTCACGGCCCAGGAGCCGTTGCGTCGGCAGCCGGGGTCCGCGTCGCTGAAGAGCGCCACGAGCCCACCGAGGGGCGTGCCTCCGCGGCCAAGGATTCCCAGGGCATATGCCGCGTTCGCGCGCACCTCGGCCTCGGGGTCCTCAAGGGCCGCCACCAGGGGACCCTCCGCGGCCTCGTCCGTGCTGAAGCCGAGCGCCATGGCGGCGAGCTGGCGGTTGCGAGTCGGACCCGTCTGCAGGACCTCGACGAGCACCCTCGTGCCGCGCGTGGCCTTGTGCTTGAGCTTGGCGTCGAGCACCCGGAACTTGGCGCGGTCCGAGGCCTCGCTCGCCTCGAGCAGCTGGTTGTTCCAGGCGGTGATGAGCTGATCGAGCTCGACGAGCAGGCCGCCCGTCGAGGGGTCGAGGTCCTCGGCGTCGGAGGACACGCGCACCTCGCCGATGCGGTCCCAGGTGGCGCTCGGGATGAGAGGCTCGACCTCATCGCCCGCCGTCTCCTGCGTCCCCGTGCTGGCGCATGAGGCGAGGGTCCCGAGGAGGAGTCCGAGGAACAGCGTCCCGGGGAGGGGCCGGTGCAGCGTCCAGGCGCTGCGCTCGAGGGGGGCATCCATGGGGCAGGGTGGACGCCCGCGGGGCATCCGTTCTTCCCCTCCATCCTCTCCATTCCCGGCCCCCTCCGGACGGCCGGGGATGGGGGCTCGCGAACCGGCGACTCGAGGCTCGGGCGTCTCGGCGCGGGCCTCGTGTTCCGAGACGGGACTCCCGGAGCCGCTGGGGGAGGCTGCGTCAGTGAGCGGGGAAGCGATCGGAGGTGCGCCCTGGGGGCCCTCCAAGGCCCTTCCCCTGAGCGGACCTGATCGTGGCCCCGGGTGCGTTGTGGAGCCCCCAGGTGCCCCCTAGCCTCGCCACTCGGCGGCCCCGCTTCCGTGCTCCGTGCGGGGCACACTTGGGAGCAGGCGCTGCCTCCACCTCCACTGCGCCTCCTTCCCCCGGCCGACGCCCTCCCGTGACCGCCAAGCACCCGACCCTCCGCCTTGCGCTGCCTGTGCTCCTGTGTGCCCCCCTCGGGGCGGCCCAGCAGGCCCCGAGTGGCGGACCCGTGCGCGTGGAGGACTGCAACGGCAACGGCGTTCCGGACGTGGTGGACATCCGCTACGGCACCTCCCTGGACTGCCAGGGGGACGGCGTTCCGGATGAGTGCCAGCTGGCGCAGCCCCTCGTGTACGCGCTGGACGACGGCGGGTTCGAGGGCGCGGTCGGGACGGACCAGCCGCACATCGCGTTCCTGAGCCGCTTCGTGGTCGAGCCGGGCAAGGAGCTGCTGACCGGGGTCGACCTGCAGTGGGGATCGGGAGTCGACGGCATCCCCGCCACGGTGGGCATCTGGTCCGACCCCGATGGCGACGGGGACCCTGCGGACGCGGTGCTGCTGCAGAGCGTGCCCGTGGTGGGGGAGTTCGGCTTCACGGGGACCTGGGTCACGGTGGACCTCGACGAGCAGGTGCTCGGGCCCGTCGGAACCTCGTTCTTCGTAGGGGTGTGGGGCGCCTGGCCGACGGCACCGACGGCCTACCCCGCAGCCTTCGATACGAGCGCCCCCGACGGCGCCAGCTGGTGGATTGCCTCGGCGACGCCGATCCAGCCCAACAGCCTCGCGGGCGGTGCGATCACCGAGTATGGGCTGCTCTCGCAGGTCTGCTCCTGCGACGGGGACTGGATGCTCCGGCCGCTGGTGTGCTCCACGGGGCACTGCCGGGAGGCGACGGATGTGGATGGAGACGGGGTGCCGGATGCCTGCCAGGCCGACTGCGACGGCGACGGCGTGCCCGACGACTACCAGATCGGCCAGGATCCGACCCTCGACTGTGATGGCAACGGCAGCCTCGACTCCTGCGAGGTCTTCGACGACTGCGACGGCAATCAGGTGCCGGATCCCTGCCAGGCTGCGAATCAGGGCCTCGTGGGCCAGTACTACTTCAACCGCCTCCTGTCGGGACCGTTCCTCGCGCGCATCGACGCCCAGGTCGAGTTCAACTTCGACACCAGCGCGCCCCCGGTGGGCATCCCGAGCGACGACTTCAGCGTGCGCTGGACCGGCTCGTTCTTCGCGCCCTCCGGAGGCACCTACGAGTTCGGCGTGCTGCACGATGACGGCGCGCGACTGTTCGTCAACGGCCAGCTCATCCTCGACGAGTGGGGGCCCTCCGGCGGGGACTTCGACACGGCCACCGTGGATCTGCTCGGGGGGCGCTGGTACTTCCTCGAGCTGCACTACTACGAGGCCTCTGGCGGCGCGCGGGTCGAACTCCACTGGGCGCCGCCCGGGGATGTGATGGACCCCATGCAGCCCTCGGAGCTGCGTCCGATCTACGACCGCAACGGCGACAGCGTCCCCGACGCGTGCCAGATGCTGGACTGCAACGGCAACGGGGTCGCGGACGGCGACGAGCTGGCGGCAGGGACCCAGACGGACTGCAACGGGGACGGGGTGCTCGACTCCTGCCAGGCCTGTGCGGATCTGGACCGCAACGGGGTGCTCGATCTCTGCGAGCCCGCCCTGCCCAACGGCCTCTACGGCCAGTACTTCCGCGAGGGCGCGTTCGACGGGACCTTCGGCGCGCGCCTGATCGGGCGCGTGGACCCGGTCGTGGACTTCAACTGGGGGACGGGCTCGCCGGGTGGCGGGCTCCCAAGCGACGACTTCTGCGCGCGCTGGACCGGCACGCTCGTGGCGCCCTCCGGCGGAGCGGGGACCAGCTATGAGCTGCATGTGCGCTCCGATGACGGCGTGCGCCTCTGGTTCGACGGCCAGCTCCTCATCGACGAGTACCACGCCAACGGCGGGACCGAGTACTCCGCTGGCGTGGTGATGGCACCGGGGAGCCAGCACCGCCTCGAGCTGCACTACTTCGAGCTCAGCGGCGACGCCCTGGTCGAGCTGCGCTGGACGCCGCCGGGCGGAGCGAAGGAGATCCTCCCCAGCGCCTACCTGCGCCCGACCACGGACCTCGACGGGGACGGCGTTCCGGATGCCTATTCCGAGGACTGCAACGGGAACGGGATCCTGGACGCGCTCGAGCTAGACTCGGACGGGGACTGCGTGATCAACGACTGCGAGCTCGGCGCGGGGCACTGGCGCTTCGAGGAGGCGCTGGGCACGGGTCTGGACGACGCCTCCGGGAACGGCGTGGGAGGGTTCCTGAGCCTCCCCGCGGACCGCGTGGCGAACGTCCCGGTCACCACCGTCCCCCAGACGGGCCTCGCGAACCAGCAGGCCCTCGACCTGTTCTGGACCTCGACCTCGAGCAGCGGCTCGGCCGAGATCCCCGACCCGACCTCTCGCCTGGCCTCCGGCGGCCAGAGCTTCACCCTCCAGGCCTGGGTGCAGCTGGACCAGATCGCCACCAACGGCAATGCCGAGCGGCAGTGGCTGCTGCAGCGCAAGCCTGCGCTGTCCGGGGACAGCCAGCTCGACTACTCGCTGATCGTGCAGACCGGCGGCGGCGGCGGGCCGTGCAACCTGGCGGCCTGGTTCGGGGACGGCTCGAACCTGCTCCCCGTCACGAGCTCGCTCGAGATCCTGGACACCGAGTGGCACCACGTGAGCCTCGCCTACGACGCGCAGAGGCGCCAGCTGCGCTTCGGTCTGGATGGAGCGTTCGAGGAGATCGGCTTCACCAAGCCCGCCTGGTCACCCCCGGCATCCGTCCTCATCGGAGCCCACTCCAACGCTGCGGGCACGCGCAACCAGTTCCTGCGCGGCCAGGTGGACGAGGTCATGATCTCCCGCGGCTTCGTCCCCCAGGACGCGCTCCTGCGCTCCCACTGAGTCCCTGTCCAAGCCCTCCCTCGCCCGCAGGGCGGGGGTGATCGTCGAGATGAGTCTGCCCCCCGGGACCGTCCCGGGGGGCAACCTCCCACCAGCCATGATCGAGCCTCTGCTTCTCCTCCTGCCGGCCCTCGCGTCGGCCCCGGCCCTTGCAGCTGCGCCTGCAGCGCTGGCGCCCTCACCGCAGTCCCCTGCCACGGGCCTCACCCTCGTCGAGGACTGCAACGGGAACGGGATCCCCGACCCCGAGGACATCCGGCTTGGCATCTCCGCGGACTGCCAGGGGGACTGGATCCCGGACGAGTGCCAGACGGAGGTCCCCTTCATCTACTCGTACGACGACGACGAGTACGACGCGGCAGTCGGGACCGGCTGGGACCACATCGCCTTCCTCACGCAGTACATCGTCGTGGAGGGTGAGGAGACGATCACGGGCGTGGACATCGCCTGGGGCTCGATCCCTGACGGCTATCCCTCGACCCTCACCCTGTGGAGCGACCCCGACGGGGACGGCGACCCCACCGACGCCCAGCCCCTGGTGAGCGTTCCCGTGCAGGCCCTGGACGGATTCACGGGGAACTGGATCTACGAGGACATCCCCGACACCTATGTGGGGCGCGCGGGCTCCTCGTTCTTCGTGGGGATCTGGGGCTTCTACCCCGTGGGGAGCAACGCCTATCCGGCGGGCCTCGACTTCGAGTCCCAGACCCTGCGCTCCTGGTGGATCTCGTCCACCACGCCGATCGTCCCCGACGACCTCTCCAGCGGAGGGATCATGGAGTTCGACCTGATCGGTGGCGTGTGCGCCTGCAACGGAGACTGGTTCCTGCGGCCCCTGACCTGTGACGGCGGTCACTGCCGTGAGGAGGCGGACGTGGATGGCGACAGCCAGCCCGACCGCTGCCAGATCGACTGCGACGGGGACCTGCTGCCCGACTCCTACGAGATCGCCCAGAACCCGAGCGTGGACTGCGACGGGAACGGGGTGCTCGACACCTGCGAGCCCATGATCGACTGCGACCAGAACCAGATCCCCGATGGCTGCCAGGCCACCGGGCAGGGGCTGGTGGGCCAGTACTTCCGCAACCCCTACCTGAGCGGTCCCTTCGAGGCGCGGATCGATGCGAGCGTGGACTTCGACTTCGGTCTGACCTCGCCGCTCCCTGGCCAGATCCCGAGCGACCTGTTCAGCGTTCGCTGGACCGGCTCCATCTTCGCCCCCGTGACCGGGGTCTACACCTTCGCGCTGCTCCACGACGATGGGGGGCGTCTGTGGGTCAACGGCCAGCTCGTGGTGGACGACTGGGAGACCGGCGCCGCGAACCTCGACAGCGGCCAGCTCGAGCTGGTGGGCGGTCGCTGGTACCACCTCCGGCTCGAGTACGTGGAGGACTTCGTGAGCGGCCTGATCCAGCTGCAGTGGCTGCCGCCCGGAGGCTCCGGCGAGGTCGTGCCCAGCGCGAACCTGCGCCCGATCTACGACCGCGATGGAGACGGCGTCCCGGACTCGTGCCAGGTGGCCGACTGCAACGGGAACGGGGTTGCGGACGCGGACGAGATCCTGTCCGGCCTCGCGCTCGACTGCGACGGGAACGGCGTGCCGGATGACTGCCAGCCCTGCCTGGACCGTGACCGCAACGGGCTGCTCGATGCGTGCGAGTCCGGATTCGGTGGCGGCCTCCTGGGCCAGTACTTCCGCACGCGCGACCAGGACGGCTCCGTGGGCCGCAGGGTGGCCGTGCGCGTCGATCCGCAGGTGGACTTCGACTTCGGCGGCGGGAGCCCTCTGGTGGGCCTGCCGAGTGACGGGTTCGCCGTGCGCTGGAGTGGGTCGGTCACGGCCACTGCGGGCACCGGGGCGTACACCCTGCACATCGCGGGGGACGACGGGGTGCGCCTGCGAGTGGACGGCCAGCTGCTGATCGACGAGTACGGGCCCAGCAGCGGGACCGAGTACTCCGTCACCCAGGGGTGGGTCGCCGGCAGCCGGCACCTGATCGAGGTGGACTACTTCGAGTCGGGCGGGGACGCCGAGGTGCACCTGCGCTGGACGCCGCCCGGGGGGGCGAAGGTGGCGATCCCTGCCGCCGCCCTGAGTCCTGACACGGACCTCAACGGCGACGGCCTCCCGGACCTGTACGACCAGGACTGCAACGAGAACGGGATCCTCGACGCCCTCGAGCCCGACCTGGATGGGAACTGCGTGCCGGACGACTGTGATGCGGGGCGGGCCTACTACCGCTTCGAGGAGGCCGGCGGAGTGGCGATGGACGACAGCTCGGGCTCAGGCGTCGTGGGCAGCCTCGTGGCTCCCGCGGACCGCCAGCTCGAGGTCCCCGTGGAGCTCGTGCCCGCGACGGGCGCGTCCAATGACCAGTCCCTGCACACCGGCGCCGTCTCGAACTCCTTCGGCGGGCACGCCCGGGTCACGGACCCCCTTGGGGCGCTCGCCATGGGCGACCACTCCTTCACCATCGAGGCCTGGGTGCGCCTCGACCAGCTCTCGTTCCCTGACGCCACGGACCGCCAGTGGCTCGTGCAGCGCAAGCCCTCCGGGTCGAGCGACGCCAACCTGGACTTCGGGCTTCTCGTCCAGTTCGGTGGCTACAACGTCGGCTATCGCAACCTCGCCGGCTGGTTCGGCGACGGGAGCGGCTTCCAGCAGATCGTCACTACCCTGCGCCTGCAGGACACCGACTGGCACCACGTGAGCATGGCCTACGACGCAGAGCGTCGGCTGCTGCGGTTCGGCCTGGACGGCCAGTTCGAGGAGCACGGCTTCGAGAAGCCCGCCTTTGCGCCGTCGGGCCCGACCCTGATTGGCGCCCACAGCAATGCGCAGGGGACGCTGAACCAGTTCCTGCGCGGCTCCATCGACGAGGTGCGCATCACGCGGGCCTTCCTGCCGCCCTCCGCCCTGCTGCGCTCTCGCTGAGCAGGCTGGAAGGCGCGGCCCGGCGCGGTCCGGCGTGCCCTCGCGCCGTCTCGCCCGGGCGAGACGGCGCGAGGCGCTGGGCATCTGGGCGGTCCGAGATCGCCCCTCACGGGTGATCGCGCGGCTTGGGACCGCTACGCTCCGGCCATGCCGCTGCAGCTGTTCGACGCCATGGGGCGCGAGGGCTTCGAGGAGGTGGTCGCTCTCCACGACGGTGCGAGCGGTGCCCGCGCCCTGATCGCCGTCCACGACTCCCATGTGGGGCCGGCCTTCGGCGGGATCCGGCGCTGGACCTACGAGGCGGAGAGCGGGGCCCTGCTCGACGCGCTGCGCCTCTCCCGGGCGATGAGCCGCAAGTGCGCCCTGCTACACCTCCCCGCGGGCGGGGGCAAGGTGGTCCTGCTCGATGGCGAGGGCCTCGACCTCGAGGCGGCGTACCGCAGCATTGGCCGCGCGGTCGAGCGCATGGCGGGCCGCTTCTACACCGGGCCCGATGTGAACACCGGCGCCCAGGAGCTGGCGTGGGTTCACGCCGAGACCCGCTATGTCACCGATCCTGGTCCAGAGGGCCCGGGCGAGCTCTCCGCGTGCACGGCAGAGGGCGTGTTCCTTGGGATGGAGGCAGCCCTGCTCTCCCTGGACGGAGAGGTGGACTGGGCGCGCCGGACGGTGGTCGTCCAGGGGCTCGGCGCGGTCGGTTTCCTGCTGGCGAGCCGGCTGGTCGAGGCCGGCGCGCGCGTGATCGCGAGTGAGGCGGACCCCCAGCGCGTCCATGACCTGGCCGGAAGACTTGATGTGGAAATGATGGATCCGGGCTCCGAGCTGAACCAGCCCTGCGACCTGTTCGCTCCCTGCGCCATGGGGGGCATCCTCCACGATCTCACCATCGAGCGCCTGCGCTGCCGGATCGTGGCTGGCGCCGCGAACAACCAGCTCTCACGCTCCCACCACGGCGAGCAGCTCCACGAGCGCGGCGTGCTGTTCGTGCCGGACTTCGCCCTGAACACGGGGGCCCTGGTGCGCGGTGCGATGTTCCACCTCGAGGGGCGCCGGGAGCCGGTCGCCGCGGTCGGCACGCGGGTGCGCTCCTGCGTCGAGGACATCCTGGCCCGTGCCCTTGCGGAGGGGCGTCCGCCCTCCGTGGTGGGGGTCCAGCTGGCCGACGAGCGCCTGGCCGAGCGCCGCGCCTAGGCGTCGGGGCCCAGGCTGGCGGGACCGCGCCTGGCGTTGCCGCCGCGGGCCTCAGCCCTGCGCGTCCTCGTCGGCGCCCTCGCCCGCGTCGGGAGGTGCGAGCAGCGTGGCCTGCGTCCCCAGGCCCTCGAGATCGAAGACCGTGCCCGGCTCCTGATGGCGCTTCTTCACATACCCGAGGACAAGGCCGCTGTCGTGCTCGAAGGAATACGCCCAGCTCGTGACGAGGCCTAGGTCGCGGACCTCCCCGTCGAGGGTCCGCAGGAGACGCGTCCCGGGGGGCACCGGATCCTCGGAGGCCACCCGCAGGGCGAAGAGCTGCTTGTTCAGGCCCCCGTAGGTGTCGATCTTCGCCACGACCTCCTGACCCACGTAGCAGCCCTTGTCGAGCGCGAAGGCGTCGCCCAGGCGAGCCTCCTGGGGATAGACCTCGTCGCTGGCATCCACGCTCCAGCGCGGCCGCAGCCGCTCTGTACGCAGGGAGTCTTCGGCCACAAGGCCCCCGGGCGTGGCCCCTGAAGCGAGAAGCAGCTTCCATAGGGATGCCGTTCCTCCGGCCTTCACGTCCACTCTCCAGCCGCGCTCGCCAGCGACCTCGGCGGGGCGCACGCGCACCGTGCCAAGGGCGGAGGTCAGCAGCTGGGTCCCGCTCGCGGCCCTGTCGAACTCGGGCAGGGCCGCGCCCAGGACGGCGGCTGCGCCCGGGCCCGCGAGCTCGAGTGGGGCGAACGACTCCGTGGCGTCGGTGAGCTGGACATCCTCCCCGAAGAGGTAGAGGTCGAGCGCGACCCGCAGGGCCTCCGCCTCGCCTGGGGCCGTCTCGCAGCGGAAACCCTCACCCGTGCGGAAGAGATCGAACCAGGCCTGCACCTTGCCCTTGGGTGAGAGAAGCAGGTTCGCGTTGCCCTCGCCCTCAGCAAGCGCGAGCACGTGGTTGGCCAGGATGCGGTGCAGGAAGGCCGGCGCATCGGCCCCCGTGATCTCGAGGCAGCCCCTGCGCGTGGCGTCCAGGAGCAGGGCGCCTTCACGCCCCGCGCGATACTCAGCAGGCACGTCGCCGTGCGTGAGAACGAGGCTTCCTGCGTGCGTCGGCGTGACACGCGCGCCCGCGTCGCGGTGCAGATCGAGGAGGGGTGAGGAGTGCATCGGACCGTCCCTGGCGAGGGGGTCGGACATCCTAGTCCACGCCCTCCTCAGTCCCGCGCGGCGGATTGTCGCACGGCCTCTCACGGGATGCTGCTGCTGCGCTTGACACCCCTCCGAGAAGCTTTAGATCCTGCATGTTCCTCAGGTTCCATCGAGAGCCTCTGAAGAGGTCCTGAGCCCCTCCGCGGGGCCCCAACCCATGAGATCCATGGCCAATCAGCGCACCCTACGGACCGTTCCTGGCCGCCACCTGGCGGCCGCCGGCCTCCTGGCGGTCGCCGTCGCCTCCTGCGACTACGACCCGGGCCACGCCGACCTCCCCTGGCGCCTTTCCCTCAACAACAAGGCCGTCCTGGCGGACGCCGGCCTGAGCGCCTCCGAGGCTCAGGTCACCGGCGCCCTGACGACCCTGTTCGGGACCGCCCAGAACCCCCGGCACCTCATCACCGGGGACATGTACGACGCCGAGGAGGACCCCAACCTCGCAGGCGACCTGGAACTCACCGACGAGCAGCTCGACGCGATCGTGACGGACAACCGCGTGAAGCGGTTCCCCGCGCAGCTCGAGCTGATCGCCGCCGGCCGCTTCTCCGAGGTCCCCGAGCCCCTCTACGCCCAGGACCTGTGGGCGAAGTGGCAGCGGGACTTCGCGCCCCTGCACACGGGCACCCCTGGCGAGGAGGGCGAGCCGGCCGTCTTCACCGGGGCCGACGAGGCCTTCCCCGTGGACGACATCTGGGTCCCCGGCCTGGGCGACGAGGCCACCTGGGGTGAGGCTGCGACCGCGCTCTTCGAGAACTGGTACCCGAGCCTGCGCGAGTCGGCCGAGATGTACCGCGCCCAGTGCCTGCACTGCCACGGCAACGAGGGCGGCGGGGACGGCCCGACGGCCGAGTTCCTGGAGCCGCGCCCGCGGGACTACCGCCTGGGCAAGTTCAAGTGGGTCGCGGTCGACAACGGCAAGCGCCCGCGCCGGGACGACCTGGTCAACATCCTGAAGAACGGTGCCTACTTCACGGCGATGCCGTCCTTCGACCGCTTCAGCGAGGGCCAGCTCCACGGCCTCTCGGACTATGTGCGCCTGCTCGCCATGCGCGGCGAGACCGAGACCCTGCTGGCGCTCGAGATGACCGGCTCCGACACCGGAGACCTGCCGCTCGACACCGTGCAGTCCTCCTACGCGGACGTCTGGGAGGGCTGGCGCGACGCCGAGGAGAACTATGTGGCCGGCGAGGTCGATGTGCCCCGCTGGGACGAGATGAGCGCCGACGAGATGGTGCGTCGCACCGAGCACGGCCGCGAGCTGTTCATGGGCACCACGGCCAACTGCTTCTCCTGCCACGGGGCCGACGGCCGCGGCGCGGAGGGGGCCACCCTGCCGATCTCGCTGGCCGAGGTCGTGGAGGCTGACAGCCTCGACGCCGACTACGAGCGCCGTGGCGGCTACCGCTGGGTCGAGCGCCGCAACGCCAAGGGCGAGGTGGTGAAGGACAAGGCGGACCAGCCGCTGATGGACCTCTACCGCATCAAGCCGGACGACTGGGGCAACCCGTCCATGCCGCGCAACTTCACCCGGACGATCTTCCGGGGCGGCAGCCGACCGATCGACATCTTCCGCCGCGTCAAGTACGGCATCGGCGGGACGATCATGCCGGCCTCCGAGGCCTCGCTCACCGACGACGACCTCTGGGACATCGTCCTCTATGTGAAGCACCTGGCCAACTCGAACGACCTGGCGCGCGAGTACGAGCGCAAGGCCGCCGCGGCCGCGCGGATGCACGAGGCCGAGCACGGCCACGGCGATCACGCCGAGGATCACGACTCCGACGAGGCCAGCCACTGATCCCTGCGATCACGAGAGGAATCCAAAGATGATGCGCCTGCTCACGACGATCATGCTCCTGGCCCTCCTGGTCTTCGGACTGTGGAGCTGGGTCGACTACGACTACTGGCTGCTCGGCCCCTCGCCGGCCCACTACACCTGGTGGTGGCCTGAGGAGTTCAGCACCATCGGCCAGGACATCGACAGCCTCTTCTATCTGATCGCGGTCATGGTCGCGGTGATGTTCGTCATCACCATGGGCGGCCTGGTCCTGTTCACCTGGAAGTACTCGGCCAAGCGCCAGGACAAGGCGGTGTTCTCCCACGGCTCGCACAAGCTCGAGCTGCTGTGGACCGCGGTCCCCGCCGGCCTGCTGCTCATCATCGCCTTCAGCCAGATGAGCACCTTCGCGGAGATCCAGTTCGCGAGCGCGACCCAGGACGAGGAGGGCAACAACCTCCCGGTCCACTGCGAGATCTGGGCCTCCCAGTTCGACTGGCGCTTCCGCTACCCCGGCAAGGACGGGCGCTTCGGAACCAACGACGACTTCGAGAGCCCCTACGAGCTCGTCCTGCCCCTGCAGGAGAACGAGGAGGGCGACGCGAAGAAGCTCGTGTTCCTGCTGCGCTCTCGCGATGTCCTCCACTCGTTCTTCGTGCCGCACCTGCGCTTCAAGCGGGACGCCGTCCCCGGCATGACGCAGCGCATCTGGCTCGGCATCGATGACGAGCAGATGGAGGAGGTCCTCGCGGGCCGCGAGGAGAAGAGCTTCGACATCATCTGCGCCGAGCTGTGCGGATGGGGTCACTACAAGATGAGCGGTCGCGTTCGCGTGCTGCCGCAGGACCAGTACGAGGCGTGGGTGGATGAGATGACCGCCCAGCAGTTCGGCAACTCCTGAGATCCGCCCCGACCCTCAAACCCCACGCAACGACCATGGTCGACATCCACGCACCGCACGGCTCTGAAGCCCGCCCCGGAATGGGCGAGCCCGGGACCACCCGCGAGCACCACGATCACCACGAGCTCGGCTTCATCCAGAAGTACATCTTCTCGGTGGACCACAAGGTGATCGGCATCCAGTTCATGATCACTGGCCTGATCTTCTTCGCCCTGGGCGGCCTGTTCGCCATGGCGATCCGGTACCAGCTCGCCTGGCCGTGGGAGAAGATGCCCGTGATCGGCTCCGTGCTCTTCCCGAACACCGGGCAGGCGATCACGCCGGAGTTCTACACCATGCTCTTCACGATGCACGGGACGATCATGATCTTCTTCGTGATCATCCCGCTGCTCACGGGAGCCTTCGGCAACTACCTGATCCCGCTCATGATCGGGGCCCCGGACATGGCCTTCCCGAAGCTCAACATGTTCGGGTACTGGACCATGATCCCCGCGATCTTCTGCGTGTTCATGGCCTTCATCCAGCCGGGCGGTGGACCCGCTGCTGGCTGGACCGCCTACCCGCCGCTGTCCACCGTGACCAGCGCCGCGCCGGGCTCGCTCTCGGCGCAGACCTGGTGGCTGATGGCCCTCACCTGGGTCGGCGTCAGCTCGATGATGGGCGCGGTCAACTATGTGACCACGATCGTCAAGATGCGCGCGCCGGGCATGACCATGTTCCGGATGCCGCTGACCATCTGGGCGCTCTTCATCGCCGCCCTGCTGCAGCTCTTCGCCCTGCCCGTGCTGACCGCGGCCAGCGCGATGCAGATCTGCGACCGCCTGCTCGGCACCGGCTTCTTCACGCCGACCAACCTCGTGGTCAACCAGTTCAACCCCGAGACCGCGGGCGCCGCGGCCGGCGGCCAGCCGCTGCTCTGGCAGCACCTGTTCTGGTTCTACAGCCACCCGGCCGTCTACATCATGGTCGTGCCGGCCATGGGCCTCGCGTCCGACATCCTCTCGGTGCACGCCCGCAAGCCCGTCTTCGGCTACAAGCCCATGGTCTACTCCATGGCCTCCATCGCCGGCCTGGGCTTCATCGTGTGGGGTCACCACATGTTCGCCTCCGGCATGAACCCGGCCCTGGGCATGACCTTCATGGTCGCGACGATCATGATCGCCCTCCCCAGCGCCATCAAGGTGTTCAACTGGCTCGGCACCCTGTGGGGCTCACGCATCCACCTGACCTCGCCGATGCTCTTCGCCCTCGGCTTCGTGGCGATGTTCATCATCGGTGGACTCTCGGGCATCTGGATGGCCGCGACCCCGGTCGACATCTACATCCACGACACCTACATCGTCGTCGCGCACTTCCACTACGTGGTGTTCGGCGGCTCGGTCTTCGCGATCTTCGCGGCCATCTATCACTGGTTCCCGAAGATGTTCGGCCGGATGATGAATGAGACCCTCGGCAAGCTCCACTTCGTCGGGACCTTCATCTTCACGAACGGCGTCTTCTACATGATGCACCAGCTCGGCATGGCCGGCCTGATGCGTCGGACCGCTGACCCCTACGACTACGAGACCTACGCGCACCTGCAGCCGCTGAACGAGTTCATCACGATCAGCGCGTTCCTGCTCTTCGCGTGGCAGATCTTCTTCGTGTGGAACTTCTTCCACTCCATGTTCTGGGGCAAGCGCGTGGGCCGGAACCCCTGGCGCGCTGCCAGCATCGAGTGGGACACCCCCTCGCCTCCCGGCCACGGCAACTTCGACGCACCCCTGCGGGTCTACCGCGGGCCCTACGAGTACGCGAGCCCCGAGGTTGAAGAGGACTTCGTGGCTCAGAGCCGCGACCTGACCGGCAAGTCCGAGTAGTCGAGTCTCCTTGCACCACGGTGAGCCTGACCTCCCGGGGGTGCGCCTCGCGGCGCGCCTGCTCGTGGCGACCACCCTCCTGCTCCTTGGAGTAGGAGGGCTCGTCACGACATACCGGGTCGGGATGGCCGTGCACGACTGGCCGACCACCTTCGGGTCGACCATGTTCGCCTACCCGCTGGACGAGATGCTCCGCAGCTGGGGGGTGACCCTCGAGCACGGTCACCGCATGCTCGGCAGCGTCGTGGGCCTGCTGACCCTGGCTCTCTTGGTCGTCGCTGCCCGCGCCGGCGGCCGCGGAGCCTTCACGGTCGTGCTGCTGGGGCTCGCCCTCGAGGTGGGGGCGGTGCTCCTCCTCGCCGGCCAGCGCGCGAGCAGCACGGGCGAGGTCCTCATCGACTGGTCGCGGCCCGCGCTGCCCTTCGCCGGGGCGGTCGTGGCGCTCGTTGCCAGCACGTTCATCGGAGAACGCCGCGGCCTGCGCGCCATGACTGTGGCCGGTCACCTGGCCGTCGTGGGCCAGGGCCTCTTGGGCGGCACGCGCGTCCTCGAGAACAGCACCCACCTCGCCTTCCTCCATGGGAGCCTGGCCCAGGTCGTGTTCACCGTGCTTGCCGTGACGGCGACCGTGGTCGGCAGCGCCCGTGCCGAGGCCCGTCATGGGGCGGGCACACCCCAACGGGGTCCGGTGGTCCTCGCCGCACTCGCCGCCGTGCTCGTGCTCGGCCAGTCCACCCTCGGCGCCTGGACCCGTCACACCGGCGGTCACCTTCCTCTGGGCCTGCACGGGATGAACGCCCTGGTGGTGCTCGGCGTGGTGCTGCTGCTCGTCAGCCGTCTCGGCGCCTTCGAGCGGGCCACCGGCTCGCCCGTGGTGGGTCGCGTCCGCCGCGGCCTCCTCCACCTCGTGGCGGCCCAGTTCGTGCTCGGAGTCGGCGTCCTCGTCGTGATCCTCGCGGTGGCGGGGGGCTTCGAGGGTCCGGTCACCGTCACCGAGGCCGTCACCTCGACCCTGCACGTGCTGCTCGGCGCGCTGCTTGCCGGCTCCTGCGCCCGCGCGGCCGTCGTGTTAGCGGCCGTGGCTCCGGCTGTTGCCCGGGCGCAGGCTGGCAAGGTCTCCCAGGCTCCTGAAGCGGCTCTCTCCGCGGGAGGGGTCGCGTGACTCGCCCCTTGGCCACCCCCCTCAGCGCCGGTGTTCAGGGCTCCCTCCTCGCGCCTTGGCTCGAGCTGCTCCGTCCGCGTGTTGCCAGCATGGTGACCCTCATGGCGCTGCTCGGCGCTGCGACGGCACCGGGCTCGACCCTTGGGCGCGCGTTCGAAGCCGCTGTCCTCATCACCCTGGTCACCGGCTGCGCCAGCGTCCTGAACCAGGTGCTCGAGCGCGAGACCGACGCGCTGATGCCGCGCACGGCTGGCCGCCCTCTCGTCACGGGACGCGTGGGCGTGGTGGGGGCCCTCGTGTTCGCGACGCTGCTCGGAGCCGGCGGCGCCGCCGGGCTCGCCCTGCGCTTCAACCTGCTCAGTGCGTTCCTCTCGCTGGCGACCCTGCTGGTCTATGTGGCGCTCTACACGCCGCTCAAGCGCGTGAGCACCTCGAACACCGTGGTCGGAGCCGTCCCCGGGGCGGCCCCGCCGCTCCTCGGCTACGCAGCGCTGGCTGGCGACGTGGGGCCCTGGGCCTGGTGCATGTTCGCGGTGATCTTCGCCTGGCAGTTCCCGCACTTCTTCGCCATCGCCTGGCTGTATCGCGACGACTACCGCGCCGCGGGTCACCGCATGCTGCCCTGCGTCGAGGATGCCGAGGGCCTGGCGGGCCGGCACAGCGTTCTCTACGCCCTGGCCCTGATCCCCGTCGCCCTGCTGCCCCTGACCGCTGGCCTAGCGGGCCCGTTCTACGGGATCGGCGCGGGGCTGCTCTCCGTTGCGTATCTGGCGGCCTCGGTCGCCTTCGCACGCCGTGAGGACCGGCCCCGCGCGCGGGCCCTCGTCGTCACGTCCCTGTTCTACCTGCCCCTGTGGGCGGGCCTCATCCTGACCGACTCCCTCGTGTCCGCATCCCTCCGATGACCGACGCCATTCCCGCCTACGACGCCGCGGTGGATGCTCCCAAGCACCACCACCCCGTCTACGACTACGACTCGGGCCCTCCCGTCGACCGCGGCAAGTTCGCGATCTGGGTGTTCCTCGGCACCGAGATCATGTTCTTCACCGGTCTCATCGGGACCTACATCGTTCTGCGCGCGGGCTCGCCCAGCTGGCCGAACCCGGCCGCGCGCCTCGCGGTGGACATCACGGCGTTCAACACCTTCGTGCTGATCTGCTCGTCCGCAACCGTGGTGGCCGGCCTGTTCGCGATCCAGAACGACGACCGCAGGAAGTTCAACCTGTGGTGGGGGCTCTCGATCCTGTTCGGCGCGTTCTTCGTGGGGGTCCAGGTCTATGAGTACCTGCACCTGTTCGCCCACGACATGACTCCTAACCAGGACCTGTTCTGGTCGACCTTCTATGTCATGACGGGCTTCCACGGGGCCCACGTGATCATCGGGGTCATCTGGCTTGCGGCGGTCTATGTCGCGGCCCTGCGTGGGAAGTACTCGTCCAAGGACTTCGTGGGCCTCGAGCTCGCGGGCCTGTACTGGCACTTCGTGGACCTCGTCTGGGTCCTCCTGTTCACCCTCGTCTACCTCATGTGATCCCGGAGGAGACCGCCATGTCCGACGAACATCCCCCTCAGTTCAGCGTCAAGAAGCTCTGGATCCTGCTCCTGGCCCTCACGGCCGCGGAGGTCGCCTATGGCGAGCTCGGGAACCGCACCTTCTACGAGAACAAGCTGCTCCTCTGGGGTGGCCTCCTCTCCTTCGCCTATGTGAAGGGCTACTACATCTTCCAGTACTTCATGCACATGAAGTACGAGGGAGCGATCGTGAAGGGCAACGTGTGGTTCACCCTGCCCCTCGTGGCCTACCTGATGATCATGCTTTGGCCCGACACCGCCGCGAACGACAAGCTGAACTACGGCATCGGCCGTCAGCTCGACCCGCAGGACGGCGTCGTGAAGGTGCACCTCGACCAGGCCGACTCCTCGCGCAACATCTTCAACCACGGCCACAAGGACGGGACCCGTCCAGCGCCGGCGATGCCCGCGAGTGAGTACGCCTACCTCTACACCGCCGACCCCGAGCTCGTGCAGCCCGAGGCTCCGGCGGAGGACCACGGCTCCGGCCACTGAGCGTGGGTCGGCCGGCACGCCCGGCTCCCCTCGCACCTCGCACGCGTGAAGCTGACCGCGAGCATCCTGGGCGCCGTCCTCCTTGCGGGGGCGGCGCCCTCGTCGTGGGCCGCACTGTCCCGGGTCCAGGGCGTCGCCTCGCCGCCGCCGGGCTCGGAGGTGCGCTTCAGCGAGGTCCCCGACTTCGCCTTCACCGAGCGCAGCGGAGCGACCGTCACGAGGGCCGACCTCCTGGGCTCGCCCTGGATCGCGGTCCCGTTCTATGCCCGCTGTCTGGGGCCCTGCCCGTCCCTCACGGGGGACCTCCGCGCCCGGGTCTACGAGGAGCTCCGGGGCTCGGACGTGCGCCTGGTGTCCTTCTCGGTGGACCCGCGCTTCGACTCGCCCGAGGTGCTGGGGGAGTGGGCCAGCCGCTTCGAGGTCGAGGATGACCGCTGGCTGTTCCTTACCGGGGACCTGGAGGAGATGGAGGCGTTCGTGCGCGAGGGGCTCAAGGTGGCCCTCGCGCGGGATGAGACCCTGGAACCCGGGCTCGCCGTGACCCATTCGACAAGGCTGCCGGTGATCGACCCCGAGGGCCGCATCGCAGGCTGGTACGAGTGCGCGGCGGACGGCCTCGAGCGCGCCGAGCTGGAGTCGAACATGGACCTCATGACCAATGTCGCCCTCGCGTTGTCGACGGCCCCCCAGCCCTCGAACCTCCCGGCCATCAACGCGGCCCTGAACGGCCTCGCCACGGTCCTGCTCGTGCTTGGGTACCGGGCCATCAAGCGCGGCGACCGCGAGCGGCACGCCGCTCTGATGAAGACGGCCTTCGCGACCAGCGCGGCGTTCCTGGCCTGCTACCTGTACTACCACACGGCCGTCCTGCCCCTTCAGGGAGGGCCCACGCAGTTCCATGGCAGCGGCGCGGCAAAGGTGGGCTACCTGACCCTCCTCGCGAGCCATGTGATCCTCGCGGCCGTGAACCTGCCCATGATCCTGCGCACGCTCCTCCTGGCGCGTCGCGAGGACTGGGAGCGCCACAGGCGCTGGGCTCGCTGGACCTTCCCGATCTGGCTCTATGTGAGCGTCACGGGGGTGGTGGTCTATGTCGTCCTGTACCATCTGAATCCAGCGCCATGAGGCTCCTCCTCCGCACTGCACTCCCGGCCGTCCTGCTGCTGGCCTGGGCGCCGCTCGGCTTCACCTGAGACTCCTGCAAGGAGGCTCTGGCCGCCGAGGGAGGGTCCCTCGGAGAAGGATTCACCTACAGCATCTACTTCATGCTGACCGTGGTGCTGTTCGTGGTGCCGGCTGTCTTCGGCCTGCTGCTCTGGAACAGCTTCCGCTCGAACCGCGTGCGCACGCGCAAGGGCGCGGGCTACGCCCCCCCGGCAGGGGTCGAGCGCTGGGTTGACGAGCCGGGTCAGGGCTCCGGCGACGCGTGACCCCGACGCTCCTCCGGCGCCGCGTGCGTACCAGGCTTGGCGTGGTCGAGCTGGTGGGGGGAGAGCAGGGGCTGGCCTGGGTGCAGCTTCCACTCGCGGGCTCCGGCGCCACGCGCGAGGCGCACCTGGCGCGCTGGTTCGGCGGCCCGAGGATCCGCGACGACCGCGCGGTGCTGCAGGATGCGGTGGCCGAGCTCGAGGCCTGGGACGCGGGGGACTTTGCGCCAAGGGAGGTGCAGCTCGACCTACGCGGGACTCCCTTCCAGCTCGACTGCTGGCGGGCTCTCCGCAGGGTTCCTGCCGGCAGCACCGTGACCTACGGCGGACTCGCGGCGCGGGCGGGGCGCCCGCGTGCCACGCGGGCGGTGGGCAGCGCCATGCGCTGCACTCCGGTGCCCCTTCTGGTGCCCTGCCATCGGGTGCTCGCGGCGGTTGGGCTCGGCGGGTTCGCCGGCGGTGCCGAGGGCGCTCTGGACCTCAAGTCCGTGATGCTGCGCCACGAGGGCGCGCTCCTCGCCTGAGGTGGGGACCGGGTGTGCCGGGGTCCTAGGGGCCCTGGCATTGAGCGCGGGTCTGAGGCGCCCGGAGCAGAGAATCGGCGGCAGCCCGCAACCGGGACCTCTCACCCGCGTCCTTGGAGCGTGAGTGGCCTCGCCTCGACCCGGACCAGCGGCTCGCGCGCTGGCGCCCGCTTCTTCGGCGGGCCTGACCCGCGCACGCGGCGCTCCCTCCTCGCCGGGGGCGTGGGGGCCGCGTCAGCTGCCTTTGGCTGGGGGCATCCGTTTCCAACTGGCCTCGCTCCAAGGCCCGCGCCGGGCGCGGTTCGCTGGCTGGCCCTCGACCGGTCCCAGGGGGTCGTGCTTGCGCTCGACGGCGATCTCCTGCCCGTCCGCATCCTGCGGCTCCAGGCTCCCTCCTGCGCCTGTCCCACCCTGGATGGTGGAGCCCTCCTCGGGTCTGCGCTCGATGGCTGCGAGGCCGGCCGGCACCGAATCCTGCGGCTCGACCCTGCCGGGCGCGTGGTCGGCGAGCACCCCGGCCTTGTGGGGCTCCTGGCACTGGCGCAGGGCCCCGTGGGCACCCTTGCCCTCACTCGGGTGGGACCCGTCCACCGCGTCCATAGCCTGACCTCCACAGGCTGGGTGCTCGTCCGGGAGGACTGCGTCCCCAGCCTCCGGACAGGCTCCGCCTTCTCGTGGGTCCACTGGTGGGTGGCGCAGCAGCTGGAGGACCCGTCTGCCTCTCTGCGCGGTTCTTCCGGCGCCGACCCGCGCGGTGTTCTTGGCGCCGACTCGCGCGGTGTACCAGGCGCTGACTCACGCGGTGTTCCAGGCGCTGACTCACGCGGTGAGTTCGACGCCAGTGCGCGCGGTGTGTCTGGCGCCAGCTCGCGCGGTGCCTCCGCATCCGACGGCGCCCCCGCTCGCGGTGCTGTCCAGACTCGCGGTGCTGTCCAGACTCGCAGTGCTGTCCAGACTTGCAGTGCTGTCCAGACTCGCAGGGCTGTCCAGTCTCGCAGTGCTGTCCCCGTCCGCAGGGGGCCCCGTGTGCTTGCGGTCAGCACCGGGGTCCTGCCGCGCGCCTTGGCCGAGGCCGTGGTCCTCTCCCCTGTGACTGGAGCGCAGGTTGGATCGACTCCAGCCGCCGGTTCCGTGGGACCCACACGGTTCGGAGGGGCAAGGGGTGTGGCTAGGCCGGCAGTCGAGTCCTCCAAGGGGCTCCATGGCTCTCGGATCCATCCGTGGGCCGTCCTCTGGCGCGCCGACTCCGCCGAGCGGGGAGGGGCCTCCGGGCGCTGGGTCAGCATCGGGGGGCATGCCATGAATGGGCACGCGAGGGAGAGACACGCATTGGTGAGGGATCCAGCCAATGCGGACCCAGCCGCAGAGGGCACGGTCCTGCACGCTGCCGCGCCCGCTTGGTGGGCGGCCGTTGCGACCGATGGTCAGCGTGCGCTGGGGGCCAGCGCCTCCGGGGATCGCCTCGGCTGGCTCGACTGCGCCTCCGCGTGGTCCGCTCGGGAGGATGTGGAGAGCCTCGAGGGCGTGCGCGTGTCCCCGCGGCTGCGCGTGGATGCCGGCCGCAGCCGACAGGCCCGATTTCGCAGTCCGGTCACCGTGGAGACGGGCCTGCGTGGACGCACGGTGGCCCTTCTGCCCCGCTGGGGAGGTGTCCTACTCGTGACCCGGACCGTTCTGCTATTCGCGGACCGGGAGCTCTCACCCCGGATCCTGCAGGGCGGCTTTGATCACCTTGCGGGCGTGTGCCCGATGGGGGAGCCCATGGCATGAAGCGCAGCCAAGAGGGTCTTGGCGTCCACGGGCCGCTGGGCCACCAGCTCCGCAGGGGGGAGCCAGCGAACCACCAGCTCCTCATCCGCATCTGGCGGGAGGCGGTCGGAGCCCGCGGGCCTCAGGTCGCGGGCCTCGAACAGGTGCACCTGCTCGGAGCAGAAGCCTGGTGCCGGCCAGATCGTGGTCAGCAGGCTCAGGCTCCCGGCGCGCAGACCGGTCTCCTCCTCCAGCTCGCGGGCGGCGGCCGCGCGGGGATCCTCGCCAGGCTCGAGGCGCCCGGCGGGGATCTCGAGCGTGCGCCTCAGGAGGGCGGGCCGTTCCTGCTCCACGACCAGCACGCGTCCGGCCTCGTCCACGGCCAGCACGGCAACGGCGCCAGGATGCAGGACCACGTCCGCGGTCCAGCCGTGGCCGCCAGCCCCTGCGCCAGATCGCTTGACCAGGTCGAAAACGCGACCCTGGTGCAGGAGGCGGTCATCCTCGGTGCGATCCATTGCGTCGCGCGGAGCCTCCTCGGCTCGGGCTCTCACGCCGTGGGGAAGGTCCGCTGCGCGGGCTCTCGCGCCGCGCGGGGATCCCTCGGCGGGAATGCTCGCAGCCTCAGCTGGGCTGCTCGTTGGCCTGACGCTCGAGGACCGTGAGGAAGGCCAGGATCGAGTTGCCCACGTCCCCGCGGCCGTGGTCGATGCAGACCTGGGCGAAGGCGGAGGCCTTCTTCTTGAACTTCGGCAGCTCCTTCAGGACCGCCTTGTCGGGGCGCTCCTTCTCTTCCTGCTTCTGCTTGATCTGGGCGATCTTGGCCTCGAGCTCGGCGACGATCTCCTCGTCGGTCCTGCGCTTGTAGGTGCGCTTGGTCATGGGGAACCCTCCGGGGGTTCGTGGGGAGAGGGTGGGCCTGGGGACCCGTTCCATGGGGACCCCTCGGCCCCCGCTCGTCATGGGGCGGCGAGCTCGGATGGGGTCCAAGCCGCCGGAAGTGCAGGCCTGGAGGCCCGCGGAGCCGGGATTCTAGGCCTCACGGGGCACCCCGGCGAGCCCCAGCACGGGCTCGTGGGTCTGATATCATCGCCCGTTCCCCCTGGGTGGATCTGAGGCTTCCCGAAGGCCTCCGCTCCCAGCCATGGAGGACCTGCATATGCACGAAGACCTGGCCCATGTCCTGCTGGACGAGGAGACGATCCGTACGGGGATCGACCGTCTGGCCGCCGAGGTGACCGAGGAGTTTCAAGGAAAGGACCTGACCGTTGTGTCGGTTCTCAAGGGCTCCTGCGTGTTCGCCTCCGACCTCATCCGTCGGATTCCCATCCCTCTCGAGCTCGCCTTCGTGGCGGCCTCGAGCTATCGGGACGGGACCGAGTCCGGCCACCTGACCCTCGACTTCCTGCCTGCCGGGAACGAGATCCAGGGGCGGAGCCTCCTGCTCGTGGACGACATCCTCGACACCGGGCGCACGATGCACCGGCTGAAGGCCGAGATGCTCGCCATGGGCGCGGCGGAGGTGCGGACCTGCGTGTTCCTCGACAAGCCCTCCCGTCGAGCCCTCGAGTTCGAGGCCGACTTCCGGGCCTTCGAGGTCGAGGACCTCTTCGTGGTGGGCTACGGCCTGGACTTCGCTGGTCGCTACCGCAACCTGCCCTGCGTGGGGGTCCTGCGCCCCGAGGCCCAGGCTCGCGTCACGGCGGCCTCCTCGAGCGCTGAGGCCTGAGGAGAGCCCCATGGAGCACCTCACCGTTCCCGAGGAGCGGGTCGGGCTGGAGCTGGACGAGTTCCTCTGCCTGGCCCTCCCGCACGTCAACAAGGGATTCCTACGCGCCCAGGTGCGCGCGGGGCGCGTGTTGATCGACGGCGCCCCCATGCTCAAGCCAGGCCACCGATTGCGCTGGAATGAGGTGATCTCGATCGACATCGACGACGAGGAACTCCCCGTCGCTCCGGTGGCGCCGCCCAGCCCGGTCCCGATCCTGTTTGAGGACGAGTGCGTCCTCGTGGTCGACAAGCCGGCTGGGCTGGCGGTGGAGCCTGAGCGCTGGCGCCGGGATGCGGCCTGCCTGAGCGGAGCGCTGCTCCAGGCCGCGCTCGAGCGGGCAGATGTCGAGGCCCCGCGAGGGGCCGAGCTGGAGTTCCGGCCGCGGCTCGTGCACCGCATCGACAAGGACACCTCCGGCGCGGTCCTCGTGGCCAAGGACCTCGATACCGAGCGGCGGCTGCGGACGGCCTTCGAAGAGGGGCAGATCCACAAGGAGTACCTCGCCCTCGTGGAGGGGGAGCACCCCCTGGAGGACGGGGAGCACGAGGTGATCGACGCGACGATCGGCGCCGACGCGCGGCGCACGGGTCGGATGCTCGTGGGCCTGCCCGATGGCAAGCCCTCGCGCACCCGCATCCAGGTGGAGCAGCGCTTCGAGGGCTACACGCTCCTGCGCTGCAATCCCCTGACGGGCAGGACGCACCAGATCCGCGTGCACCTCTCCTGGGCAGGCTTCCCGCTGGTCATCGACCCAACCTACGGCCGGCGGGAGACGCTGAAGCTCTCCGAGATCAAGCGCGGCTACAAGGCCAAGCGCGGTGCCGAGGAGCGCCCGCTCATGGCGCGGCTGACCCTCCATGCCGCGGCCATTGCATGGCCGGCCGACGACGGCCAGCTCACTCGCGTGGAGGCGCCGCTGCCCGCGGACTTCACCAGGCTCCTCCGGCAACTCTCCAAGGTGCGTCCGCACCGCAGGTGGCGATCATGAGACTCAAGACAAAGCCCCAGGACTTTCGCGTGCACGAGCTCCTCAACGAGGGAGTTATCGGCCCCGCGGGCGAGCACCGTGTGTACCTCGTCCACAAGCGCAAGCAGACCTCCTTCGAAGCGGCCGCGGAGCTCGCGAGCCTTGCAGGGGTCACCCCCGCCGACGTGAGCATGGCCGGGCTGAAGGACCGTCAGGGCGTCACGGTTCAGCACATGAGCGTGCGGCGGGGGAAGGAGCTCTCCGTCCGCAGCGCGGACCTCAAGATCGAGACCCTGGGGTGGGCGGCCGAGGCCCTCACGCCGGAGGCCTCACGAGGGAACCGCTTCGATGTGGTCGTGCGCGAGCTCACCGGCCGCCAGATCACGCGCCTGCGCTCGAGCCTGCCTGCGATCCGCGAGTTCGGCTACCCCAACTACTTCGACGAGCAGCGGTTCGGGAACCTCCGCCACCGCCAGGGCTGGATCATGCTCGACCTGCTGCGGGGCGACACCGAGGGGGCTCTGCGCCGTCTCCTCGCCTCCGCCTCGCCCTTCGACTCGCCTGAGGCCAGGCGAGCCAAGGAGGGCATCTGGCGCTGCTGGGGTGACTGGGGCGCGTGCCGGGATCACGCGGGACGGTTTGGCAAGCACCACTCGGTGTTCGAGCACCTGCGCCGCAAGCCGGACGATTGGGCCGGTGCGTTCCACCGCATCTCCACGCGGGAGCGTCTGATCCACCTCTACGCGTTCCAGTCCCACCTGTGGAACCTGGCGGTCGAGTCGTGGTTCGAGGAGAACCTCGATCCGCGTGCGCGCTTCGCCGTGCGCACCCGTGAGTCGCGCCTCGTCTTCCCCCGCGCGTCGTTCGCCTTTCCGGAGGCCTGGGAGGGACAGTTCCCTCTCCCCGGCAACCGCCTCGAGGAGGTCCAGGATCCCCAGCAGCTCCGCCACCTGCGCGCGGCGCTCGCCAAGTACGACCTGACTCCGGACAGCCTCTTCCTCGAGGGCGTCCCGGGTTTCGCCCTCAAGCACGAGCTGCGTCCGATCATGATCGTGCCCGGCAACCTCAAGGCGCGCCCGATCAAGGACGGCAGCGAGGATCCCGAGCTGCAGGCGGTCGAGATGCGCTTCGAGCTACCCCGCGGCGCCTATGCCACGATGCTGGTGCGACGCCTGGTCGGCCCGTCTCCCACGGACGAGGGCGCCACGGTCAGGACCATCCGCGGGCGCGTTCCCGGCGGAGGGCGCTCCTTCGGCCAGGGGTCGTGGGCGCGCGGGCACGGCGGCTCGGGCCGTGGCGGGTATGGAGGTTCGGGCGGCTATGGCTCGGGCGGCGGCTATGGCTCGGGCGGCGGCTATGGCTCGGGCGGCGGCTATGGCTCGCGCGACGCGCGCGGAGGCCGCTGGGATCGAGGCGGCGAGGGAGATGGGCGTGGGTTTCGCGGCGACCGCGGTCGCTATGGCGATCGCCCGCGGCGCGGGGACTTCGGCGGCCGCCGACCCGGCGGCTTCGGGGGCCCGCGTCGCGACGGCGGCGGGGAACCCGGTGCCGAGGGTGGCGACTCCTGAGCGGCATCCTGCAGACTGCGGGCACCATGAGCGAGACGATCAAGATCGGCGTGCTGGGCGGCTCGGGGCTGTACGAGCTCGAGGGGTTCGAGGGTCGCCAGGAGGTCACCCTCTCCACCCCCTTCGGTGATCCCAGCGACGCCTTCGTCTGCGGCGAGCTCGACGGCACCCCGATCGCCTTCCTCTCCCGGCACGGCGACGGACACCGGCTCTCGCCCTCGGAGATCAACTACCGCGCGAACATCTGGGGCATGAAGGCCATGGGTGTGACCCATATCGTCTCCGTCTCCGCCGTGGGCTCCATGCGCGAGGAGATCGAGCCTGGCCACTTCGTCGTCATCGATCAGTTCGTGGACCGGACGCGCCACCGTCCGGACACCTTCTTCGGAGAGGGCTGCGTGGCGCATGTGCAGTTCGCTGACCCCGTCTGTCCTACGGTCCGCACGGCCCTGCTGCAGGCCTCCTCGGCCGCTGGGGTCACGACCCACGATGGCGGCACCTACCTCTGCATGGAGGGGCCCCAGTTCTCGACCCGCGCCGAGTCACGGCTGTACCGCAGCTGGGGCATGGATGTGATCGGGATGACGAACCTCACCGAGGCCAAGCTCGCCCGCGAGGCCGGCATCTGCTACGCGACGGTGGCCATGTCCACCGACTACGACTGCTGGCACGAGGGCCACGACGATGTGACCATCGACGCCATCCTCGCGGTCATGGCCCAGAACGTGGCCGGGGCGCGCAGCCTTGTGAAGGGCGTCGTGCAACCCCTCCGCGGCGACGCTGAGGCCGCCACCTGCTCGTGCCGCACGGCCCTGCAGGGCGCCATCCTCACCAGCCCGGACGTAATCGACGACGCCACGCGCATGCGGCTGGGACCGCTGCTGAACGGCATCGAGCTCGGCTGAGGCCATGGACTCAGAGGACGCTCGCCCCTTCCCTGGGGGTACGGTGCACCGCCGAAGACTCCACCGCCGAAGATTCCACAGCCAAGGATTCCACAGCCAAGGACCCCACGGCGAGCAGGAGCGGGCGCGCGGAGGGCCCTTCCTCGCCTCGTGCAGGCGCCGCCGCCCTCCTGCCCGCGGTGGCTTCGGGTCCTCCATGGCCGCTCTGATCCTGCTCGGGCTGACGGCCTGCGTGTCCGAGCCCGATCTGGATGAGCTGCCTCCCGGCTGGGACCTTGGCGCACAGGCGCGGGCCTACCACTTCGGGCCCCTCGTCGCGGCCGGGGACGCGGGGACGCGGCGGTGGTGCGAGCCCCTTTTTGGCGCGCTGCCCGACAGCGCGCGGCCCGTGCCAACGGCTGATCTGGCTGCGCTTGCTGCGCGCCTCGAGGACGCCTTCCCCGGGGCAGCGGGCAGGCTCCTCGTCCGTCCCGGCCCCAACGCGCCGCTGCTCGTTGCGGTCGTGCAGGGGAGCGAGCGCCCCGAGGAGGTCGTCGCCCTGCTGGTTGACACCGCGACGGCGACCGGGGCCGAGGACGCGGCCTGGGCAGTCGAAGGCGCCCGGGCCCTTGTGTCCGCCCTGGACGGGCGGGCCGAGGCGCGCCAGGTCGCCGAGGGCGGGGCAGGTGCCGATGTGCCCGCCTCTCGGCTGCGGGTCGGTCCTCCCCTGCGCACCGTCGCCCTCGTCCTGGGCGATGCCCCTGCCCAGGCCCTGCTGGCCTCTGGTGCCGAGCCGCCTCTCGCCGCCCTCGTGGTGGAGGGTCTCGCGGGTCCCGCGGACTCCGAGCAGACGGTGCTGCTCCTGGAGCGTGGACCGGATCCGGGAGCGGTCACGCCCCTCGACCCGGACCCCGCCGGCGACTGGCGCCCGATCGGCGACTCTCCTGCGCACACCGTTGCGCTGGTGACGCGGATGGCACTCGTGGACGCGGGCACCGTGTCGCGTCCCTGGGGGACGGCCGAGCACCCGTACGCAGCCAGCCCCACCCTTGCAGCCTTGGTCGAGGCCGGGATCCCCGCCGCTCGGCTTCATCGGCACGTGGAGGAGGGCGCCCCTCCGCCCGCCTTCTTCGAGACCGAGCGCGCGGTGGTGGCGGCCTTCGCCGCGGTCGCGGGCCTGGCGGCCGCGCGCCCTGAGGCCCTCGAGCGCCCCCTCGAGTCGCTGCTGCTCGAGCGACGCCTGCGGCTCGGCGCTGCCCAGGCCGCCGAGGCGCCCTTGGCGGCCGAGGCCTGGGAGGCGTGGCTCACCGCCGCGCGGCGCTTCGGGCGGGCCCTCTGCCTGGGCCTGCCCCTGGAGTCGCCCTGACGGCCTCGCGGCGCCCGGCGGGAGCCGCTACAACCGGGGCATGACCCGTCCCCGCCCCGACCGTCGCTCCCTGCTGCTCGCCGCCGGCGCAGCGGCTACCGCCTCCCGCGCCCTCGCCGCATCCGCTCCCGCGGTCCACGCCCGCCGCCGCCGCCCGGTGATGGTCGGCAGCGCAAACGGCCTTCCGGGGATGCAGGCGCAGCTCCCGCGCATGATGGACGGGCTGGAGCCTCTGGACGCGGCCATCGAAGTGGTCAAGGTCGTCGAGGCCGACCCCGAGGACATGAGCGTCGGACTCGGGGGCCTCCCGGACGAGGACGGCGTGGTGACCCTCGACGCGGCCTGCATGCACGGGCCCACCCACAACGCCGGCTCGGTGGGCGCGATCCAGGACACCCTCCATCCGAGCGAGGTCGCACGCCTCGTCATGGAGCGCACTGACCACTGCATGCTCGTGGGGGAGGGCGCCTCGCGGTTCGCCCGCGAGTACGGGCACCCCAAGGTCGACCTGCTCACCGAGCGCGCGCGGGAGGTGTGGCTGCGGTGGAAGGAGAGCATGAGCGAGCGCGACGACCGGCTGAGCCCGAAGAAGAGCAAGAAGAGCGGAGCGGCCGACCGGCCCTATCGCTACATGGGGGAGGAGCTCACCCTCGAGCAGCTGCTCACCACGCACCGGATCACCGGCACGATCCACTGCTCGGCGCTGTCTCTGGAGGGCGAGCTTGCCTGCTGCACGACGACCTCGGGCCTCTCGTTCAAGATCCCGGGGCGCATCGGAGACTCGCCCGTGATCGGGGCGGGCCTGTACTGCGATCAGGAGGTTGGCAGCGCGGGCGGGACCGGCCGCGGGGAGTCCGCCATCCTCTCCTGCGCGAGCTTCCTCTGCGTGGAGCTGATGCGCGGCGGCATGGCCCCCAAGGACGCCGGCATGGCCGTCCTGCGGCGCGTGACCGAGCAGGCCCAGCGCGGCGCCGCGTGGCAGCCGGAGCTCGTCCGCGAGGACGGCCTGCCGGCCTTCAACCTGCAGCTCTACCTGCTCAACGGAGCCGGGGAGTATGCCGGGGTCGAGCTCTACGGCACCCACGCCTTCTCAGTTGCTGACGAGGACGGCGCCCGTCACGAGCAGCTCGAGGCCCTCCACGGCTGAGCGCTCCCGCTCCGGCAGAGAAGAGCCAGGGGCGGCCGTCCAGCCGCGCTCTCTGCCGGGAGCACCGCTTGATCCCCGCCGAGCGCGTGCGGCTGGGCGCCAGCGGTTGCCCGGCCCTCAGGCTCAGCGCACGTCGCCCAGGGCCGCGCGGAGCTCGGCGCGGTCGATCGCGCCGTCCCCATCGGCATCGAGGGCGAGCAGGATCGGACCGATGCGCACCGGCGAGCGCAGCGGACGCTGCAGGCTCTCGAGGTCCTGGAGGCTGATCACCCCGTCCCCGTCGAGGTCCAGCCGTCGGTAGGGCGTGATCGGCCCTGCGATGCGGGGCAGGGCGCCGGGCTCGTGCACCTCGGGGCCCGCGGGCGCCCCGAAGAGCTGGTCGATGCCGCTCACCGCCCCGGCGGGCAGGGAGCTCACGGCGGGACCGGCCGCGCCGATCAGCAGCGCGGCGATGCCCTCGAGCTCATCCTCGTCGAGCAGCAGGTCGCGGTTGCGGTCGGCGTCATCCATCAGGTCGCCCACCACGAGGTCGTAGCGGCCGTAGCCCTCGAGGACCGCGGCGAGCTCCTCCTCGCTGATGGAGCGGTCGGCGTTCGTGTCGAACGCGAGGCGCAGCTGCTCTGCCTTGCGCGGCGTGGCGAGGGTCGGCGTGACCTTGATCTGGGGCGGACGGAAGCCGCCCGATTCGGTCAGCCGGTAGCGGTAGTAGTCCGCGAACTCCGTCGAGTCGATGCGGCCGTCGCGATCCGCGTCGAAGGACTGGAACCGCGGGCGGTCGAAGTCGAGCGCGCGGGTGGCCTCGCGGTACACCATCCAGCCGTCCCCGTCCGTGTCGCAGGAGGCGAACCACAGGGCGACCTGCTCATCGTCGGCCAGGGCCGTGATGGGGAGGGTGTCCTCCGGACGCGGCAGGGGCGCCAGGCGCGCCGGCGGGAGCAGCGGCCCGGCGGGGGTCGTGGAGCCCTTCACCATGTTGGTGAGGTCCTTCATGGCGGCCGGGTTGGCCGGCCCGCGGGTGCGGGTGACCCTGGTGCGCGTTCCACGCGCGTCCCCGCCGATGCGCTCTGAGACCGGGGCGAAGAAGCCTCCTCGCTGACCCTGCACTGCCCGACCGAAGACGCCTCCGCCGCGCTGGGGCGCGGCGGCCGCGAGGTCCGTCAGGCTCAGGAGGCCCAGGACGGCCGCGAGGGTGAGGTGGAGGGGGCGAGACATGGAGAGGACCCCCAGAGCATCGGCTCCGGAGGTCCCCGATCGCAAGCCCAACAGGGCGGCAGGGCCGAATCTCGGATCGAGACGGGCCTGGATCCGGCTCAGGCGGTCTTCCCGGTTTCCTGGTTCGGGTCGTAGGGCCGGATCTCGCCGCTCTGGAGCTTGCCCCAGTAGTCCTGGAACGCGCTCTTCACCTTGCCGGAGAGCAGGACCACGCCAAGCACGTTGGGGAACGCCATGCCCAGGATCATCAGGTCCCCGAACTCGAGCACCTGGGTGGCCGTGATGATCGAGCCCAGGAACACGAAGACCAGGAACATCGCCTTGTAGAGCAGCGAGGCCCCGTCACCGAACAGCCAGACGAAGCAGCGCTCGCCGTAGTACGACCACGAGATCATGGTCGAGAAGGCGAAGAGCACCACCGCGACGCTGAGGATGTAGGGGAACCAGCTGATCTGGCTGCCGAACGCCGCGCTGGTCAGGCCAGCTCCGTTGGCGTTGTCGAGGTAGGGGGCGTACAGGCCGTCGGCGGTGGCCGGGTCGTAGGCGCCGGTGATCACGATGACCAGGGCGGTCATGGTGCACACCACGATGGTGTCGATGAACGGCTCCAGCAGGGCGACGATGCCCTCGCGGACGGCGTAGGGGGTCTTGGCCGCCGAGTGGGCGATAGCGGCCGAGCCCACGCCAGCTTCGTTGGAGAAGGCGGCGCGCTTGAAGCCCTGGATCAGGACGCCGGCCAGGCCGCCCAGCCCCGCGGCGGGGGAGAAGGCTCCGTCCACGATCTTGCCGAAGGCCTCCGGCACCGCGCTGGCGTTGCCGAGGATGACCCACAGGGCAGCCAGCACATAGATGCCGCACATGGTGGGCACGACCTTCTCAGCGACCTGCGCGATGCGCTTGAGCCCGCCGAGGATCACTCCTCCCACGAGGACGGTCATGATCAGGCCGTAGATCCAGCGGTTCTCCGCGAAGAAGGGCACCGTCTCCTGGAGGGCATTCAGGGACTGGTTCACCTGGAACGAGTTGCCCCCCGCGAACGAGCCGCCGACGCAGAGGATGGCGAACATCACGGCCAGGAACTTGCCCAGGCCTCCCATCCCGCGCTCCTTGAGCCCGATCGAGAGGTAGTACATCGCGCCGCCCATCACGCTCCCGTCGGAGCGCTGCTGGCGGTACATCTGGCCCAGGGTGCACTCGGTGAACTTCGAGGCCATCCCCAGGAAGCCGGCGAGGATCATCCACAGGGTCGCGCCCGGTCCGCCGATGCTGATGGCGATCGCGACGCCGGCGATGTTGCCGAGCCCGACCGTGGCGCTCAGGGCCGCGGTCAGCGCCTGGAAGTGGCTGACCTCACCGTGGTCGTTGGGGTCGGAGAACTTCCCCTGGGTGACGCGGATCGCGTGGCCGAAGGCGCGCAGCTGCACGAGGCCCATGCGAACCGTGAAGTAGATCGCGCCGAGCACGAGCCAGAGCACGGCCAGCGGGACTCCGCCCCGCACGATGGAGAGGCTGGGTGCAGCTTCGACGCCGTCGCCGGGGATCGTCAGGGTCAGTGCCGAGGTCTCGAGGGGGACGCCCTCGGCCGCGGCCTGGGTGAGGAAGCCCTCGACCTCGGCGGCGAGTGCCGCTTCATCGCCCAGGTTGGCAGCCACCTCGGCCGAGTGGCTGGACTCGAAGACGGGATAGAAGAAGAACGAGGCGATCACGCCGTTGACCCCGGCCATCACCGAGTCGACGCTCTCCTGCCAGTTCGCCGGCCCCTTGTCGGGCTTCTTGACGGAGACCGCGAGCTTGTCGACGCGCGCACCCACCTGAGTCGCGAGGGCCGCCTTCAGCTCCTTGGCGCGGGCATCCGCGCTGTCGATCGCGGCCGCGGCGGCCTCGGCGGGCGGGGAGGACTCGGGGGTGTCCTGGGCGCGGGCCGTCTCCACGGAGCCAGCGAGGAGCAGGGCGGCGGCGGTCAGCCAAGCCTTCATTCGGGGGGGGAGCAGGCGCATGGGAGCCAGACTGTGCCAAAGCCGCGCAGGAGGGAGCAAATCGGCCCCGGCGCGTGGGGGCACCTACAATGCGCCGCAACCCTCTCCAGCCCCATGTCTCTGCTCCTCATCCTCCTCGCCGCGCTCTCCGGCCCGACCGCCCTTCAGGACCCCTCACACCAGGCGGAGGACGGTCTGGACCTCGTGACCCTGGGCTCGCAGATCGAGCAGGGCGTGGCGCGCATCACGGGCAGGCCCTTCAAGCACCCGGTCGCCATCTCCACGACCAACGCCGAGCAGTTCACCGCCTACGCCATCGGCAAGCTCGAGGAGGACGGCGGCGCCGCGCGCATGGCCGCGGACGAGGCCATCGCCAAGCACCTCGGCCTCGTGCCCGAGAAGCTCGACCTGCGCGCCCTCACCCTCGAGGTTCTTGCCGAGCAGGTCGGCGGGTTCTACGACCCGCCCACGGACTCGTTCCGGGTCGTCGAGGGGCTCAGCCCGGACCTGACCCGGGTCATCATGGCCCACGAGTACACCCACGCTCTCGACGACCAGTACCACGACCTGGACGCCCTCGAGGAGGCGCGCGAGGGCTCGACCGATGCGCAGCTCGCGCTGCACGCCCTCGCGGAGGGCAGCGCCATGGAGGTCATGGAGCGCTGGATGCTGGCCAACGTGGCGACCCTGGACATGGCGGCCGTCCAGGAGTCCCAGGCGGCGTTCTCCTCGGAGGCGCTGCAGGCCGCTCCCTCCTATGTCTGGAAGCCGCTCCTGGGCAGCTACATGGCGGGCCAGAACTTCCTGCGCCGGGTGGAGCGGCGGACGCTCCTCACGCGGCCGGCACCGATCGCCGACCTCGACCGGGCCTGGGCGGCGCCGCCGCGCTCCATGGAGCAGGTCCTGCATCCGGCGAAGTACTGGGTCGAGGAGCAGCGCGATGAGCCCACGCCCGTCGTCGTGCCGGACACCCTCGTCCCCGAGGGCTGGAGCGTCGCGAGACGCGACACCCTGGGCGAGCTGTTCCTCGGGATCCTCGTCACTCCGCCTGCGCAGCGGACTGGGATCGAGATCGATCCGATCAAGCTGCTGGGGCTGAGCTACAACCACCCCGCGGCCGCGGGGTGGGACGGGGACCAGGTCCTGCTCCTCGCCGGGCCCGACGGTGCCAGGGCGACCCTGCTCGTGACCGTCTGGGACACGCTGCGGGACGCGGACGAGTTCGTGAAGGCCGTGGGTGAGGTCTTCGGCCCTGAATTCCAGGCCCCTGATCCTGGAGCGTCCGTCTCGGGGGCCGCCGCGCAGCGCCCCATCCTGCGATCGGGCCGCGCCCTTGCGGTCGTGCGCGGGGATGCCCAGGGCCTCGACCTCGACAGGGACGCCCTCGTCGCCTTCCTCAGCGGGCTCGACCGCTCCATGGGCGACGAGTGAGCCGCAAGCCGCGGACCCGTCGCGCCGCCCTCCGTCGCCCTGGGAGCGTCGGGGCGAAGCCGGCGCGTAGCATGGGGGAGCGCGCCCCGGCGGGGCGGCACCCCGCCCTCCAGCCCACCATGCGGACCCAGCGCCTGCTCTTCCTCTCCCTGCTCGTCGGCGCCTGCGTCGGACCCCGTGCCCTCGAGGCCGACGGCCTGGAGGGACGCCGTTCAGAGGCGCCGCTCCCTGGACCCAGGCTCGAGCTCGACGCGGAGCACTACCGGCTGGAGCTCGAGCTCCTCCCCGAGCAGCGCGCCGTGCGCGGCCGCACGACCCTCCGCGCTCGCGCCCTTGCCGACGGCCTGGAGGCCGTGCGCCTCGACCTGGTCGGGCTCGAGGTCAGCGGGGTCTGGGATGGCGAGGGAGAGCGCCTCGACTGGGAGGCTGATGCGCGTGGACTCGTCGTGCGCCTGCGGCGTCCGCTTGCGGCGGGCGCTCCGGTGGCGCTGCAGGTCGCCTACGAGGGCCGCCCCAACCGCGGCCTCTGGTTCGCGCCGGGGCCGGAGCCTGACCACTGCTTCACCCAGGGCGAGTGCGAGGACGCGCGCCGCTGGTTCCCCTGCCTCGACCACCCGAGTGATCGCGCCACGAGCGAGCTCGTGGTGACCATGCCCTCGAGCTGGACCTCCATGGCGGGCGGCCTGCGCCTGGGGCGCACCGTCGAGGGAGAGCGAGCTGTCGAGCGCTGGGCCCACCACTCACCCCACCCGGCCTACCTCGAGACCCTCGTGGCTGGCGAGCTCGCCGTGGTGGACCACGTCTCGAAGGAGGCCCTCCAGCCGCCGCCCGAGGTGCCGGTGCAGTACCTCGGCCCGCTGCGGACCGCGGCCCTCCTGCAGCCGAACCTCGGCATGACGCCGGATGTGCTGCGCTTCATGGGGGAGCTCACCGGCCGCGCCTACCCCTATCCGAAGTACGCCACCTGCGCCGTGGATGGGTTCCCCTTCGGAGGTATGGAGAACACCAGCGCGACCACCATCACCACGGCGTCCCTCTGCGACCACCGGGGCCGCGTGGACGGTGGACCCGAGGGCCTGGTCGTTCACGAGGCCGCGCACCAGTGGTTCGGGGACCTGCTCACCTGCGCGGACTGGGACGAGATCTGGCTGAACGAGGGCTTCGCCACCTACTGCACGCACCTGTGGTTCGAGCGAACCCAGGGAGAGGACGAGCTCCTCGTCCGGGCGCGGGGGCTGATGGCCGCTGCCGTGGCGGCCGAGGAGCGCGTGCACCGACCGATGGTCCACGGCCAGTGCGTCGAGCCCATGGACCTGTTCTTCTCGGGCCACGCCTACCAGGGCGGCGCGGCGCGCCTGCACCACCTGCGCTTCGTGCTGGGTGACGATGCGTTCCTGCGCGGGATCCGCTCCTATGTGGGCGCTCATGAGAACCGGGCCGTTCACACGCGGGACCTGCGGGCCTGTCTCGAGGCTGCGTCGGGGCGCGACCTCGGGCGGCACTTCGAGCAGTGGCTGCACTCCCCCGGCGTTCCGCGCTTCGCGCTCTCCTGGCGCTGGTCCGGCGGCGTCCTCCGGGCGCGGGTGGCCCAGACGCAGGAGGCCGTGGGAGGGACGCCGGCGGCCTTCGCGACCCCGATCGAGCTGGAGTGGCGCACGGCGGCCGGCCTGAAGAGGGTGCGGGTCCAGGTCGAGGCGCGCGAGCAGGAGTTCGAGCTGGAGTGCGCGGACGAGCCGCTCTGGGTGCGCCTCGATCCTCACCGCTGGGTGCCGAGCTCGGTGGAGACCGAGCTGGACCTCGAGACCGCGCTGCTCCTGGCCGCCGAGGCGCCCGATCCCGCGGGACGGCTGGACGGGCTCGAGCTGCTGACCGCCCGCGTCGAGCAGATGGATGAGGGCTACCGTCGTGCGGCCCTCGATGTGGCCGCCAGGCGGCTCGAGGCGGATCCGGTGCGCGAGGTGCGCAGCGCGGCGGCGGCGCTCCTGGGGAGCGCACGCACCGCCGGCTCCCGCGACCTGCTGCGCGCGAGCGCGCTGGGGGCGGACGAGCCCGCGGTTCGCGCCGCGGCCCTCGACGGCCTGCACAGCTTCACGCCGGACTCGGACCTCTTCGAGCTCGCCCAGCGTGCCTTCGTGCTGGCGCCCTCCTGGTCGGTCTGCGGCGCCGCCCTGCGCCTGGCCGTGGCGGCCGACGGGGAGCGGGCGGCGCGCTGGTTCCGCGAGCTGCAGCGGGCGCCCGGGAGGCTCGAGGTCGACGGCCCCAGCGCGCCCCTCGCGCAGCACCTGGCCGGCGCGTGTGGCGCGCTCCCGCAGGCAGCGGCTTGGGAGCTCCTGGGGAGCTGGGTCCTCGGCGCGGCCGAAGGGCGGGACGGCGTTCCACCCCTGGCCCGCATTCGAGCGCTCGAGGTCCTCACGCCCCAGCTCGCGGCACGCCCCTCCCTCCGCGCGGCCGCCGAGGCCCTGCTCGGGGACCACGATCCCCGCCTGTCGCGAGCCGCGGTCCAGGCCCTGGTCGAGGTGGGGGACGAGGCCGCCCGCCGCGCCCTGTCCGTCTACTACCCGCGCACGGCCTCGCCCCGCGAGCGGCGCGCCATTGAGGGGCTCTTCCCCGCGGGCGAATGACCGCGCAGGCGGGGTCGACGCTCGCCCTCCCCGAGGAGGCCAGGCGGGCGCTCGTGCGGGAGCTGCACCTGGCGCTGCTCTCCGAGGTCGGCGCGCGGTCGGTGTGCGATCACCTGCGCCGCAGCGTGCGC
>JBDQFW010000003.1:0-38344 GCA_040265735.1 Planctomycetota bacterium | reverse complement strand
CCCCATGACCTGGCGGTGACCTCGAAGGTGCTCGAGATCCACCGCCTGCGAGGCCTGGACCTGCTGCATGCGCACTACGCCCTGCCCCACGCGGTGAGCGCCTTCCTCGCTCGCGAGGCCTCCCGCCACTACCACGAGCACGCGCCCCCGCGCGTGGTCACGACCCTCCACGGCACCGACATCACCCTGGTCGGCAACGACCCCGCCTACGCGCCGCTCACGGAGCACGCCCTGCGGGCGAGCGATGCGGTGACCGCCGTGAGTGAGGATCTGGCACGGCGCACGCGGGAGTCCTTCTGCGTTGAGGAGGCGGCCTGTCCCATCGAGGAGATCCCCAACTTCGTGGACTGCGATCTGTTCGCCCCGTCGGAGAGCGCGCGGCCGAGCCGGCCGACCCTGGTCCATGTCTCGAATTTCAGGCCCGTCAAGCGGGTGCCGTGGCTGGTGCGGGCCTTTGCCCTCGCCGCGCACGACCGAGACGCGCAGCTGGTGTTGGTGGGGGATGGCCCCGACCAAGCCGAGTGCCGGCGCGTGGCCGCCGAGGGCGGCGTCGCGGACCGTGTCGTCTTCCTGGGTGAGCGCGACGCCCTGCCCGGACTCCTCTCGCCCGCCTCAGCGTTCTGCTTGACGAGCCGCGAGGAGAGCTTCGGCCTCTCCGCCTTGGAGGCCATGGCCTGCGGCACGCCCGTGATCGCAACGCGCGTGGGTGGAGTGTCCGAGGTGGTCGAGGACGGCGTGTCGGGGATGCTCTGCGCGGCGGAGGACCTCGAGGGCTATGCATCCCTGCTGCGGCGCGCCCTGGTGGACCAAGAGCTGGTGGCTCGCATGGGAGCCGCCGCGCGGACACGGGCCGTGGATCACTTCTCCTTCGAGCGGGTGCTGCCGCGCTACGAGGCCCTCTACCGTCGTGTCCTCGCCCAGCCGTGATGGACGCCATCTACCTCGACCACAACGCGACCAGCCCCCTGCGCGAGGAGGCGCGGGAGGCCCTGCTCACGGCGCTGGAGCTGGGGCCCCTGAACGCCTCGAGCGCCCATGCGGCCGGGCGCGCGGCGCGCGCCCTGCTGGATGAGGCCCGAGAGCGCGTCGCCGGCGCGATCGGCGTGGCGGAGGAGGAGGTGCTCTTCACCTCGGGCGGCACCGAGGCCCTGAACCTGGCGGTCGCGGGCAGCGTGGGGCCGGGAGGGCGCGTGGCCGCCTCGGCGGTGGAGCATCCCGCGGTCTTGGCGGCCTGCGAGCGTCACGCGGGCGCGCTGGAGTGCCTTCCCGTAGACGCGGAGGGCGGCCTGCTCCCCATCGAGGGCCCGCTGGAGGCGGACCTCGTCGCCATCCAGGCCGCGAACAGCGAGACGGGCACGGTCCAAGACCTGCCTGCCCTGAGCGCCGCGCTGCGTGGCGGCTGCCCGCTCCTCGTGGACGCCGTCCAGGCCCTCGGCAAGGTGCCGGTGGACCTTGTTGCCTGGGGCGCGGATCTAGCGGCCTTCAGCGCCCACAAGGTCGGGGGCCCGGCCGGGGTGGGGGTGCTCGTGAGGCGCGGCGGCCACAGGCTGAGCCCCCTGCTCGTGGGGGGCGGCCAAGAGGATGGGCTGCGGGCCGGCACGGAAGGCGTGGCCGCCATCCACGCCGCGTCGGTGGCGATCGCCCTCGCGGTCGAGGAGCTTGAGGCAGCCCAAGCCCGCTTCGCAGAGCTGACCGCGATGCTCTGGAGCCGCCTCCAGGAGGCGATCCCCGGCATCGAGTGCAACGGACGACCTCCCGGAGCGCCAGGACGGCTGCCCAACACGCTGAACGTGGCCCTGCCCGGGTGCGACGGGCGCGTGCTGGTCACGCGCCTGGACCTGGCGGGTCTACAGGCCTCCGCAGGAAGTGCATGCAGCAGCGGCTCGCTGGAGCCCTCGCCGGTCCTGCTTGCGATGGGTCAGGATCGTGAGCGCGCGCGGCGCGGACTGCGCCTGTCCTGTGGTCGGACAACTTCCCACAGCGATATCCACAAAGCTGTGGAGATCCTGCGGGAAAGAGGCCACTAGCCGTTCAGGTTTGTGCACAACCCCGCCCATGTGGGCGGAATGTTGACCGCGCTCGCAGCGCGTGACATCATGCGCTCCGCGTCGGACGAGATCCCCGCGGCCACCTGCTCGGCTCCACTCGCCGCGCCCCCCCACGGCCTCACTCGTCTCGACGGATCCCCCCGCATCGACAGCTCGTGACGGACGTCGCCAGGAACACCGAAACCCCTGTGACGCCCAGGGACGAGGCCGGGGCCCAAGGCCGGTCAATCCAAGACCCGCCCAAGGAGGGCGCGGAAAGCGCCGCCGCTCAACCGGAGCCCCACGAGGTGCCCAGCGAAAGGCTTAGAGCGATCTGGGTCGAGATCGCCGCGGGGCTGCACGCGGAGCTGGGCCCGACCCGCTTCCGCACCTGGTTCAGCGTGGCCACGGTGGTCGGCCTGGACGACGAGGCCGTGACCCTCGCCCTCCCCAACGACTTCACGCGCAGCTGGATCCAGGACCACTTCAAGGACCTCGTTCAGCGCAAGGCCAAGGACGCTCTCGGCTCGCCTCGTCGCTTGGAGTTCACCGTGGACGCCGAGGCCTGCTCCGCCGCCGCGCTGCCGCCCGGCGCCTTTGGGCCCGACGAGTCCGCGTCCCAGGAAGCGAGTGGCTCCCCTGAGCCGGCGGCCGAGGAGGCCACTCCGGAGCGCCGCGCCAGCGGACTGCTCTGGAACTCGGATGTGGTCCTCAACCCGCGGTACACCTTCGACACCTATGTGATCGGGCCGTGCAACCGCTTCGGAGCGGCCCTGGCCACGGGCGCTGCGGACCAGCCGGGGACCACCTACAACCCCCTCTTCCTCCACGGCTCGGTCGGAGTGGGCAAGACGCACCTGCTGCAGGCCCTCTGCTATCGGATCCTGGAGCGGAACCCCGACAGCCGCATCCTCTACCTGTCCTGCGAGACCTTCGTGAACCACTTCATCAGTGCCCTCGAGCACGGTGATCTGGACTCGTTCAGGAACAAGTACCGGAACGTGGATGTGCTGGTCGTGGATGACATCCACCTGCTCGCCAACAAAGAGCGCACGCAGGAGGAGTTCTTCCACACCTTCAACCAGCTCTACAACGGCCAGAAGCAGATCGTCCTGTCGTCGGACTCGCCCCCCAAGGACATCCCAACCCTTCAGGACCGCCTGGTCTCGCGCTTCAAGTGGGGCGTGGTCGCGGAGATCGAGGCGCCGTGCTTCGAGACGCGCATGGCCATCGTGCGTCGCAAGAGCCGTGAGCGGGGCGAGCCCTTCCCCGACGAGGTCAGCCAGCTGATCGCCGAGCACGTCGTGGACAACGTGCGTGAGCTCGAGGGCGCCGTCACGCGGCTGCTCGCCTTCGCCACCATGTCCCAGCGGCCGGTGACCCCGACCCTGGCGCGGGAGGCCCTGGGTGACCTTCTCGCGACGCGCACGGGCCCCCTGAGCCTCGAGGCCATCGTCTCCGAGGTCTGCACCATCTTCTCGGTCAAGCTCAGCGACCTGCAAGGCAAGCGCCGCACGGCCTCGGTCGTCTGGCCTCGTCAGGTGGCGATGTTCCTGTTCCGGAGGCTGACGCCGAAGTCCCTCGAAGAGATCGGCGCCTACTTCGGAGGCCGCGACCACAGCACGGTGCTGCACGCCGTGGACAAGGTCCGCCGCAAGGTGAGCGAGGACGAGGCCGCGCGGGCTGAAATCGTCGGCCTCCTGGAGCGCCTGGGAAGCGGCCAGGACCCCGACAAGCTCTTGTCCTGAGGGCGCCTGAGGGCCGTGGGCAAGCGGACAGAGCCCTGGCTTCATGGCGAGTGTGGGGGATCGCCCCAGCACTGCCGGCCGGCGCGCAGCTGTCCCCACGGGGGCCATGCAGTGCCGTACCTCGAGTCCAGCTGCACGAGCCCTGCAAGGAAGCGCCGTGAGGGCTGAGGGGCGCCCGCTCGGGCCCCCGTGCGGGCCTCTTCAGCGACCCCCTCTCCGCGCCTCGAGAGCCCCGAGCACTGTGGGTGACCGGTGGATTTCCCGTGGCCAATCCTGCGCATCCGGCGTGGACCTGTCGTGGGCATCCTCGGCCCCCGCTGGCGGAGCACGAGGACCTCTGGAGAGCCGTGGGGAACTCGTCGAGAATCCACCGCTCCTCCACAAGGAAAAGGGAGTCTTCCCCAAGCCCTGGACTGCCCATAAACCCCCGAGATCGCTAGAATTGCGGCTCCCCGAGGGCCGCTCCGTCCACCTCCAGAGCCCCCCCTTATGAAGGTGAAGAATCTTCTTACTGGAGGACTCAGGTGGAGAACCCGCAAGCGACCGCCAAACGCTGCCACGCCTCCGCCGTCCGCCCCCGATCACGCCACTTCCCCCACGCTCCCATGAAGGTCACCTGCCAGCGCGAGAAGCTCCGCGAGGCCCTCGCGGTCATCAACACCGTCGTCCCTGCTCGGGGGACCAAGCCGATCCTCGAGAACCTCAAGCTCGTTGCGACCGAGGATGCCCTCGAGCTGGCGGGCACGGACCTCGAGGTGAGTGCGCGCATCGCCGTCGACGAGGTGACCATCGAAGAGACCGGAGTCGCCGTGATCCCCTGCAAGGTGACCCTCGACTTCGTGCGTGATCTCAGCAGCGACGAGGTGACCCTCGTCTGCGAAGGGGACAAGTGCACGATCCGCGGGGGCACGGACCAGTGCGAGCTGGTGACCCTCGACCCCGATGAGTTCCCCGTCGTGTCGCGCTTCGACGACGAGGGTTCGTTCACCCTCCAGGGCGGCAACTTCTCGCGCCTGGTGCAGCAGACGAGCTTCGCCGCGGCGCGCGACGCCGGCCGCTACGCGATGCACGGCGTCCTCGTCGAGATCGCCGAGGACCAGGTGAAGATGGTGGCGACCGATGGACGACGGCTTGCGCTAGCCTCTCAGCCCATCGACGCGGGTGGGCGCAGCCAGTCGGCGATCGTCCCGACCAAGGGCCTCTCCCTGTTCGCCCGCGTGATCGACGACCCCCTGGATCCGATCAAGCTCAGCTTCGACGCCAACCAGGTGGGGATCCGCACGCCCAACGCCCAGATCTTCGCGCGCCTGATCGACGGCGAGTTCCCCCGCTACTCAGCCGTGCTTCCGACGGAGACTGAGCACCGCATGGAGGCGGACCGCGACGCCCTCGCCCAGAAGCTGCGCCTGGTCGCCAACGTGACCGGCGATGACGCCCGTGCCGTGCGCTTCAAGCTGGGCAAGAGCAAGCTCAGCCTCAGCGGCCAGAGCGCCGGACGCGGGAGTGCGGCCGCCCAGCTCGAGGTGGAGTACTCGGGAGAGGGCACCGAGATCGCGTTCAACCCCGACTATGTCGCGGACGGCCTCAAGCAGTGTCAGTCCGAGGTTGTCGCTCTCGAGTTCCAGCAGCGCTCGAGCCCGGGCAAGTTCACGCTGGGCGAGAACTACGTCTACATCGTGATGCCCATCACCATCGACGCCTGAGCAGGCGCCCTTGTCGATCGACCGCAGACTCACCGCACGCCAGCGAGATCCGATCGCGATGGGGGACGCCATGAAGGTGTTCCTCTCGGAGTCGGGCCTCGGGGCGAAGCTGCGTGACTGGGATGTCCACCAGGCCTGGCGAGACACCCTAGGTCCAGTCCTCTGCAAGCGCGCGCGCAGCGTCCTCTACCGCCATGGCGAGCTCGTGGTTGAGGTGGAGTCGGCAGCCCACAAGCAAGAGCTCGAGTCCTTCACCGCCGAGGGGTATCGCCGCAAGGCGAACCAGCGCCTGGGCACCGAACGCATCCGCCGGGTCACCATCAAGCTGAAGAAATAGCCATGTCCAACGAGCAACCCTCAGCAAAGTACGAAGCCAACCAAATCTCGGTCCTCGAGGGCCTGGAGGCCGTTCGTCACCGGCCGGCCATGTACATCGGGGACACCGATGTGCGTGGAGTGCACCACCTCATCTGGGAGGTCGTCGACAACGCGGTGGATGAGGCCCTGGCCGGCCACGCGACCCGCTGCCTGGTCACCCTGCAGGCCGACGGGTCGGTCACGGTGGAGGACGATGGGCGCGGCATCCCCGTGGACATCCACCCCAAGGAGAAGATCCCTGCGGTCGAGCTCGTCCTGACCAAGCTCCACGCCGGAGGCAAGTTCGGTGATGGCGCGTACAAGGTGTCGGGTGGTCTCCACGGCGTGGGTGTGAGCTGTGTGAACGCCCTCTCCGACTGGCTGAAGGTCACGGTCCACAAGCACGGGAAGATCCACACCATGGAGTTTGCCCGCGGGATCAAGAGCAAGGAGCTCGAGGTCGTGGGCGAGACGGATCACACCGGGACCACGGTGCAGTGGAAGCCCGACGGATCGATCTTCACGACCGTCGACCACCAGTACGAGATCGTCCAGAAGCGTCTGCGCGAGACCGCCTATCTGATGGGCTCGCGCGGACTCCGCCTCGAACTTGTCAACGAGGCGAAGGGCACCCACGAGGTCTTCGAGTACCCCGAGGGCATCCAGGCCTTCGTGCAGAATGTGAACCAAGGCAAGACCCCTCTGCACGAGGAGATCCTCTTCTTGGCCGGAAGTGCCGAGAGTCCGGACAACCCCGGAGAGGTCTACGAGGTCGAGCTGGCGATGCAGTGGACCGACGGCTACGCCGAGTCGGTCGCGACCTTCGTTAACAACATCAACACCCACGGAGGCGGTACGCACCTCACGGGGATGAAGACCGCCCTCGCTCGCGTGCTTGGTAAGTACGCCAAGGATTCGAAGGCGCTCAAGGAGGGCGACACCGGGCCCTCCGGCGACGACTACCGCGAGGGCCTCACCGCGGTGCTGTCCCTCAAGGTTCCCCAGCCCCAGTTCGAGGGCCAGACCAAGGACAAGCTCGGCAACCGCGAGGCGCAGGGCATCGTCGACTCGGTGATTGGCCAGCAGGTGGCCACCTTCCTCGAGGAGAACCCCGCCACGGCCAAGTCGATCATCCAGAAGGCGATCCAGGCCAAGCAGGCCAGGGACGCTGCGCGGAAGGCTCGCGACCTCGTGCGCCGCAAGAGCGCGCTGGCCAGCGGAAGCCTCCCGGGGAAGCTGGCCGACTGTCAGTCGAAGAACCGTGAAGAGACCGAACTGTTCATCGTCGAGGGTGATTCGGCAGGCGGGCCCGCGAAGATGGGTCGGGACCGCCACATCCAGGCGATCCTGCCGATCAAGGGCAAGATCCTGAACGTGGAGAAGGCCGCGCTCGACAAGATGCTCGGCCACCAGGAGATCCAGCTGATCGTTCAGGCCATGGGCTGCGGGATCTCCTCGGAGCTCGACCCGGAGAAGATTCGCTACGGCAAGACGATCATCATGACCGACGCCGATGTGGACGGCTCCCACATCCGCACCCTCCTGCTCACCTTCTTCTTCCGGCACATGCGGCCCCTGGTGGAGCAGGGTCGCCTCTACATCGCCCAGCCGCCGCTCTACAAGGTCACCAAGGGGAAGCGCTCGGCCTACCTCATCAACGACAGCAGCCTGCGCGGCCACCTCATCGAGATCGGCACGCAGTCCATGCGCATCGTCGACCGAACGGCAGACCGGACCTTCGAGGGCGCCGAGCTGCAGACCGTGGTTTCGACCCTGGCCGAACTCGACGGACTTGGCGAGGCGGCCATTCCGATCTGGGCCCCGATTCGTTGGCGGGATGTCCTCGACCGCTACGACGGCGAGCGACTTCCCACCTGGTGGGCACGCGCTGACAAGACGGACCACTACTTCGACACGCATCAACAGTACGAGGACTTCCTCGAGCTGCGCCGCGGCATGGTCGAGGGCGAGCTCGTGGTCTACACGGGGCCGGAGGGCGGCACGCTCATGGCGAACGCCCACGTGCTCGGCTCGCGCCTCAACAAGGTCACCGAGGCGGCGGCCGTGCTCGCGCGCCTCGAGGGCATGGGGCTGGTCTTGCGTGGAGGAGGCGACTGGATCCTCGAGGGGGGCAAGGAGCCCAAGCCGGCCTCTGACATCGCCTCGCTCGCGGCCCTGACCAAGCAGGGCACCCAGAGCGGCGTGGACATCCAGCGCTACAAGGGTCTGGGCGAGATGAACGCGGACCAGCTCTGGGAGTCGACGATGGACCCCGAGACGCGCAACCTCTACCAGGTCTCCATCGAGGACGCCCTGGAGGCCGATCAGATCTTCACGATCCTGATGAGCGACGGCGTCGAGGCCCGTCGGGACTACATCGAGAAGCACGCGCTCGAGGTCACGAACCTCGACGTGTAGGCCCTGCGGACCCCGCCAGAGCCCCTCGTCCCGCTTCGAGACGCTCGGTCGCCCGGGCCGGGGCGGAAGCACCTCAGGTGGGCGGGGGCCTCGTGTCGATAGGACCGCTGGTCCTCTTCGCGCCCCCCTTGAAGCACACCCAGCGTCTCGACATCGCCCGCCTAGCCGGGATCCTCGGCGAACGGAACCTCGTCGAAGAGGAGGTCCTTAAGGGCCTGCTCGAGGCTTCCCAGACCGGTGCTCAGCCCTTCTGCGAGGCCCTGGTCCAGGGTGGCTTCCTGAGTGATTGGGACCTCGGGCGGGTGGTCAGTGAGGTCTTCCAACTCGCCTTCATCCCCACCGAGCAGCTCAAGCCCGATCCCGCGCTCCTGGAGGTCTTCGACGCGGACTTCCTCATGCAGCAGGGCCTCGTCCCGGTGCACCGGTTCGGGGAGGTGGTCACGGTCGCCATGCCAGGACTCGTTCCCGCGGACGCTCTCGCGATGCTCGGAGCGGCCACGGACCTCGTGGTGCTTCCCGTCGTGGGCACCGTTCAGGGCAACCGCGCGTGGCTCGATGAGCACCTCCGCCCCGACATGAGCAGTGACTCGCGCTGGGGAAACCTCTTCGATGAGGGCGAGGCCAACGTCCAGCGCGCCATCGACGGCGTCGAGGCGCCGCTTCCGGCCAGGGGCGAGGCGGGGCAGGCACGCACCAGCGCGGGCTCGCTGATGGGCCAGGAGGGCGAGGCTGCCTGCGACTTGCCGCCGGCGCCCACCTTCGAGCCCGAGACCCGCGAGGCCTGAGCCCCTAGCGGGGCGGAACCGACCAGCCACCGCCGAGTCGGCGTACGAGGAGCCGGTCGGCCAGGCGTGGCGCGAAGGGTGTCAGGGCGCCGAGCAGGCGCCACTTCCAACGCAGGGTGCGCTCGGGGTGGGGCTCGTAGGCGAGCTTGAGCACTTCCTCGGCAACGGTCTCTGCGGGGTCGGCCCCCGAGAGGTCAGGGTGATCGAGCCCCGCGGGGTTGGGCTGGGCGTCGAAGAACCCTGTCGCGGTGAGGGCCGGGCAGAGGGTGCAGACCGCGATGCCCTCCTCCGCCCACTCGATGCGCAGGGCCTCGCCCATGGAGCACATGGCGGCCTTGGAGGCCGCATAGGCCGACTGGCCCGGGATCCCGCGCCGGCCCACGACGGAGGCCACGTTGACCACGACGGGCTCCGAGCCGCGGCCCAGCAGCGGGAGCGCATGCTTCGCGAGCATGAGGGGCGCGAGGACGTTGGTCTCGAAGACCCTCCGCAGGGTCTCCTCCTCCAGCTCCTCAACCCGCGCGCGGTAGCCCATCCCCGCGTTGTTGACCAGCAGCTCGAGGCCGCCTCCGAAGGCACGCTCGAGACGCTCGAGGGCCTCGAGCACCTGCCCGCTCTGGGTGAGGTCGGCCGCGAGGGCTAGATGCCCCGTCCCGGTGAGCGTGCTGCGCACCGCCTCGAGCTCCTCCTCGCGCCGGGCCAGCAGCGCCACCTGGAAGCCCGCGGTCGCGAGCCTGCGCGCCGTGGCTGCGCCGATCCCAGAGGACGCGCCCGTGACCAGGGCGCGGCGATGCGCGGGTGCGGCCGTCACTCGTCGGAGCCGCCGCTCAGCTTGCGGTACTTGCGGATGGCCTTGGCCCAGCGCGTGATCTCTCGCACGACGACCCGGACCTTCACGTCTCCGTCGCCGTACTCGTTGCGGATGTCGAGCTCCCAATCCACCACCAGGGCCGCGGCCTCTTCGTAGCGCGAGCGGGCGGCGACCGCCTTCTCCAGGAAGAGCGCGTTGTCGCCGGAGGCCTCCGCAGCCGTGGCCTCCGCCATCAGGGCGTCCGCCTGCACCGCGAGCTCCTTGGCCCGGGTCCAATCCGGCTCGCTCAGCAGGTCCGCAGGCGAGGCGTCGTAGGACTTGGAGCTCTGGGCCCCAGAGCCGGGACCGGTGGCGGCAGGCTTGGGCACCGTGCGCGCAGAGTCGTCGAAGGGGTCGGGCTTGGTGCGTGCCGCGTCCAGGCGCTGGACCGCCTCGGGAGGCAGGCCCTTCTCCTTGGAGCCCGACGCCAGGATTCCCGCGCCGAGGATCGCCACGGCGGCCACGGCGAAGGCTGCGAGCAGGGGGCTGGCGCTGCTGGCGCCCGTCCGGGAGTGGAACCGCATCCGCGGAGTCTAGCGCCGTGCGCCGGAGGCGGACGGATGGCGTGGGCTCAGGCCCTACGGACGAGGCGACTGGCGTGGCCGCCGTCCACCGGGCCACCGGGGCCGGGGAGGGCTGTGAAGGTCTCCGCCAGCTCGAACTCCGGATGCTCGCGGAGGAAGGCGCGCACGCGCTGGTCCCCTTCCTCGGGCTCGAGGCTGCACACGCTCCACACGAGCACGCCGCCGGGCAGCACGCGTGAGGCTGCGGACTCGAGCAGGCCCGCCTGGAGATCGGCAAGCTCGCGCAGGCTGGCCGGCCCCAGGCGCCACCGGGCCCCTGGGCGGGCGCCTAGCACGCCCGTGTTCGAGCAGGGAGCGTCCACGAGCACGGAGTCGAAGCGGGCGTCGACCGCGAGGCCCTCGCCCGCGCTGCACGCCACCGGCTGAACGCGGCCGGTCAGGCCGCGGCGCTCGAGCTCTGCGGGCATGCGGGAGAGGCGGTGACTCGAGCGGTCGGCCGCGACCACCCAGGCCCCGCCCGCCGCGAGGCCGAGGGCCTTCGTGCCCGGGGCTGCGCACAGGTCGAGGGCGCGGGTGTCGGGGCCGGTGCTCGCCAGGGCCGTGGCACGCGCCGCGGTCTCTCCCTGCACGAAGAGCCGCCCGGCGCGGAAGCCCTCGAGCTCGAAGAGCTCACGCGCGCGGTCCGAGGGAAGCCTCCATGAGCCGGCCTCCTGCGCGCTGGCGCCTGCGGCGGCAAGGGCCTCCGCATCCTCGGCGTTCGCTCCGTGCACCACGAGCGGGGGCTCTTCGAGGAACCACCGGCCCAGGGACTGCGCGGTCTCCTCGCCGTGGCGCTTCGACCAGCGCTTGTGCAGGTGGGAGGGGATGTTGAGGGCATCCTCGGCCCACAGCGCCGGGTGCTCTCCGGGGTCGCGGAAGAGCGGATCGCGGAAGTGCAGGTCGCGGCCAGGGAGATCGCAGCGCGGATCGCCAGAGACTCCGGGCTCGAGCTGGCGCTGCACCTCGCGCAGGACGCCGTTGACGATGCGGCCCTTGGACAGCCCCAGGGTGTCACGAGCCGCCGAGACGGTCTCGCTGATGGCCGCGTGAGGCGGCACCTTGTCGAGGAACAGCAGCTGCGCCAGGCCGATGCGCAGGTGCGCGGCGAGGTCTGCCTTGGGAGACCCGTGGGTGAAGCGCTGCACCACGGCGCGGAGGGTCCCGCGGCGACGCACCTCGGTGCCAATGATGCGGCGGAGCAGGCCTCGGTCTCGGGGCTCGAGCTCCCATGCGGCGGCGGCGTGGTCGACCTCACGCAAGGGCTGTTCAGAGCCCGAGCGCAGGATCTCCCAGGCGAGGTGGCGAAGGGTGGTCATGCGGGGTTCTCTCCAAGGCGGGTGCCGGGGCTGAGCGGAGTGCCGCGCAGGAAGGCGGCGTCCTCCATGGCGCCCTTCCCGGCGGGCTTCACCTCTGCGAGTCTCACGGCTCCTCCGCGGCAGGCCACGCAGAGGCCGGGTCCCTCCACCACTGCTCCGGGCTCGCCCTCGCCGGCACACGGCTCGAGCCGCAGCACCTGCAGGCGCCGTCCATCGGGCAGGGTCGTCGACGCCCCGGGCCAGGGGCTCATGGCGCGCACGAGGCGGCCAAGCTCTTCGGCCGTGGAGGCGAAGTCCATGCGGCCAGCCTCCTTGGGGACCTTGCGACAGTGGGTGACGCGCGCAGTGTCCTGGGGGGTCGGCCGAGCGGTTCCGGCCTCCACCGCATCGAGGGCGGCCACGAGGGCCTCGCCCCCGAGGACCGCGAGGCGCGCCGCGAGCTCCCCGGCGGTCTCCTCGTCCCCGATCGGGGTGGTCCGCTCGAGGAGCACATCGCCCGCGTCGAGCTCGAGGACCATCTGCTGGATGCTGATTCCCGTCTCGGCGTCCCCCGCGAGGAGCGCGGCCTGGACCGGGGAGGCCCCGCGCCAGCGGGGCAGGAGGGAGCCATGCACGTTGAGGGCGCCGAACGGCGCCAGCTCGAGCACCTCGGTGCGGAGCAGCTCGCCGTAGCTGGCCACGGCGAGGACCTCTGGGGCCTGGTCGCGCAGCCATGCGACGCTCTCGGGCGCGCGCATGCCCTCGGGCTGGAGGATGGGGCAGCCCCGGGCCTCCGCGGCCGCGGCCACGGGATTGCGCTGGAGCGCGCGTCCGCGACCGGCGCGGCGGTCCGGGGGCGTCACCACCCCCACGACCTCATGGGTCGACTCGAGCAGACGCTCAAGGACCGGGGTCGCGAAGGGAGGGGACCCCAGGAACAGGGTGCGCAAGGCAGGCGCCGCGCTCAGATGTGAGGCTCGACGGCGGCCTTGAAGGCCGCATAGGGCATGGCGCCGACCATCTGGTGGGCGACGGCGCCGCCCTTCAGCACCACGAAGTTCGGGATCGACATGACGCCGTAGCGGGCGGCGACCTCGGGGTGCTCCTGGGTGTTGAGCTTGACCACCTTGAGCTTGCCCTCCATCTCGCCGGCGAGCTGGTCAACGGTCGGACCCATCATCTTGCAGGGGCCGCACCAGGGGGCCCAGAAGTCGACCAGCACCGGGATGGGGCTGTCGAGGACTTCGGATTGCCAGGTGGCGTCGGTGACGTCGAGGGCGCTGCTCATGGTCGAGGTGGGGTCGGGAGGTGCTGCGGTCGGGAGGTGCTCAGGGAGTTCCTGAAGGGGCAGGATTCTAGTCCCCTTGCCCGGGGCCCTCCACCCCGGACTTGGAGGTGGGAGCCTCTGCTGACGGAGAGCCCTCGCCCGCGCCCTGGGCCTCCTCAGAGGGAGGGTCCTCCCCGTCAGGGTCCTCCTCGTCCATGAAGCGCGACGAGCGGATCAGCGACTCGAAGTCGTCCCCCGCGTCCTCTCGGAGGACGAGCTCGATCGGGGCGCCCTGACCGTCCTGCTGGGCCCCCACGAGGCCGATCTTGACCAGCTCGAGGAGAGCGCAGAAGGCGCCGATCATTCCGGCGCGGGTCGGCTCCTCCCCGTCCAGGGTCAGAGCCTCCTCGAGCCTCAAGCGGCCCTTGCGGCGGACCGCCTGGGCCAGCTGGGACACATACCAGCGCAGGGGCCGAGGGTCGCCGGCCACCGTGTGCGTGCGGTTCGCGAGGGTCTCGCGCATCAGGCGCGAGAAGGTCGCCAGCAGGTCCCAGGCCGTGAGCTCGCCCATGTCCAGCTCGCGTTCGGGGACATGCATGCGCGCCTCGCCTCGGAACCCGCGCAGGTGCTCCTGCTTGCGCCGCTCGAATCGGTCCCCAAGGTCGTCCGCCGCCCCACGGAAGCGCCGGTACTCGATCAGGCGCTGGATCAGCTCGTCCTGCGGGTCAAGCTCGTCCTCGAGCTCGACCTCCTCACGCGGCAGCAGCGAGCGGCTCTTGATCGACATGAGCGTCGCAGCCATCACGAGGAACTCTCCAGCGACCTCGATGTCGAGCTGCTCGAGGTGCTGCAGGTACTCGAAGTAGCCGTCGATGACGCGGGCGATCTCCACGTCCTGGATCTCGACCTCCTGCTCACGCACCAGGTGCAGCAGCAGGTCCATCGGACCCTCGAAGACCCGCTCGAGGAAGACGGTGTACTCCTCGGTCATGCCCAGTTCCCCCCGGTCAGCGCCCAGGCGAAGTCGATCAGACCGTTGACCATGGAGGTCAACAGCCCGTTGGTGCCGGGCAGCACGAAGAACACCAGCACCACGAGCAGCATCCCGTAGCGCTCGAGGCTGGCGTAGTGCCCGCGCAGGCCCGACGGAAGCAGCCAGGTCATCACCCGCGAGCCGTCGAGCGGCGGGATGGGCACCATGTTGAACGCGGCAAGGAGCATGTTCACGGCGACGCCCTGCTTGAGCACCTCGGGGAGCAGGTCCTTGGGGTGGTAGCCGAGCGAGAACACGCAGAGCTTGTAGACCGCGAGCAGCAGGACGGCGATCAGCACGTTCGACACGGGGCCGGCCAGGGCCACGAGGGACATGTCACGCAGGGGGCTTCGCAGCCGGCGCATGTCCACCGGGACGGGCCGGGCGCCTCCGAAGGCGAACCCCGCGGTCAGGAACATCAGAACCGGGATCACCACCGTCCACACGGGGTCGATGTGGGCGATGGGGTTGAGGGTCAGGCGGCCGAGCTCGCGTGCGGTCCGGTCGCCGCGCAGGTCGGCGACCCATGCGTGGGCGGCCTCGTGCACGGACAGGGAGAGCACCAGGACCGCGATGACCGCGCCTGCCTTGATGATCTGGAGGTCGTCCATGCGTCCCCGCGAGGATAGGGGTCCCCCGCAGCCCCATCGAGCCCGCGACCGCCGATCTTCCCGTGCGGTTGCCGCGCTGTTGGCGGGCTCCCTAGAATCCCTCGTCTCGGCCCCGCGGGCCCAGGCGCGCTCGACCTGGGGCGTCGGCCGCTCCCGCCCATGACCGAAGGTGATCCCAGCGCCTCCCGCCTGGCCCAGGCCGCGGAGGTGATCCGCATCGAGGCGGCCGCCCTCGATCTGCTGGGCAAGCGCCTGCAGGACGGCGGCATGGCGGGCTTCGATGCGGTCGTGGACGCGGCGCTCGCCTGCACCGGGCAGCTGGTCATCACGGGCATGGGCAAGGCGGGCCTCGTGGGCTCCAAGATCTCGGCGACCCTCGCCTCGACGGGGACCCCGAGCTTCTTCCTCCATCCCGGGGAGGCCCTCCACGGCGACCTTGGGCGCCTCCGCGAGGGTGACCTCCTGCTCGCCCTCTCGAACTCGGGCGAGACCGAGGAGGTCAACGCCGCCGTCCCGGCAGCCCGCAGGCTCGGCGTGCAGGTCTTCGCGATGACGGGCCGCCCCGAGTCCACCCTTGGCCGGCTTGCTGATGCGGTCCTCGACATCGGGCGCGTGGAGGAGGCCTGCCCCATGCGGCTCGCGCCCACCGCCTCGACCACGGCCATGCTCGTCCTCGGGGATGCCCTGGCCATGGTGATCCTGTCCGAGCGCGGGTTCGAGCGCAGCGACTACGCGCGCTTCCACCCGGCCGGCGCCCTCGGGCGTCGCCTCATGACCGTGGCCGAGGTCATGCGCAAGGGCGACGAGCTGCCCGTGGTCGCTGCCGGCGGCTCGGTCCTGGATGTGCTCCGCGCCACCAGCGAGACCCCCGGCCGGCCCGGCGCCGCCCTCGTCGTGGGCGCGGACGGACGGCTGCAGGGGATCTTCACCGACGGCGACCTGCGCCGCCTCATCGACCAGACCGGAGGCGCCGCCCTCAGCGAGCCGGTCGATCAGCACATGGCCCGCGACCCGAAGGCGCTCCAGCCGGGCCAGCTGGCCGAGGAGGCCATGCACCTCCTGGGGGAGCACCGCATCGACCAGGCTCCCGTCCTCGACGACGACGGCTGCCCGGTGGGCCTCGTGGACGTGCAGGACCTGCTCGACCTGGGGCTCTGAGCCCGCACCCTTGCGATGTCGAACTCTCCCGAGCTCCGTGAACGCCTGGCCCGCGTGCGCCTCGTTGCGCTCGACGTGGACGGGACCCTCACCGACGGGGGCGTGCGCTATGCCGGGGACGAGGAGCTTGTCCGCTTCTGCGTGCGGGATGGCCAGGGCCTGGTCTGGCTGCGGCGCGAGCTGGGGGTCCACCTGGCCTGGATCACCGGGCGCGGCTGCCCGGCGGTCGAGCGTCGTGCGACGGAGCTCGGCGTGGAGCACCTCGTCATGAGGCCCGCCTGCAAGCGCACTGCGCTGGCCGAGGTGCAGGCCGCTCTTGGCGTCACGCCCGAGCAGACCCTCGCCATGGGGGACGACCTGCCGGACCTCGGCCTCGCGGCCGGCGCTGCGGTCCTCTGCGCGCCTGCGGACGCTCGGCAGGAGGTGCGTGAGCGTGCCGACCTGGTGACGCGTGCCCGCGGGGGAGACGGTGCGGTCCGCGAGGTCGCTGAGGCTCTCCTAGAGGCCCAGGGGGCCTGGACTCGCCTGCTCGAGCAGTGGTCCGAATGAAGCGCCTCGCCGCCTTCCTGCTCCTCTTCAGCTGCGGCGTGGCCCTGCTCGTCCTGCTCGACGGGTCGAGCGGCCCGCCGCAGCGTAGGCCCGTGGCTCCAGAGCCGGAGCCCGTGCCTGCTCAAGGGGAGGAGCCGGCCCCGACCACCCAGCGCGTGGAGGTCCGCGGACGGACCCTGCTGGAGTTCTTCGACCTGGAGTCGGGGCACCTTCGGCGTCGGCTGGAGGCGGAGGATCTCCAGCCCGTGGGGGACGAGGCGCGCACTCCCTACCGGGCGCGGACCGTAGTCCTGGAGGAGTTCGAGCAGGGGCAAGAGCTCGCGCTGCGCACCGTGCGCGCTGGCGGTGCCGACTTCACCCTGGACCTCTCGGGCGGGCTGGCCGCACCGGAGCTCGCGGATCGGGGGCGCGTGGCCTTCGACTCGGTCGAGCTCGTTCAGTCCCGCGGGCTGCCCCAGGCGCCCGTGACGATCCGCTCGCCACAGATCCTTGCGGAGCTCGAGCGTGGGGTCTACTCGGCGCCGACCGAGGTTCTGGTGCGGGTCGATGGAAAGGGGCTCAGCGCAGAGGGCCGAGGGCTGCTCTTCGAGGCGGCGCGCTCGACAATCGAGTTCCCCGCAGGGGGGACGGTAGACCTCGTGCAGGGCGGGACCCGCCGCGGGGTGCTCTCCACCGCCGAGGGCGCCGCGCTGGTCCTCGCGCGCCAGGACGCTCAGGGCGGAGAGGCCTTCGGCATCCGCACCCTCGGGCCATCGGTCCTTGCGGTTGAGGGTGAGGTGCCCCAGCAGGTGGACGCCGAGCGCTTCACCGTCGAGACGCGCACCGTGGAGGGGGAGGTCGAGATCGAACGCGTGCGCGCCTTCGGAGCGCTCACCGTCTCGCGCGGCGAGGACCGCTTCAGCGGTCGCGAGGCAACCATCACCTTCGACGCCGACGGCGGCTCGCGCCTCGTGATCGACGCGGACGCGGTGGCCACCGTCAGCGTGCAGGGTCCCGCCGGACAGCGGCGCCCGCTCACCTTTCGCGGGGCAGAGGGCATGGTCCTTCGCGATGGCCCCCAGGGCCTGTTCCTGCGCATGGCCGGACCGTTCTCGGTGACCGACGCCACGGGCGCCCAGCTCGATGTGGCTGGGATCGGCGAGGGCCGGATCGACGCCGCGCGGACGGAGCTCGTGATGCGCCTCGAGGGGGGCACGCGGTTTCGCAGCGGCGAGACCGAGCTCGCCATGGGCAGTGCCGTCCTGCGCCACCAGGCGGGGGACCTGCAGCTGCTTCAGCTGGAGGGGACTCTTGGGGTCGAGGCCCGCGCGCGGGCTGCGGATGGAGATCTCATCGAGCTGACGGCCGAGGCCTGGAGTCTCGAGCTTCGCGGTGACCAGCCCCGGGTGCTGTGGGCGGACGCGGTCGGCGTGCGCTCGCTCGAGGGGACCGGCCGGACGCTGGCCGCCGGCCGACTCGAGGACTTCCGCTGGGACGTTCGCTCCTTCCTGGCGCTGCGGGGCGTGCAGTGGGTCCTGCCGGAGGGCTCGGGCCGCGGCGAGCGCCTCGTGGCGCGTGGCGACGGACTCGAGGTGGTCGGGCGCGCGGAAGAGCGCGCCAGCCTGCGGTACGCAGCCACGGACTCTGGCGCATCGGTCGAGCTCGAGGCCGTGCGCATCGACGCCACCCGCACCACGGTCGAGGCCTGGGGTGACGTGCGCGTGGACGCGTCGGGCCCTGAAGGGGTCTCGGGCATGCTGGCCGAGCACGTGCGCATTGACCAGCGCAGAAGCGAGGCCGGCGCGGGCAGCGGCGTGATCGAGGTCCTCGCCGAGCGCGTGCGTGAGGGAGTCCTGCAGCGTGAGGGGCGTTCACTGGCCCTCGAGGCCGAGCTGCTCGAGGCCACCCTCGCGGGCGACGATCTCGCCGCCGGCCCCTTCCGGGCCTCCGGCTCGGTGCGAGCCCTTGCATCCGAGCAGACGGCCCTGCGGCTCGAGGCGGATGCGCTGGAGCGGGACGAGGCAGGGATCGCGCGGGCGGTTGCTCTGCCCGGCCGCCGCATTCGCGCCGAGGGCCTCCTGCCTGGCGGCAGCCAGGAGCCCTTCCGGCTGGAGGCGGACTCCCTCGAGCTGGGGCCCGAGCGCCTCGTCGCCGGCAAGGTGCGGGTCGAGCTGGGCGTGGCTCTCGTTCCCCTTGGAGCTGCCGCTCGCCCCGTGGCGGCGCCCCGCCCGTCGGTCCTGATGGCCGAGAGCCTCACCATCACTCCCCAGGAGACGGTGTTCGCGGGGGCCGTGCTGGCCGAGACCTTCGATCTCGACGGCGTGCCCGTGCAGCTCGAGGCTGAGAGGCTTCGGCTTGCCCATGACGACCTGCGCGCTCTCGAGAGCGCGAGCGCCGAGGCCGTGTCCGCACTCGAGGCGGAGGGTGCGGTGCGCGTGCGCTACGGCGAGGGCGCCACGATCCAGGCCTCTGCCCTGCGGATGGACCGCAAGCGCGCTCAGCTGACGGGGACGCCGCTCGTGCTGACCTCCATGGGCTACGAGCTCCAGACCGAGCTGCTTGAGCTGGACCTGACCGACTACCTGCTTGAGGTCGGGCCGGGCCGCATCACCCGCGGGCCCGGCTGGGAGCTGCGCTTCGCGGGGGTCCTGCCCCACCGCATGGGAGGCGACCTGATGCAGTCCATGCACGGGATCACGCTCGAGAGCGGCGAGCAGACCGCGCGGGCTAACCACGGGGCCTTCTGGCTGCATCCGGGGCGCTGGCGTCGAAGCGCCCACGAGGCCCTCTGGGGACGGCCCCTGGACCTCGAGCTGCCGCTCGAGGCGGGGCCCGGCCCTGCGCCCGACCTGTTCGAGACCGGGCTCGTGAACAACTCCTTCCAGCGCCTCGCGCGGGGGCAGCTGGCCCAGTACCTGCGCGCCGCGCACTTCCAGGGCGCGATCGAGGTGGACCGCCAGGGTGAGCGCAGCGCGCGCGCTGAGGAGGTCTACCTCGATGTGGAGCACCGTCGCGGCTGGCTGAGCGGCGCCGAGCTCGCCTTCCAGATCCCCGTGCGTGGCAAGGAGGAGCGCATCCGCGCCTTCGCGGCGCGGCTCGACTCCCTGCCGAGCGGTGGGCTCGTCGCAGCGGAGGCGGCCCTGACGACCTGCTCGTTCGAGGAGCCGCACTTCGTCGTCCAGAGCAAGGACCTCAGGCTCGAGCCCCGGGAGGACGGCCGGTGGCGCTTCGGCGTGCGGGGTAACCGCCTGGTGTTCCCCCTTGGCATCTCTCTACCGCTCCCCGGGATCGGGGATGTGGTCCTCGATCAGGAGGGTGGCTTCGAGGGCATCGAGGACGACGAGGGCCAGGTCCGCACGATCCAGAACATCTTCCTCTCGAGCACGGCTCGCTTCGGCACGGCGCTCGGCACCGAGGGCACCACCGATGTGGGCTCCGTTGGGCTGGGCCTTGCGGAGGCGCTTGGGTTCGACGAGGAGGAGGTGCGCGGGCGCTGGCGCTACGAGGGAGCCTGGCTCGGCTCCCGCGGCCCCCTGCTGGGCCTCGGCCTTCAGCTGCGCGAGCGGCGGCCGGAGGCGGGCACGGAGGACGCCTGGCTCGACCTCTGGCTGCGAGGGATTCCTGACGGAGGAGAGGACCGCGGCCTGATCCGGGTCCCCGAGAACGAGCGTGACGGGCTGCGGAGCTGGATCAATGTGCGCGGGCGCTACCCCTTCGATGACCAGCAGTGGATCGACCTCGCCTGGACCCGTCAGAGCGACCCGGGCGTGCAGGCGGAGTTCTTCGAGTCCGAGTACCTGGCCTACGAGCAGCGTGACTCGTACCTGCACTGGCGTAAGGCGCGCGGGGACGAGTACTTCCAGGCGAATCTCTCCATCCAGAGCGACCCGTGGCGAGCGACCCTGGTGGAGCAGCCCTCCCTGGGCTACGCGAACGGCTCCAGCGCGCTCGCCGAGTTCCTGGGCGTTCCCCTCCTCTACGCGGCTTCCGCCGACGCGGCCCGCCTGCGGCGTGGGGGGAGCGGGGACCTGAGCCTGCTCGAGCAGCCGTGGCTGGACTTCGACGGCGTCGCGGACGCCTTCGGTGAGGACGAGGTCACGCGTGTAGACACCTGGCAGGAGCTGGCGGCGCCCGTCCCGCTCGGCGAGAGCGGTGCGACCCTGGTGCCGAGCTTGGGGCTGAGGGCATCGGCCTGGGATCGCTCCCGAGGCGATGCCGGAGCCATCCAGCGCGCGGGCGCGGAGGCGGGGCTTGAGCTGGGCGGGTCCTGGTCGCGCCTCGGCAGCGGCACGGTCACTCTGCTGTCGCCCTACGCGCGGGTCACGCGATCTCTCTGGACCGAAGAGGACGCCGGCGAGGTCGTGCGGTTCGACCAGGTCGAGGATCCCCTCGGCGGGGATCGCGTGGACGCGGGGCTGCGCATGCGCTGGCGTCGCCCCTCGAGGCAGGATCAGTTCGATCTGGAGCTCGGCGTGGGCCAGCACACCGACCGGGCTCTGGAGGCTCCCGACCAGGAGTCCTGGCGCGCGCTGGCCCGGCTGCAGACCACGGTCTCGGGGATCCCCACGGGCCTGCTCCTGGATGGCCGCTACGCCCTCGACGGCGGACCCACGGCCTACAGTTCAACGACCTACGCGATTCGCCCGACGAGGGCGCTCGAGCTGCAGGTGGGCCACAGCCGCGCGGACGACGCGCTCGGAACCGCTGCCCTCTACGAGGCCATCACCTACCGCGGGCGGATCACCCTCAACCCGAAGTGGGAGGTCGATCTGCTGAGCCAGCAGAACCTCCTCGGGGAGGGTGCCCTGCGCTCCGAGGCCGTGCTCCGCCGCTTGGGGCACGACTTCGTCTTCGAGCTCTCGGTGGACCACCGCGCCGGCGAGGGCAGCGGCATCAGCATCAACTTCGCCCCCCTGATCGGCTGGCGCCGCCCGCGGGTGTCGATCCTCCCGGTGCTGCAGCCTTGAGAGCTTCGGGAGCGCAGCCCTGAGCGCCTTGGAAATGCAGCCCTGAGCGCCTCGGCAGTGCAGCCTTGAGCGTGTGGGCAGTGCAGTCCTAGTCACTCCGAACGCTCAGGGCGCGCTGATCGTCCAGGTCGTGCCCTTCGGTCCTGCAAGACGCACGAGCCCGTCCCCCGCGCGCTCGATGCTCGGCCCATCGAGCGTCCACTTCGGATCCACCTGCAGCGACGCCTCGGCGCTCGTCAGCGCGGTCAGCCGCGCGCGCTGCACGCGGCCCTTGCGCCACTCAAGGTCCACCGAGAAGCCGCCCCGTGCGCGCAGCCCCTTGACCGAGCCCTCGGGCCAGCCCGTGGGCAGGGCCGGGAGGAGCCGAATGCGCCCGTTCCCGGACTGCAGCAGCATCTCCGCGACCCCGGCCGTGGCTCCGAAGTTGCCATCGATCTGGAAGGGTGGATGCAGGTCGAAGAGGTTCGGGGCCATCGAGCGCTGCATCAGGTACTGCAGGTGTCTGCGCGCGGCGTCTCCGTCCTCGAGGCGCGCCAGCATGTTGATCAGCCAGGCCCTGCTCCAGCCGGTGCCGCCGCCGCCGTGGGCGAGGCGCTTCTCGATCGTCATGCGCGCCGCATGCGCGAGCTGGCGGTCGCGCGCCACATCGAGGGCGTGACCGGGATGCAGCGCGTAGAGGTGGCTCATGTGGCGGTGCCCGGGCTCGGGCTCCAGGTAGGGCCGGTCCCACTCCTGGATGCGGCCGTCCTCCATCAGCACGAGGCCCGGAGCCAGGTTCGCGCGCTTGTCCCGCACCTCGGCGAGGAAGGCATCCTCTTCGAGCCCCAGGACCTGGGCGGCCTCGAGCACGTGATCGAACAGCTCGGCCACGAGCTGCTGGTCCATGGCGGGGCCCATGGCAGTGGCCGCCTGGGTGCCGTCAGGGAGCCGGTAGGAGTTCTCCGGGCTGGTCGAGGGCCCGCTGACCCATCCACGCCCCTCCACCTCGACCAGGAAGTCGAGCTGGAAGCGGGCGCAGCCCGCCAGCAGGGGCCAGGCCACCTCGGCCAGGAAGCGCTCGTCCCGCGTGAAGCGCCAGTGCTCCATCAGGTGCGCCGTGAGCCAGGTGCCCCCCTGATGCCAGAAGCCCCAGAACGGCTGCACCGAGCGCGTCCAGGCCGCCGCCCACAGGTCGGTCGCGTGAGGCGCGACCCAGCCACGCATTCCGAAGGACTCGCGCGCGCGGACGGCCCCACGCTCCGCGAGGCGCCCGAGGAAGTCGAACAGCGGCAGGTGGCACTCGGGCAGGCCGGTCACCTCCGCCGGCCAGTAGTTCATCTGCAGGTTGATGTTGAGGTGGTAGTCCGCGTTCCACGGCGCCGCGAGGTGGTGGTTCCACAGGCCCTGCAGGTTTGCGGGGTGCGTCCCGGCCCGCGAGCTCCCCATCAGGAGGTAGCGGCCGAACTGGAAGACGAGAGCCTCCAGGGCTGGGTCGCTCTCGCCTCCGCGGACGCGCGCCAGGCGCTCGTCCGTGGGCAGGGCCGGGCCCTCGCCCAGATCGAGCACCACGCGGTCGAACAGCGCGCGGTGGTCGTCCTCGTGGCGCTGGCGCAGAGTGGCGCCCGCGTGCTGGCGCGCGCCTCCGAGGTCCTCGACCGCGCGCTCGGGGTCCGCTCCCCCAAAGCCCGTGCGGGCCGTGAGCACGAGGACGAGCTCGCGCTGACCCGTGGCATGCAGCCCCTCCTGGTCTGCGCGCGCCCGAACGCCTTCGCCCTGCGCCTCGAGGAGCGCGAGGTAGGGCGTGCCCAGCTCGCCGTTCCCAAGCGGGGCGTTCTTCTGGGTGGCTACGCCCTCCATGCGGAGCAGGCCCGTAGCCAGGGGCGTGACCGTCGGTCCGGGCATGCCCTCCTCGACCGGGCGCGAGAGCTGCGCGTGGACCTCGAGGGCGCCGGGCTCGGAGGCCGTCAGTCGGACCACGAGCGCCTGGTCGGGAGCGCTGACGAACACCTCCCGGGTGAACTCGGTGGAGCCCACGCGCCAGCGCACGGTGCTGATGCCCGTCTCGAGATCGAGGGTGCGGGAGTAGTCCTCCAGGTTGCCGTCGGGGAGGACCTGGCGCAGCTTCAGGTCGCCCAGGGTCTGGTGGCTGCGCGTGACGGAGCCCGCCGAGAAGGCCGGCATGGCGAGTGCGTCCGCCTCCGCAGGCTTGCCCGCGAGCAGCAGCTCGCGCATGCGGTCGAGCTCCTCGCGTGAGCCCTTGTTGAGGCGCGGCTCGGGTCCGCCGGGCCAGAGCGAGTCCTCGTTCAGCTGGATGTGCTCCCACTCCGGGTCCCCGTGCACCATCCCGCCGAGCCTGCCGTTGCCCAGGGGGAGCGCCTCGAGCCACTGGCTCGCAGGCTGGCGGTACCAGAGCGTGTTCCGTCCGGCAGGGGCCTCTTCGCTCGAGGCCAGCCGCCGGAAGGGCCCCTCCATCCCGACCTCCAGGCCGTCGCCTCCGCCGGAGTCGTGGTACTCGAGCCGGAAGGCGTGCTTGCCGGGGTCGAGGTCGATGGCTCCGTCCTTACGGACCATGCCGTGCGGCCCGCCGTTCTCGACCACGAGCGTGCCATCCACGAACAGCCGCGAGCCGTCGTCGCTGACGGTATGGAAGCGATACTCGCCCGGCCTCTCGATGGCGAGGTCTCCTTCGAACACGAGGGCGAAGTCGTCGACCTGGGTGCGGAACGAGATCGCGATGTGGTCCGTCTCGCCGGTGGCCTTGGGCTCGAGGGTCGAGAAGTCCGGGATGTCCGGCCAGTCGCCGGCATAGGCCTCCCAGCGGATCGGCCCTGCGAAGGGAAGGTCCCCTGCGACAGCGGGACCTGGAGCGGCGAGGGCGGTCAGGAGGATCAGGAGGAGGCGCATCACGGATCGAGCCTAGCGCGCCCCGCGGCGGCCGTCTCGGACCCGCGGGCGCTCGGGCCCCCGCTACAATGCCCGCCGTGCTGGGTCTGATCGGCAACCTGTCCCTTCCGGAGCTGCTCGTCGTGGCTGCGGGGGCCGTCCTGATCTTCGGGAGGCGCCTCCCGGAGGTTGCGATGCGGGGGGCCGCGCAGTTCATGCGCCTGCGCAGGAACCTCACCCAGGCCTGGCGCGACGCGGGCATCGAGGACGAGCTGCGGCGCGTGCGCTGGGACCTGGACCGCGAGGCGCGCGAGGTTGCGCGGTTCGACCAGCTCTCCAGCCCGGCGCCCGTGCCCTCGGTTCCGGACTACACCCTCGCCCCGGTCGATCCCGTGGACCCGCTCGAGCGCGAGGCCCTCGACCGCGAGCCCGGCGCAGAGTGCCCCGACCACGAGGCCTCGGAGGCGGACGACACCGAGGCTGGCTGGGCCGACGACCTGTCGGTGGGGCCGAGCGAGGAGGAGCTGCGCGCCGAGCGGGGCAAGGACGATCCCGGACACTTCGAGGAGCCGGCCGCTTCGGACGGCCCGGTCGAGGCGCCCCCCGAGGAGTCCACGGCCGAACCGGAGCGCCCATGACCCCTCCGTTCCGGCTCGCCTACAACTCCAACGGCCTCGCGCACCACCGCCTCCTGGATGCGCTGCCCATGCTTGCGGAGATCGGCTACGGGGGGATGGCGATCACGCCCGACGCCGGCCACCTCGACCCCTACGCGCTGGACGCGGGCGAGGTCGCCGCGGTTCGGCGGCGGGCGGACCAGCTCGAGCTCACGCTGACGGTCGAGACCGGAGCTCGCTTCGTGCTCGATCCGTGGATCAAGCACGGCCCGAACCTGATGGACACCCTCCAGTCCGGCCGGACCCGCCGGGTCGACTTCTACCGGCGCTGCATCGACCTGGCCGTGGCCCTCGAGGCTCCGGTGGTCTCGCTCTGGGCGGGCGCGGAGCCCGAGGGGCACGAGTGGAGCCAGGCTCCGGCCGCGCTGCGCGAGCGCCTGGCCGAGGGGCTCGAGCGCGTTCTCGAGCACGCCCGCGCCGGGGGCGTTCGGATCGGCTTCGAGCCCGAGCCCGGCATGTTCATCGAGCGTCCCAGCGGCTTCGCCGAGCTACGCGAGCTGATGGGGGCGCGGGGCGAGGGCCTGGGCCTGACCCTGGATGTCGGCCACCTCGTGGTGACGGGGGATCGGCCGGAGGCCGCCGTGATCCGCGCCTTCGCGGACGACCTCGTGCAGGTTCACCTGGACGATTGCCCGGTCGGCGTACACGAGCACCGCGCCTTCGGCGAGGGGGACCTGGACCTTCTCGCGGTCCTCGAGGCCCTCATCGAGGTGGGCTTCTCCGGCCAGGCCGCCGTGGAGCTCTCGCGTGACTCGCACCGCGCGCCGCAGGCAGCCGAGGACGCCATGCGCGCCCTGCGCACCGCCCTCGACCGCCTCGAGGACCGCAAGCGCGTGAGCCGCTCCTAGGCCGGGCGCGCCGCAGGGCTCTGGGTCTTGACGGCCGCATGCGCGCGCGGAATTGTCCAGGGGTACGGCCCATGGAACTCCTCCGCCACCTGCTCACCTTCACCCTCGGCGCGGCCGCACTTGCCCAGACCCCAGACGCGCCCGGGCTCGAGACCCTCGACAACGGCGTGCTGCGGGTGGGCCTCTCCACCGCCCACGGCGGTGCGCTGGCCTATCTCAGCCTCGCGGACAGGGACGACAACCTGATCAACATCCACGACCTCGGGCGCTTCGTTCAGCAGTCGTACTACTCGGGGCCCAAGCCTTACCTGCCGGATGGCGCGCGGGCCCATGCGGCCTGGTCGGGCTGGGGTTGGAACCCCATCCAGGCGGGGGATGTGTTCGACAACCGCCCGCGTCTGCTGGAGGTCCAGCGCGAGCGGGGCACGCTCTCCATTCGGAGCGTTCCAATGCAGTGGGCCCTCGACGGCGTCCCTGGCGAGTGCGTGTTCGAGACGCGCGTGCGCCTCGACGCCAACCGGGTGCACCTGGAGGTGCGGCTCGAGAACGGGCGCGCGGACCGGACGCGCTATCCGGCCCAGCACCAGGAGCTCCCCGCCGTCTACACCATCGGCCGCCTCCACCGCCTCTTCACCTACACGGGCGATCGGCCCTTCAAGGACGAGCCCCTGACGGAGATCGAGAACGCGGGCCCGCCCTGGGAGTACTGGACGAGCACCGAGCGTTGGTCCGCCCTCGTGGACGACGAGGGCTTTGGCCTGGGCGTCTTCAACCCGAGCGCGCTCCTCACGGTCGGAGGCTTCCACGGCCCCAAGGGCCAGGGCGGTCCGCGTGATGGCTCGACCGGCTACCTCGCTCCGCTCCATACGGAGGTGCTCGATCACGACATCGTCTACGAGGCGAGCGCGACCCTCATCGTGGGGGATCTCGAGCGCGACATCCGCGCGTTCGCCAAGCGCAGCCAGCCCGATCCACGACCGGATCTGGACTTCTCCAGGGACCGTGCCCACTGCGTGCCCTTTCGGATGGCGGACGAGGCTCCCCCCTTCGAGGGGAGCTGGCGGCTCACTCTCGACCAGGAGGATCCCCACATCGTGTGCGCGCCCATGCACTTCGAGGCGCGCCGCGTGCGCAAGCTCTACCTGCGGGCCGCATACAGCACCAAGGGTCGCGAGGGTGAGCTGTACTTCGCGCCGCCCGGCGGCGACTTTGGCCCCGAGCGGCGCGTCACCTTCCGCGTGAAGCCCGACGGCCGCATGAGGACCTACGAGATCGACCTGTCGAAGCACCCCCTCTACGAGGGAACAATTGGTCACCTCCGCCTCGACCCGGTCGTGGAGCAGGCGGGGGGGGATACCGTCGCGCTGGAATTCCTGCGCGCGCAGAAGTGACCGTCGCGCTGGAATTCCTGCGCGCGCAGAAGTGACCGTCGCGCTGGAGTTCCTGCGCGCGCAGAGATGACCGCCGCGCTGGAGTGCCCCCCCGCTACCCCTGGAGAGGGGCGTTCGGCCCGGATCACTGCCCGGCCAGGGCACTCCTGGGGGGCCTCGGGGCCAAAAACCGTTCCCGGGGGACAGGAGCGGAGGCCCCCCGCCGATTTATCTTCACAACCACGCCCTTAGGGGCGCCCTGGGACCGCCGTGGAAGACTCCAGCCGTATCTGCCCGACCCGTATCGACGGGCGCGCGTCCCTCTTCGCGCACAAGGTGGGCCTGCCCCAGTGCCAGGAGCGTCAGCGGAAGAGCTTCCACAAGTGCTTCACCTGCGCCCACAACAACAACCTCCAGCAGCCGGTGAAGGGTCCGACGATCCTCTCCCGGTCCAAGCTCGAGCTGAAGCCCTAGGGCGCGCCGCGCCTCCGCTGCCTGCCCTGCGCGCCCCCATGGGACCAGCGCACGGCCCTTGAGAGCACCTCCTCTGGGGATGCTCTACCCTGTGCGAGCGGCGCTCCATGCGAAGTCGCTTCGAGGCGATCGGCTGCTCCAGTCGGGTCTTCGCGTGGATCGGCCGATACCTCTCCTGAGGTCCCCCCATGATGCTGCACCCCCTGCTCCCTCTCCTGCTCGCGTCGTCCGCCATGGCCGCTTCCCCGGGGGACCGGGATGCCCTCGAGCCGCGCTCCATCGGGCCGGCCGGGATGAGCGGGCGGGTGGCCGCCGTCGCGGGGGTCCCTGGGGATCCGCGCGTGCTGTGGGTCGGAGCGGCGACGGGAGGGCTCTGGCACTCCGAGGACGGCGGCCTCTCCTGGACGCCGCGCTACGAGGAGGGCACCTCGAGCTCCATCGGCGCGATCGCCCTCTGGCCCACCGATCCGGATGTGGTGTGGATCGGGACCGGTGAGGGCAACCCCCGCAACTCCTCGTCCGTGGGGACAGGCATGGCGCGCAGCGTCGACGGCGGGCGCACCTGGAAGGACCTCGGCCTGGCGGACTCCGAGAAGATCCACCGCATCCTGCTCGACCCTCGCGACCAGGACATTGCCTGGGTCGGCGTGCTGGGCCCGACCTGGTCGGATGGGGTCGAGCGCGGCGTCTACCGCACGAAGGACGCTGGGGAGACCTGGGAGCGCACCCTGTTCGTGGACGAGCGCACCGGCTGCTCGGACCTCGCCGCGGACCCTCGCAATCCCGAGCACATGCTCGCCGGCATGTGGTCCCACCGCCGCAGCCCTGACTTCTTCACCAGCGGTGGAGAGGGCTCTGGCCTGTGGGTCACCCACGACGGGGGCGACTCCTGGAGCCAGCTCACCGAGGAGCACGGCCTGCCCAAGGGCGAGCTCGGCCGCATTGGCCTCGCCTGGAGCGAGAGCCATCCGCACATCGTCTACGCGCTGGTCGAGGCCGAGCAGCCCGTGCTGCTGCGCTCGGACGATGGCGGCAGCTCCTGGCGCACCGTGAACCGCGAGGACTCGGTCGCGCCGCGGCCGTTCTACTTCTGCGACATCCGCGTCGATCCGGCGGACCCCGACCGGGTCTACAGCCTGCACACCATCGTGACGGTCTCTGAGGACGGCGGCGCGAGCTTCGAGGAGTTCATCCCCTACAACCTCATTCATCCCGACCACCACGCCATGTGGATCGATCCCACCGATCCCAACCGCATCGTGAACGGGAACGATGGAGGCATCGCCCTGTCGATCGACCACGGCGAGAGCTGGCGCTTCGTCCGGAACCTGCCCCTCGCGCAGTACTACCACGTCTCCGTCGACATGGATGTCCCGTACAACGTGTACGGCGGCATGCAGGACAACGGCTCCTGGCGGGGTCCCTCCTCGGTCTGGGAGAACGGCGGCATCCGCAACCATCACTGGAGCGAGGTGGGCTTCGGAGACGGCTTCGGCTGCGTCACCCTCCCCGGGTCGACCAACCGCGGCTACGGGATGAGCCAGGGCGGATCGCTCTACCGCTGGAACGATGTCACCGGCGAGCGCGCTGCGATCCGCCCCGACGGTCCGGAGGGGACGAAGCTGCGCTTCGCGTGGAACGCCGGCCTCGCCCTGGATCCGTTTGATCCCAACGCGCTGTTCTACGGCAGCCAGTTCGTCCACCTGTCGCGGGACATGGGGCACACCTGGACGACCATCAGCCCGGACCTGACGACGAACGAGCCGCGCTGGCAGCGCCAGGCCGATTCGGGCGGCCTGAGCCGCGATGTGACCGCGGCTGAGAACCACTGCACGATCCTCACCATCGCGCCGAGCGAGCTCGAGGAGGGCCTCCTGTGGGTCGGGACCGATGACGGCCAGCTGTGGCGCGGACGGTCGAGCTCCTCGGGCGCCGAGGAGGACTGGGAGGCGCTCCACACGCGCCTCGAGGGCGTGCCCCTCAACACCTGGATCTCCCACGTGGAGGCGAGCCGCCACGACGCGGCGCGTGCCTTCGTGGTCCTCGACGGCCACCGGCGCGGGGATCGGACCCCCTACCTGTTCCGCACCGACGACGGCGGGTCCACCTTCCAGCGGGTGCCCCTGGCGGGGGTCACGGGCCACGCCCACACCCTCGAGGAGGATCCGGTGGACCCGCACCTGTTGTTCCTTGGGACCGAGGCCGGTCTCTGGCTCAGCCAGGATGGCGGTGCGTCCTGGTCGAAGTGGGGCGAGGGCTTCCCGACCGTTCCGGTGCGCTCGCTCGTGGTGCACCCGCGCGACCACGACCTTGTGATTGGGACTCACGGCCGGGCGGCCTGGGTGGTGGATGACATCCGGCCCCTGCGCGCGCGCAGCGCCGAGGACCGCGCGCGGGTGGTGGACCTGGTCCCGCCGCCCCCGGTCGTGGCGCACCTCGTCAAGCAGACCCGGGAGTCCCGCTTCGCCGGGACCGAGGAGTTCCGCGGTCGCAACCGCAGCCGGGGCGCCCTCCTCTCGGTCCACCTCCGCGAGCCGGAGGGGGGATTCGAGGGCAAGGGCCACCTCGACATCCTGAGCAGCGAGGGTCAGGTTCTGCGTCGCCTCACCTTCGAGCCCAGCGCCGGTCTGCACCGCATGGTCTGGGACCTGCGGCGCCACGGGGAGCGCGGCGCGCGCACGAGCGGCCGGCTCATCGAGCTCACGGGCGGGCCGGAGGTCGTGGCCGGGCGCTACCGCGTCCGCGTCGCGGTGGGCGAGGACGAGGATGAGGCGCCTCTCGATGTGCTGCCCGATCCCCGGCTTGAGGCCGGAGAGGACGAGCTGCGCGCGCGCCACGACCTGCTTGCGCGGCACGCGGCCCTGAGCGCGCGCCTCGACGCGGACCTGGCCCAGCTCGACCGGGTCAAGGAGGACCTCTCCTGGCTTGAGGCCCGCGCTCGGTCCGCCAAGGACCCGGAGGCGGACGAGGGGGCGCCTCACCCGCAGCAGGCCCTCCTCGACGCCCTCGAGGACCACCGCAAGCAGATCGATGCGCTCCTCGATCGCGCGCGCGAGCCCCGCGGCCTGCGCGGCATCCACGAGTCCGACCGCATCCAGGATCGGCTCGGCACCATCCGCTGGCATGTGGGTTCGTCGTATCGCGCCCCGCGCCCCGCCGAGCTCGCACTCCTGCAGCGCGTGGAGGACGAATGCGCCGCGCTCCACGCCGAGCTTGAGCAGCTCATCGGGGAGCCCCTCGAAGCCCTGCGGAGGCAGGCCTCCGAGGCCGGGGTCGGTCCACTCGAGGGCCTGGATCGCTGACCGTGGCCGGGCCTCGTGGAAGGCAGGATCCGGCGTGAGTCGGGTGCACCCGCCTTCCGGGGGAGTCAGCTCCTTGGCGTCGCCAGCGGGAGGTCCCCGCTGCGCGGCGTCTTGCCGCGCGTTACGCCGAGCGGCGGTGCACGGCCAGGACGAGAATGTCCGAGCCCTTGTAGTGCTCGACGGCCCGCATCCGGGCCTCACATGACGTCCTCGCCAAGATGGGGAACGACAGCGTGCAGCCGCTCGCGTTGGCGCGGACCTGGACGCGGTACCACCGGGGGGTCCTGTTGTGCAGCAGCTGGATCATGCGACTCGGTCTCTACCCTCTTCGGCACATTGAGCGCTGTGCTGGCCGAGAACGCATCAACTCTCCCGCAGAGATCGGGGGCGCGGTCACAGGTCGGCTACCCGACCTCACACGCTTCTCACGATAGCCATGGAACCTAGTCGGTCGGGCCCTCGTCACCGGCGACCCAGGGCCGCGTCCTCGAGGGCGATCCGGTGGCGTAGCACGATCAGCTTGGGCAGTAGGATCCCGGCCGCGGTCCAGGGAAGGTCAAGCGCCAGGGGCACGGTGACCAGCTGCAGCACCACCGCAGTGTAGTTGGGGTGCCGCATCCACCCGTGCAGGCCGGTCGTGACGGGAGCCGCTCCAGGGAGGATCACCACGCCCACGTTCCATCGCAGGCCGAGGTTCCGGATGCACGCGATGCGCAGGGCCTCGGATGCCACGGCCAGGCCGGCTGCGCTCCAGAGCACGCTTGAGGGGAGACCCGCCGGTCCAGCGAGCGACTCCTCGAGGACCATCCCGATGAACCACGCGCTGTGGACGATGACGAGGCCCAGGGTCCCGTCCGGCCGGACGCGATGGCCTCCGCGACGCTCGATCTCGCGCTGATTGCGCGCGGAAAGCCACAGCTCGAAGAGCCTCGAGGCGGCAGCGAGCGCAAGGACGAGGAGGGTGACGGGATGAAGGGTCATGCGGTGCTGCGCTCCTCGAGCCAGAGGGCGGGAAGGACGACCAGGTCCCCGATCCAGGCCGCGGCGATCCCGAGGGCGCACAGCACTCCGAAGCGCGAGGTGGGCAGGAAGTCGGTGGGCGCGAGGGAGCCGAAGCCGAGGAGGAGCGCGAAGGCCCCCACCGTCAGCGCGCCGCCGATCTCATCGAAGGCTGCGAGCTTGGCGCTCGGACCCGCTCCAGATGCCGTTGCCCGGTGGACCAGGTGCAGGGTCCCATCCACCGCCAGACCCAGAACGATGGCCGCCACCATCACCGTGGCGGGGTCGATGGGAATGTCCAGCAGGCCCATGGAGGCGACGACGGCTGCGACCGGGAACAGGTTCGCGACCATCGCCGCGAGGAGGGCTCGAGGGGAGCGGGTCACGAGCAGGAAGAGGGCGCCCGTCAGGGCGGCGGTCCAGGCGAGCGAGCTGGCCAGGGTGCGCGCGAGGTGCTGCTGGAGCTCGACGAGGAAGGGCACCGAGCCTGTGATCGTCATGCGCTCCTCGTCCGCGATCTCGACGGCGCTCCTGCGCAGGGACTCGACCGCGGTCGCCGGGTCTGCGCCGGACTCGAGGCCCACCGTCCAGCGCCAGTGGGTCTGCTCGCCGTCGAGCCGACCGGCCCGCTGCTGGGCCGCCCTCACCACGGGAGGCAGGGCAGCGAGGGGGCTCGACTCGGACAGCGCCTGCTCCACCAGCTCGGGCCCGAAGACCCGCCGGATGCCGGGACTGCTGGCGAGCGCCTGGCCCAGGCCGCGAGGGGCCTCGTCTGCGCGTACCAGGAGCTCCACGGTCGAGAGCGTCGCGCCCTCGGTCTCCAGCGCGTCATAGGCCCGGCGGACGGGCGCCTCCGGCGCGAAGAGGTCAATCCCGTTCGCGGCGAAGGTCTGGTGGGACGCGGCCCAGAGGGCGCCCGCGGCGAGGGTCACCGACGCGGTGAGGATGGGCGCGCGGCGGGCGCGGGACCAGCTCGCCAGGGCGCCCCAGCGCGGCGTGTTCGCCCCTCCGCGGCCCGGCCTCTCCTTGGCTCGCTCGCCGGCCAGGCCAAGCGCGACCAGGGGGAGCAGCGCCGGAGTGACCAGGCTCGAGCCCGCGAGGAGGGCCCCGAGGCGGGCGATCGATGCGACCTCACTCAGGCAGAAGACGCCGAAGCCTGCGGCGGTCGTGAGCCCGGCGAGGATACAGGCGGGGAGCTTCTCCGCGAGGGCGCGTCGAGCGGCGTGCGTTGGCTCGTTCCCGGTCGCCACGCGCTGCGCGTGGCGGAGCACGAGGTGAAGGCCGCTCGCGAGGGCCAGGACGAAGGCCACCGGACCGGCCGTGACGAGCAGCAGGTCCGAGGGCCCGATCCAGGTGCGCCCCGCGGCGCGGACGAGCAGGCTCGCGGTCGCACCGAGCAGCAGGCAGCACAGGGCCCGCCGGCCAGAGCGGAGGCCGAGGAGCAGCGCGACGGCTGCAACGCCGAGCAGCGTTGGGGTCGCCCGCTGCTCGACCTTGGCGGACTCCTGCTCGAGGGCCGCTGCCACGAGGGGGTGCCCTGCCGCCGTGCAGTGTGCTCCAGTCTCAGTCGCGAGCGCGTCGAGCGCCTTGGCCAAGGCAATCCGGTCCTCGGGCGTGGCTCTCGGGTCCACCGTCACGAGGAAGTCCAGCCGCGCCCCATCTGGATCGGCGAGATCGAGCTCGCGGATGATGGGGTCCTGCCTCACGGCGTCCCAGCGGATCGCGCCTGAGGCGTGGGTCCCTGGCACGACCAGGGCGCTCACCACCTCGCTCACGCCGCGCAGCCCCTCCAGCCGGGCCTGCACCGCGAGCAGCTCTGCGTCGGCTCCCCGCGCCCGCACCAGCGCGAACTCGTCGCCGCCGAAGCGCTCCTCGAGCAGCTCGAGCCCCGGGTCACGACCGAGCTGGCCACTCCAGCGCGCAATGCGGTTGTCGCTCGGCCACTCGCGCGTCCAGGCCGCGAGGGCGAGGACGGCGAGACCCCATAGGATGAGGACGGTGGTGCTGCGCGTGGAGGCCGCCATGGGGGACCATGTGAGGATCGCCCGCTGAGCCCGAGGCGGTCCATCACAAGGCTGTCATCCCTGCAGCCGGATCGCTGAGCTCTGGCCGCGGCGTACCGGGCCAGGACCCGGGACTAGATCAGCCCGTGGATGGCCTCCGCGCCCTCGACTCCGACCAGGCGCTGGTCCAGGCCTCCGTGGCGGAAGCTCAGTCGGTTGGGGTCGAAGCCCAGCTGAGTGAGGATCGTCGCGTGCAGGTTCTTCACATGCATGCGGTCCACGACGGCCGCGGAGCCCAGCTCGTCGGTGGCGCCCACGGCCTCACCGCCGCGGATTCCTCCGCCTGCCATCCAGAGCGTGAACCCATAGGAGTTGTGGTCTCGCCCCGTCCCCTGGGCGTACTCGGCAGTGGGCTGGCGCCCGAACTCACCGGTCCACACGACCAGCGTCTCGTCCAGAAGCCCGCGGCGGTCGAGGTCCTGCAGCAGGCCCGCGATGGGCTTGTCCGTGTTGCCCGCGTGCTTCTCGTGGTTGAACTTGAGGTCGCCGTGGGCGTCCCAGTTGGCGTCGTTGTGGTTGCCGCCCGAGTACACCTGCACGAAGCGCACGCCGCGCTCGACCATGCGCCGCGCGAGGAGGCACTTGCGGCCGAAGTCGAAGGTCCGGTCCTGGTCCATGCCGTACAGGGCGCGGGTTCCCTCCGACTCGCTGTCGGTGTCGAAGGCCTCCGGGGCGCTGTCCTGCATCTGGAACCCGAGCTCGTAGCTGGCGATGCGCGCGGCGAGCTCCGAGTCCTCACGCCCCGCACGCAGGTGCCTCTCGTTCAGCCCGCGCAGGCGATCCAGGAGCCGGCGCTGCACGGCGCGAGTCGTCTCGCCGCGCGGGTCCAGGTCCAGGATCGGGTTCCCCGTGCTGCGCACGACGACGCCCTGGTAGGCCGCCGGCATGTACCCGCTGGTCCAGTTCTTGGCCCCCGAGATCGGCCCACCGGTCGGGTCGAGGAAGACCATGTGCCCGGGGAGGTTGGGGTTGGGGCTGCCCAGGGCGTAGTTCACCCACGAGCCCAGGCACGGCTTGCCCGAGAGCAAGGAGCCCGAGTTCATCATCAGCATCGCCGAGCCGTGGATGGGTGAGTCCGCGTACATGGAGTGCACGAAGCCCAGGTGGTCCACCTGCGTGGCGAGGTGCGGGAAGAGGCTCGAGACCCACTTGCCGCTCTTGCCGTAGCGCCGGAACTCCCACTTCGGCCCAACCACGCGACCTTCGTTCTTGGCCCCGCCGCGGCCGCGGGTCTTCACCTCGATGGTCTTGCCGTCGAGAGGGTAGAGCTTCGGCTTGTAGTCGAAGGTGTCCACATGGCTGACCCCGCCATACATGAACAGGAAGATCACCGACTTCGCGCGCGGCCGAAAGTGTGGCTGCTTCGGCGCGAGGGGGTTCACGAAGTCGTCGAGGCGCGCGCCGAAGGCGGGGGCGCCGAGGGCTGCGGCCGTGCCGCCGAGGAGGGCGCGTCGGTTGAGGTCGAAGGTCGTCATGGGGGCTCCGGGGAGGCGCGGGTCCTCAGTCGATGAACATGAACTCGTTGAGGTTGAGGGCGAGCAGGGCGAGCTGCCGGAAGGCCGAGTCCGGGCTCAGGCCAAGGTCGCGCTCGAGCTCGCTCTGGAGCTCGGTGAGGGTCTCGATCTCGTCCGGAGTGGCTCTGCGCTGCAGCGTGTGCTCGTAGAGGGCGCGGATGCGCTCCTCCGGACGGCTCCCCGCCGTGCCCTGCACGAGCTCAGCCAGCGCGGCCGCGGCCTCGTGGGCAGACTCGCTGTTCATCAGGTGCAGGGCCTGCTGCGGCTGGATCGTGGTGAAGCGCGTCGGGCAGGGCGCGTCGGTGTCGGCGAAGTCGAAGGTCGCGAGCTCGGGGGGGACGAGGGAGCGCTTGACCTTGATGTAGAGACTGCGGCGACGCTGCTGATCCTCGGGGCTCTTGCCCCACACGTTGCCGGGCTGACTCGAGGTCTGCAGGACCTCCTGGGGGACCCTGGTGAAGATGGGGGGGCCACCCATCTGCGGGTTGAGCCGGTCGGTCACCGCAAGCAGGGAGTCGCGGACCTCTTCGGCGCCCATGCGCCGCATCCGGAAGGCCCACAGCAGGGTATTCGTGGGGTCCGCCTCCTCCGCGACGGCCGCGACCGCGGCGCGCGGGCGGCTGTCCTGGCGGTAGGCGCTCGAGGTCACGAGGAGGCGGTGCAGGGCCTTCATCGAGGAGCCCGTCTCCGCGAACCAGCCCGCGAGCCAGTCCAGCAGCTCCGGGTGGCTCGGGCGCTCACCGAGCTCGCCGAAGTCGCTCACGGAGGGGACCAGGCCCACGCCGAAGTGGTGGGCCCAGATCCGGTTCACCGCGGTCCGGGCGGCGAGCCCGTTCTCGGGGGAGGTGATCCACCGCGCTAGGACCGAGCGCCGTCCACTGGTGGGGCCCTTCGGCTCGGGGATCACCGCGCGCTCCTCGTCCATGCAGCCGGGCCAGTCGGGCTCCACGGGCTCGCCCGTCGCTAGAGCGTTGCCGCGCACATGGACGAACATCTGCGGCGGCTTGGGACCTCGCTCGGTCACGACATAGGCCATGCGCTCGGGGCGCGGCCGCTCGCGGTTGAGCCGCTCCCGCTCCTCGAGCAGCGCCTGGAAGCGCTCGGTGCCCTCCTTGCCCAGGAGGCGCTCCCCATGCGTGCGCACCAGGCCGCGCACGTCTCCTGACTGGATCGGCCCCCGCCCGCCGGTCAGGTACGACCAGCCCTGGGCGACGGCGCCGAGGTTCCCAAGGCGCGTCTGGTGCCGGTGCACCGCGCGCGCATGGATGTACTGACCCCCGCCGGTCTGACGGCAGTGGACAGCCAGCGTGTTGAGCCCCTTGCGGACGGAGGCGCGCGCGGCCTCGCTGACCTCGAACACCGCGTAGTCCCCGCGGAAGTGCGGGACCCGCAGGGCCTCGACGCCGTTGAGGTAGACCTCCGCGTGCTCGTCGTGATGGAGCAGCACCACGAGATCGTCGGCGGACTCGGTGTCCCACTCGAACTCACGCCGCAGCCAGATCTCCGGCTCGCTCCACTCCGTGGCCACCAGGGCGCCCGGGGTACCCGAGGTTCCGAAGCCGCCTTGGCCTTGGGCCCAGGTGGACGCGTCGAACCCCGGGGACTCCCAGCCCGCGGCGGGCGAGCTCGTCGTGTGGCTCCAGACGTCGTCCCCGACCGCCCGCCAGGCGAGCTCGAGGGTCGCGGGCCCGCCCCGCTGCATGTACTCCAGCCGGATCTCGGCGCTGCCCTCGACGAGGGCAGCCTTGCCCCAGAGCCCGCCGGAGCCGGCCAGGACGACCTCCCCGTTGAGGAGCAGGCGCGCTCCGTCGTCCACCGTCGCACGGAACTCGTACTCGCCCGTGCGCGGCACCGCGAGCCGCCCCTCGAAGACGAGGCCGAACGCGTTGGGCCGCGTGGCCGGCGAGAGGTCGAACAGGCCCATGTGGGGGCCCTCCTCCTCGTGCCGCAGGCCGTCGAACTCGGGCAGCTCGTCCCAGGTATCGCGGTAGAACCGGTAGCGCAGGTCGGTCAAGGAGGTCGCGCCGTAGTCCTCGCCGTCGAGCAGGGCTAGGAGCTCCCTCTGGGCTTCGTCGATGCGCCGGTCATGGTCGCGGATGGCCTCCTCGTGGGCCTCGCGGCGGCGCTCGAAGGCGGCCTGCTCCTCGGGCGCCAGGATCGACACCTGGCTGCCGCCGCTCGACTGGTCCGTCAGCCCCTCGAAGAAGGCCATGAAGGAGTAGTAGTCGGTCTGGTCGACGGGGTCGCCCTTGTGATCGTGGCAGCGCGCGCAGCCCAGGGTCGTGGCCAGGAAGGCCTCGCTGGTCGCGCGCACGATGTCGTCGAGCACGTCATACCGGGCCTGGACGCGGCCCTGGGCCGGCTCGTCGTCCCACTGGCCGAGGCGCAGGAAGCCCGTGGCCACGAGGGCGTCGGGATCGTCCGGCCGCAGCTCGTCCCCCGCCAGCTGCATGCGCACGAACTCGTCGTAGGGCAGGTCCTCGTTCAGAGCCCGCACGACCCAGTCCCGGTAGCGCCAGATGTTGGGCTTGTTGCCGTCGCGCTCGAACCCGTTGGTCTCCGCATAGCGCACGAGGTCCAGCCAGTGCCGTCCCCACCGCTCGCCGTACTGCGGCCTCGCGAGGAGGTCCTCCACCAGCCGCTCGTAGGCGTCGGGGGCGTCGTCGGCGACGAACGCCTCGACCTCGCCGGGGGTCGGGGGCAGGCCCGTCAGGTCGTAGGTCACCCTGCGGATCAGGGTGCGCCGGTCGGCCTCGGGTGCCGGACCCAGGCCGGCGGCCTCGAGGCGCGCCAGGACGAAGCCGACTACGATTACGACGACGACCCGGGGCTGGGCCCGGTTGTGGATGCCTTTGTGAGGAAAAAGCGCCTCACGGGCACGGAGCGTGAGGCATTCATCTTCAATGTGAAAGTGAACATCGAAGA
>JBDQFW010000002.1:259-42381 GCA_040265735.1 Planctomycetota bacterium | reverse complement strand
GCCCAGGTCATCATGCCCCCCGTGCCGGTGCCGCCGGAGAACCCGATCACGGCCGAGAAGGCCCTGCTGGGCAAGGCGCTCTTCTGGGACGAGCAGCTCAGCCACGACGACACCGTCGCCTGCGGCACCTGCCACATCCCCAGCGCCGGCGGGGGCGACCCGCGTGATGCGGAGGCCGGCCGTCACCCGGGCCCCGACGGAATCCTCGGAACGGGTGATGACCGCTTCGGCTCGCTCGGGGTCGTGCGCACCGCGGCGGATGGGGACTATGCGGCCTCTCCGGACTTCGGCTTCGCAGCCCAGGCCACCGGACGGGCGACGCCGACGAACCTGATGGGGGCCTACTTCACCGAGCTGTTCTGGGACGGCCGCGTGAGCGGGCAGTTCCGGGACCCGCTGACGAACCAGGTCGTGATCAACCAGGGAGGCGCCCTGGAGAGCCAGTCTCTGCATCCCATTCTCGACGGCGTCGAGATGGCCGGCGAGGGCCGGACCTGGGATGAGGTGGTCGCCAAGCTGGAGCGTGTCGAGCCCCTTGCGCTGGCGACCGATCTGCCCAGCGACCTCGCTGCGGCGATGGCCATGAACTTCCCCGCCGCGGTCGACTACGCCGACCTGTTCGAGGCGGCCTTTGGCACGGCGGAGATCACGCCCGTGCGCATTGGCCTAGCGCTGGCCTCCTACCAGCGCACGCTGGTTCCCAACCAGACGCCCTGGGATGCCTTCACCGCGGGCAACCAGGGGGCGCTGACTCCTGCCCAGCAGAACGGCCTGGGCGCCTTTGTCAGCCCCGGCTCGCGCTGCAACGCCTGCCACGGCGGGAACCTGTTCGCGGACAACCAGTACCACAACCTGGGGCTGAGGCCGATCCATGAGGATCGCGGCCGGCAGGAGGTCACTGGCCTGAACGGGGACCGCGGACGGTTCAAGACGCCGAGCCTGCGGAACGTGGGGCTGCGGGGGACGCGCTTCTTCCATACGGGCGCGCCGACGATCAACACGATCGCTCAGCTGTTGGCCTTCTACGACGCGGACGGCGGGCAGTTCCAGGGCAACAAGGACCCGCTGCTCAACAACCTGACCGTGCCGCCCCAGGTCCGTCCGGCCCTCGAGGACTTCCTCGTGAACGGTCTGACTGACCCGCGGGTCGCTGCCGAGCTGCCGCCCTTCGACCGCCCGCGCCTTGCGAGCGAGCGCGCGCCGGAGTCCGTCGAGGTCCTGGCCCAGGGCGCCCGTGCTGGCTCGGGAGGCTATGTGCCCAAGGTTGTGGCGATGACGCCCGCGCATCTTGGGAACCCGGACTGGCGCCTGGGCGTGTACGACGCCCTCGGCGGAGCGCAGGCCGTGGTGACCCTCTCGACTACGGCACCCGGCTCCGCGGTGCCCGGCTTCGCCCGCCTCGGCGGGGGATTGACCCTCGAGGGTTCCGGGCCCGGTCAGGGCCATGGAACCTGGCACCAGGCGCTGCCCGAGGACCCGGCCATGATCGGGCTCGAGCTTTGGCTGCAGTGGCAGGTCCGCGATGCGGGAGCCCAGGCCGGAGTGGCGCGCTCGCCGGTCGTGCACCTGACGATCTTCTGAGCGCGCAGGGCGAATGCCCTGCTTCCTTCAGCGGCCCGGTCCCGCCTCGCGCGGCTCCGGGCTGCTGCTGTAGGGAGAGGCTGTGGAGCCTGACGGGGACGCGTCCGCAGGTCAGCGCCCCGCACCTGCGAGGCGCACGCCTTCGAACCGGGTGCGGCAGGCGTCGGTGAAGAGGCCGGGAGGGCCTGCCAGGAGCGCGGTGGGGACCTCGTGCTCCAGGACGCGCTCCCCGTCGACCGTCACGCGAATCGTGCTGCCGCCCTTCACCTCGACTGCGAGCGCACGGCGCGTTGCCGAGGGGACCTCAGCGCCGGCGAGCTCGATCCAGCGCCCGTCGGTGCGCTGCGAGAGCCACACGCGACCTCGGGGGTCGTGGTAGACGGCCAGGAACTCGCCCGTTGAGCGGAAGCCGAGGATGACTCCGGCGCGCCCCGAGCCCTCGAGGGTGCTGCTAAGGCCTCCCCTGAGGCCGGCGTCGCGAGCGCGTACCAGCCCGACCACGCCCGAGTCGCCGACCAGGACCTCGCCTTCGGCGTCCCACTCGATCCACTCAATCTTCCAGGTGGTCTTGAGGCTGCCCAGCCACTCGAGGCCCTGGCTCAGGCAGCGCTCGCGGGCCCGCGCGGACGAGCCGAAGACCTTCGAGCTGAAGGGCGTGCCTGCCCACATGCGCCGCTCGAGCTCACGGAAGCGCTCCGTCAGGGCCTTGTCCGGGCCGGCGAGCAGCCAGTGGATGAGGGCCCACGACTCGGGCTTGGGTCCGCCGAGCCTGCCGCTCGCCACCTCCTCGAGATCGAGGGTGCCACTGCGCGCCGCGGCGGCCATGGAGGGGATGTTCTCCTCCAGCATCACCAGGTCGCTGAGGCCCGTGCGCAGCGTCTTGCCGTCCCAGGTGTGGTGGGAGAAGTGCTCGGCGAGGCCCTCCGTGTACCAGGTAGGCGTGCGCGGCTGGTTGTCCATCACCGCGAGGTAGTGGAACTGATGCACCAGCTCGTGCAGGTAGAGGTGACGCGTGAACGCGCGCGAGGGCTGCCGCCAGAAGGAGGCCTTGCGCGTGCCGGTCCAGTAGACGCCCCCGGCCCGACTGACCTCGGGGGCGACGCCCTCCGCGGCGAGTCCAGCCATGTACGAGGCCTGGTCTGCGTAGAACTGGACCTGGAGGAGCGTCTCCTCGGGAGGGGCGGCGCCGAAGTGCTCCCGTAGGCGCTCGTGCAGGGCCTCGGCCAGGGCGAGCCAGTCCTCACCGTCTTCGAAGGCGCTCGGGACGGTGAGCTCGTAGTGCTCGGACCTGAGGACTCGGACCTCTGCGCTGGGGGCCTCGAGCCCGGCCTGGACGACGAGGGCCGGCAGCACGGGTCACTTCTCGAGGGTGATCTCGGCGAGACCGCGGACGCCGGGCTGGCGGCCCGGCCGCTGCGAGGGGCCGAGCCGCACCTCGAGGGAGCGGATGGGCTTCTTGGTCGGGATCTCGGCGCGCACCGGCATGAGCTCGTTCGCCGGGAACTCCACCTCGAACTCGTAGTCGCCGTTCACCAGGATCGTCGCGCTGGCGAGGGTGTCCCACTGGCCCTCCATGCGCAGGCTGGACGCGACGGGGTGGAGGACGATGCGCTTGGCGCGCAGGGGCTTCTCGAGCTCGATCCGCACCCAGGGGGTCTTGTCCTCGACCTTCGCGAACCAGCGCGTGGCCTGGCTGTTGTCGAACGCCATGGCACCCGTGTAGCGCCCATCGTCTGCGTAGATGGAGGACTGGAGCACCTGGTACTGGGCACCCTGCAGGAGGCTCTCCCGCTGGAATGCCGCCGTGGCCTGGAGGAACTCCTTGGGATCACGCACGGCGTTGACGGTCAGCTCGTCGGACTCGAGCGTCTCGGTCTTCCCCCCTGGCTCCTCGCCGGGGGAGAGGACGGTGAACACGCAGCGCACCTTGGCCTCGCCCGGATCCTGGAGCTCGATCCGCGTCGCGAAGCGCTCTCCGGACCAGGGCCTGGAGGGGTCCCCGGGGAGCTTGGTGACCTGCTTGCCGTCCACCAGCCACTCCATCGAGACCACGCGCGGGCCCGGCTCGGGGGCGAAGCGCTCCAGGACCTTCTCATCGAAGCGGTCGAACCAGGTGGCCAGCCGCATGTAGCCGGTGGAGCGGAACTGCAGGGGGCCGCGGTCGCGCACGAACGCGCGAGAGGCGGCCGCGGCGGAGCGGCCCGTGTTGGACGCGGTCGCCTTGACCAGGAAGAGGAGCGCGAAGGCCGTGTCGGACTCGCCGTCCTCCCAGCTGCCGTTGCCGCGCTGCTTCGAGATCAGGTGCTCCGCGCCCTCGCGGTACCAGTCATGGCCCGCGATGACATCGGCCTCGAGGAGGGCGGCCACGCGCTCGAGCCCGTACAGGTAGTAGTAGGGGTGGCCGCCGCCGGGGTTGTTCGCAACGGACCAGTTGTGGGCCAGCCACTCGGCGCCGAGGAGCTTGGAGGACTCCACGAGGCGCAGGTTCTTGGAGCCCAGCTTGCGGCCCGCGCACAGCTCCGCCAGGCAGGCAACCGTGAGGCCCGCGGTGGTCATGCCGCCCGTGTCGGTGCTTTCTGGCCGGTAGCGGAAGCCCGCAGCCTCACCCTTGTAGCCCGAGGGGTTCACCAGCGGGCGCACCTCGTTGACCGGGCCCATGAACTGGGTCGTGGTCACCTCGAGCATGCGCTGCCAGACCTCGCGCGGGGCCTCGAAGCCCATGTCGTGCGCGGCCCACAGGCCCAGGGCCCCGTACTGCGTGCAGGACAGGTCCACATGGCCTGTCGGGTAGCCGTAACCGCCCCCGAAGTCGCGCCGCTCCCACTCCAGCAGGTCGTCGAAGATGCGGCCCGCCTGCTTGCGGTCCCCGCGGTCCCCGAGGTGCTTGATCAGCATCATCTGGATGCCGGCGGAGTAGGTCTTGCTCGGGTCCTCCGCGGCCAGGAAGGCGAGGGCGCGTGCGATGCCCGGGTCCTCGGCGCTGACGCCGCTCTTGAGGGCCGCGTAGGTGGCCAGGGCGGTCATGCCGTTGCGATAGCCGGGCTGGGCCTGCTCCCAGCTGCCGTCCCGCGTCTGGCGCGACATGATCCAGTTGGCGCCCTTGTCGATGGCCTGGTTGATCTTCTCCTGGATGTCCGCGACCGTGGCCACATTCACCCCGCGATCCTCGGGGGCAGGCGGCTGGGGCAGGTCTCGCGAGCCCTCGCCGAAGCGCTGGGAAACCTTGCGGCTGGAGAGGCTGTCGGACTCGAGGCTGGCCTCGAGGAGCACGCCCTTCATCGGGTGGGTCGCGTCCTTGTCCTTGAGGCAGCCGAGCACGAACTGGTGCTGGTCTGCGTAGACGATGCGGCCGCCCGGCTTCTCGCTGCGCGCGACCTCCATGCCGTCCACATAGAGCTTGGCGGCGTCTCCGTCGTAGGTCCCGGCCACGTGGTACCAGCGCCCGAGGATCGGCGCGCCGGGGGCCTTCACATACTCCAGGGTCGGGTGCTCCTCCGTCGCGATCGCGAAGCAGAAGCGGCTGTCGCGGAAGCCGAGCACGAAGCCCTTGAGCTCGCCGGGGTTGTGCTCCACGGCCGAGACCAGGCCGCCCCAGCGGCCAATGTCGTCGAGCAGCACCCAAGCCTCCACGGTGAGCTCCTCCTCGGGAAGCTCGGTGGAGGGGAGGGCGGGGGCGACCGTGAGGAACTGCTGCCCGTCGAGGACGACGCCGCGGCCGCCGTCGAGGAGCTTGGGAGGGCCCGGAAACTGGGCTGGCCGCCCCTTGCCGGCCTCGAGGAACTGCTCGCCGTTCAAGCTCTCTCTCGAGAACGACCAGCGCTGCTCGTCCTGGGGTGCGCTGGCAACGGCCAGGGCAGAGAGAAGAGCGGCGGCAGCAAGCATGGAGGCCATGATAGTGGGGCGAGCCGGGGAGGGGTCCTCAGGCCAGGATCTCGTTCACCACGCGCCCGTGGACATCGGTCAGGCGGAAGTCGCGGCCCTGGAAGCGTGCCGTGAGGCGCTCGTGGTCGAAGCCCAGCTGGTGCAGGATCGTGGCGTTGAGGTCGTGGATGCTGACCGGGTCCTTGACGATGTTGTAGGAGAAGTCGTCCGTCTCGCCGTAGTTGAAGCCCGCCTTGATGCCGCCACCGGCCATCCACATGGAGTAGCAGCGGGGGTGGTGGTCCCGGCCGTAGTTCTGCTTGGAGAGAGCTCCCTGGCAGTAGGTCGTGCGGCCGAACTCGCCGCCCCAGACAACCAGGGTCTGGTCGAGCAGGCCGCGCTGCTTGAGGTCCTGGATCAGGCCGTAGCTGGGCTGGTCAATGTCGCGGCAGGCGTTGGGCATGTCCCCGCGCAGGTTGCCGTGCTGGTCCCAGCCGCGGATGAAGATCTGGATGCAGGGGACCCCGCGCTCGACGAGGCGGCGAGCCAGCACGCACGAGTGCGCGAAGGTGCCAGGGTTCTTGGCCTCCGGGCCGTAGAGGGAGAGCACGGACTCGCGCTCCTGTCCCAGGTCCACGAGCTCCGGCACCGAGGTCTGCATCCGGTACGCCATCTCGTACTGGTCGATGCGGGCCAGGGTCTCGGGGTCGCCCACCCGGTCATGGGTCTGCTCGTTCAGCCACGCGAGCCGGTCGAGCTGCTTGCGACGCAGGTCGGCATCCACGCCCGGAGGGTTGGACAGGTAGAGGACCGGATCGCCAGCAGAGCGCAGGGCCACGCCGTTGTGTCGAGCAGGCAGGAACCCCGCGCTCCACAGGCGGTTGTACAGGGCCTGGGCATCTCCGCGACCGGTCCAGCGCGGCGTCATCACGACGAACCCCGGCAGGTCGCGGTTCGGCGTGCCAAGGCCGTAGGAGAGCCACGAGCCGAGTGAGGGGCGGCCGGGCTGCTCGGAGCCCGTCTGGATGAAGGTGATCGCCGGGTCGTGGTTGATGGCGTCGGTGTGGACCGAGCGGATGACCGTGATGTCGTCGGCCATCTTCTTGTGCCACGGCAGCAGCTCGCTGATCCAGGTGCCGGCCTCGCCGCAGCGCTCGAAGTCGTAGGCCGAGGGCGCGATGGGGAAGCGCGCCTGGCCCGAGGTCATGGTCGTGAAGCGCTGGCCGTTCACCACCGAGTCGGGCAGGTCCTCGTCGAACATGTCCCGCAGCTTCGGCTTCCAGTCGAAGGTCTCGAACTGGCTCGGCGCGCCGGACATGAACAGGTAGATGATCGAGCGCGCCTTGGGGGCGCGGTGGGTGACGCGCAGGTCGTCCGCCAGGGGACTGGCGAGGCCGTCTTGGGCCATGACCGAGGCCAGGGCCGCCGTGCCCAGCCCCGCGCTCGTCGAGCGCAGGAAGAGGCGGCGGGTCAGGTTCTGCTTGTGCTCCTCGAGGGGGTTCATGGCTCTCAGCTGTGGGTGACGACCTCGTCGAGGTTGAACAGGGTGCTGGCGATCACCGACCAGGCGGCCAACTCGGCCGCGCGGTCGCCTCCCTCGAAGGGAGTTGCACCGACCCGCAGCAGGTCGGCCGCGCCCTCGGGGTCGCTGGCGAAGTGAGCGCGGGCCTCCTCCAGGAGACCCAGCACGGCGCCGGACTCGGCCTCCGAGGGGGCGCGCCCGGTCAGCATGCGCCAGGCCCAGGCCACGCGCTCGGCGTCGGCCTCCGGAGCCTCCCCGAGGATCCTGCGGGCGAAGGCGTGGGCGAACTCGACGAACTGGGGGTCGTTGAGCAGCACCAGGGCCTGCATGGGAGTGTTGGTGCGCTCGCGGCGCACGCAGGTGGTCTCGCGGCTCGGCGCATCGAAGATCACCAGGTTCGGCGGAGCGCTGGTACGCTTCCAGAAGGTGTACAAGGAGCGCCGGTAGTTGGCCTCCCCCGGGTCCTGGCGGAACTGGACCGTGTTGCTGGAGCTGTAGCCCACGGCCTTCCAGAGGCCCGCGGGCTGGTAGGGCCGCACGCTGGGGCCTCCCACCTCGTCGACGAGCAGCCCGGAGACCTCGAGAGCCTGGTCGCGGATGACCTCGGCGTCGAGGCGGAAGCGGGCGCCTCGGGAGAGCAGGCGGTTGCGCGGGTCGCGCTCGAGCTTGGCTGGGGTCGTGACGCTCGCCTGCTGGTAGGTCGCCGAGCCGATCATCAGGCGCTGCAGATGCTGCAGGTCCCAGCCGCTCTCGACGAGCTCGACCGCCAGCCAGTCGAGCAGCTCGGGGTGGGAGGGACGCTCGCCCTGGATGCCGAAGTCCTCGGAGGTCTTCACGAGGCCCGTGCCGAAGAGGCGCTGCCAGTGGCGGTTGACGACGACCCTGGCGGTCAGCGGGTTCTCTCCGGAGACGAGCCACTGGGCCAGGCCCAGCCGGTTGCGCGGCGCGTCCGACGGGAGGGGCATCAGGCTCGCGGGGACATCGGGCTGGACCTCCTCGCCGGGGCTGTCGTACGCGCCGCGCATCAGCACGCGCGCAGGGCGGCGGTCCATGCGCTCCTGGCTCACCATCGTCGTGGGCAGGCCGCCCTCGAGCTGCGTGCGGCGCGTGCGGCTGTCGGCCAGCTCGTCCCGAACCGCGATCCACTGGGGTGCGAATTCGCGCCGGAACACATCCTTGAGCTCGGCTTGCTCCGGCTGCGAGCGCTCGGCGGCCGGAGAGGCCAGGGTCAGGGCGACGCTCGCCGGGAGGTCACCCTCGGCCTCGCCGACCACGCGCCAGTAGAAGCCCGTGGCACCCCCGTAGTTGTTGACCTCGACCAGGATGGTGTTGAGGCCCTGGTCGAGCTGGAGCCGGAACCGGTCCTGGTCCGCGGCCACCCCGCGCGCCGCCGGGTTGGCGAAGGCACGCGCGCCGTTGACGAACACCCGTGCGCCGTCATCGCTGCCGAACGAGATCTCGACCTCCCGGGCGCTGGGCACGGCCCAGGTGCGCGTGAGGTAGTAGCTCCCGATCGTGGGCGGGAACATGTGGATGGCCCCATCCCCGAAGTCGGGCTTGCGGGCCCAGGTCGGCTTGCCGTCGCTCTCGGCGCGGAGGTCGATCCCTCCGGTGAAGGGATGGGGTGCATTAGCGTCGGCACGGGCGCCGGAGAGGGCCTGGCGCTCGGCGAGCCACCACTCGCCGGCGGCGCTGGCTAGGAGCGAGGGGTCCTCGCTGATCGCCAGGCGGAAGTGTCCGATGGCGTGCTGGGCGTGCACGGACTCGAAGCGCAGGCGCACGCGCACGCGCGTGCCCCCCTCGAAGCCGAAGGGCTCAACGGGGGCGAAGGCCGCGTCGCGGTTGCCCTTGCGCCCCAGGCCGCCCCAGCCGCCGCCGGGCTGGTTGTCCAGCGCGTCCGTGACCGGGTAGCCGTCCTGCTGGGACCACTGGGCCGTGGCCTGGGACAGGGTCACCTCCTCCCACTCGCCCCCGGCGCGCGGGGCCGCGGCCACCTCGACCCCGGTCATGACGAAGTTGCCGTTCACCGCGCGGCCGGGCAGGCCCCCGATGAGGGACTCGTGCGCCAGGGCCTCGAGTCGCAGGGCGGTGATGCGCTCCTCGCGGACGCTGAACTCGACCTCGTACACATCCCGCGCGGGGTTGGTCCCGGTGACGAGGATGCTCTGGTCACCGCGCAGCTCGAGGGTCGAGCCGCCGCTGGAGGTGGCGCTGCTTGGGCTGACGATCAGCCACCGACCGGCCAGCTCCTCGGTCCAGGCCTGCTCCCAGCGCACCTGATCCGCATCCACCTCGGGCATGGGCGCCTCCAAGGCTGCGGCCAGCTCGTCGATGCGCGCGTCCAGGGCAGCCAGCTCGGCGCGAGCCTCCTCATCGGCGACCCGCACGAACGGCACGGGGTTGGTGATGTTGCGGTCGCTGGCCTCCTCGGTGAGCGAGTTGAAGAACCCGAGCATCGAGTAGTAGTCCCGCTGGGTGAAGGGGTCGTACTTGTGGTCGTGGCACTGGGCGCAGCCCATCGACACGCCGAGGAAGACCGTGGCCGTGGTGTCGGTGCGGTCCTTGGCGTAGATCGAGAGGTACTCCTCCGCGATCATCCCGCCCTCGGCGCTCGTCGGGTTGCAGCGATTGAACCCAGAGGCGATGCGCTGCTCCTCGGTAGCGTCCGGGAGCAGGTCTCCCGCCAGCTGCTCGATCGTGAACTGATCGAAGGGCAGGTTCCGGTTGTAGGCGTCGATGACCCAGTCCCGGTACGGCCACATCAGCCGCAGGTTGTCCAGGTGCAGGCCGTGGGTGTCCGCATAGCGCGCGGCGTCGAGCCAGATGCGGCCAAGGTGCTCGCCGTAGCGCGGCGAGGCGAAGAGGCGGTCGAGGACGCGCTCCAGGGCGCCCTCGTCCTCGTCGGCGAGGAAGGCATCAAGCTCCTCCGGCGTGGGGGGCATGCCCGTCAGGTCCAGGGTCACCCGGCGCAGGAGGCTCGCGCGGTCGGCTGCCGGAGCGGGCTCGAGGGACGCGGCGTCCAGGCCCTCGGCGATGAAGGCGTCGATGGGATTCTGCGCCCACGCGGCGCCCGCGCTCGGGACCTCCGGTCGAGAGGGAGCCTCCCATGCCCAGTGCCCCTCCCAGGTCGCGCCGCTCTCGATCCAGCGCCGAAGGACCTCGCGCTCGGCCGCGTCGATCTCCTTGCCGGTCTCCGGCGGCGGCATGAGGTCGCCAGGATCGTCGGTGGTGATCCGGTCCCAGATCTCACTCGCCTCGAGGTCGCCCGCGACCACCGGGTGCAGGCCGCCGCCGAGGTCCGCGAAGGCCCCCTCCGGCGTGTCGAGGCGCAGGCCCGACTTGCGCGAGCCCTCGTCCGGTCCGTGGCAGGCGAAGCAGTGCTCACTGAGGATCGGCCGTACCTCGCGATCGAAGTCCGGAGCGCTCGTCGCCGGCCGCTCCAGCTCCCTAGGCAAGTCGCCCACGCCGGGGCTGATGGCGGTCGCGGTGAGGGCCCAGAGATGCAGCAGGAGGGGAGCGGCCATCGTCCTTGTTATAGCGCAGTTCGCGCACCCTCGCGTGCCCCCTCGGCACGCCCGCGGTCCGCGGTCGCGCCCCCTCCGCCTCGCGGCTTGGGGGCCGGTCGCAGCCTGGTTCCAGAGCCCCATGCGGCACGACGATCGACCTCTCGGGGGATCGGTGGGGAGATGGGTGAGCCGGACCGTGGCACCCGCCCATGCGGACCTAGGATGCGGGCGTGAGCGAGCGGGCGGCGAGCGGCACGGGCGTGAGGGCCCGGGTGGAGTCCTTCCTCGTCGAGGAGGTGTGGGCCGTGGACCTGGTGGGTCTGGGTTGGCTGCGCCGCCAGGCCTACCGCGCGGCGCGCATCGCGTACCTCACCGCGCGCGGCTTCCGCGACCATCGCGCCAGCACGCGCGCCTCGGGGCTCACCTATGTGACCGTCCTCTCGATCGTGCCGCTGCTCGCCATGGGCTTCTCCGTGGCCAAGGGCTTCCGCGCCTACGACCGGCTGCGCGCCGATGTGGTCGAGCCGTTCCTGGACCGGACCTTCGGGGCGGGCTCACCGGACGGGACGGGCTCCGAGCTGCGCTCGGCCATCGACCAGGTCTTCGGCTTCGTCGAGCGCACGGACTTCGGCAGCCTTGGCGCCATCGGTCTGCTCGTCCTGGTGTGGACGGTCATCAAGCTCCTGTCCGCGGTCGAGCACACCCTCAACGACATCTGGGGCGTCAAGCGCGCGCGCACCCTGGCGCGCAAGTTCGCGGACTACCTGTCCCTCGTGATCGTGGTGCCGCTGCTGCTCGTCGCTGCGACCACGGTGACTACGGCGATCCAGTCGGACCACCTCCCGGCGCACCTGGGGGAGGCGTGGGCCAAGCTGCTCGCGTTCGTGACGACCACGGCCGGCTTCACCATGGTGTACCTGCTGGTCCCGAACACCCGCGTGCGGCTGGCCTCGGCTGCCCTCGGGGGCCTGTTCGCCGGCGTGCTCTGGCAGGTGGCCCAGGTGGCTCACGTGTCGTTCCAGATCGGCGTCGCGCGCTACAACGCGATCTACTCGACCTTCGCAGCCCTTCCGGTCTTCCTGGTCTGGCTGTTCGTGTCGTGGAGCATCCTGCTGCTGGGCGCAGAGTTGGCCAGCGCCCACGCCCAGGAGCCCGCGTTCCGCAGGAGCTTCCAGGCCCTGCGGCTAGGCCCGCTGGCGCGGCGCGTTGCGGCCCTGCGCGTGTGCGTGGCCGCCGTGCGCGCGTTCCAGGCAGGGGGCGCTCCGCCCGAGGCCGCGAGCCTCGCGCAGCAGATCCAGCTCCCCGAGGCGCTCGTGCGCGAGGTCGCTGCGGACCTCGATCGCGGTGGGGTCCTGCGGACCGTGGAGGCCGAGGGCGAAGACCTGGCCCTCGTTCCCGCTCGCCCCGTGGACCAGCTGCGCCTGACCGACATCCTCGACGCGGTGGAGGGGACTCCTGCCCGGCTGGAGGAGCTCGCGGGCGCCAGCGTGGAGGCTTCCGCGCTCGTGGAGCTGCGCGCCGCTCTGCAGGCCAGCGCGGCGAACCTCGACCTGGCGACCCTGGCCGCGCGTGATCAGACCCAGGGCGCGTGAGCCCTTGCGACCACGGGCACGACCCGGGGAGGTCCGCCGCTCTCCATCAGCACGGCCTCCTCGTGCAGGTTGACGGTCGGGCAGACATGGCGGGGGACGAGGCGGACGGCACGGCCGCGCGCGGCGCTCGCGTCCGCGGGCACCTCGAGGGGCAGGTGCTCCTCGGACGGGGCGAGCGCGCGCCAAGACGGCTCCTCGACGACGCTCGCGCAGGGGTCTCCGGCCTCGGCGGCGAGGGACTTCGAGCCTGCGTCGAGGGTGACGCGGCCCTGGCGCGGGAGGCTCACGATGCGCGACCACACGAATGCCGCGGGCTCGAGGCCGAGGGTGGGGTTCTCCTCCTCGGAGCGCCCGTCGTGCAGGACCACGGTCCCCGGTGACACGGTGTGGTGCAGTCCGAGGGCGGTGAAGCCCTCGTAGCGCAGGGCATGGGCGAAGGCTGGCGTCCCCGCCGAGACGAGCTCGAGCCCGGCCATGCGGGCCCCGAGGTGGCGGTCGAGGACGTCGGCGACCCGGTCATAGAGGCCATGGATGGCGGCCTCGCGAGCGGCGAGGTCCGGCTGGTGCAGGTGACCGTCGTAGAGGGAGAGGCCCGCGAGCCGCTCGCCCGCGGCCGCAAGGGTGGCAGCGAGGCGGTCCTCGTCCTCGAGGGGCAGCCCCGTGCGGTCCATGCCCGGATTCAGGTCGATCCAGGGGGCCAGGGGGGCCGGCAGGTCGCGGGCCCCGTCGGGGTCCTCGACCAGGATCCCGACGCGCAGCTCGGGGTGGTCCGCCGCGGTGTCGGCCACGAGGTCGAGGGTCGGGCCCACATGGGGATAGGCCACCAGCACCTCGGCCTCGGCGACCGAGCCGTGGGACTCGAGGGTTCGTGCCAGGTGCTCGAGCTCGCGCGGCGTGGCGCACTTGAAGCGACGCACGCCCGCCTCGAGCAGCAGCTCCCACAGGGCGGGGATCTTGGTGGTCTTTACATGGGGACGCCAGCGGTCGGGGCGACCGCACAGCTCCAGGACGCGGGCCACATTGCGCCGGGCGGCGTCGAGGTCGATCACCAGTGCGGGGCTCGGGAGGTCTTCGAGGGGGTGGCCCATGGCCGGAGAGTGCGGGCCTGGGGGCCTCCTCGCAACCGGGGGCGTGCTTGAACCGTGCCTGCCGCGCTGCGAGGCTTGCCAGCGTTGAGCTATCGCATCCAGGTCGCCGAGGGTTCGCCGGGCATGGCGCGCCGCCTCGTCCTCAGCGGGCAGCTGGAGCTGGCGGCCGCGGGGCCCGTGCGGCTGGCGCTGGATGAGGCCCTGGAGCACGGCGCGGCGGAGGTGGACCTGGCCGGGGTCGAGCGCATCGATGGAGGGGTGGCCGCGGTGCTCGCGGGGCGCGCACGGTCGGGGCTCCTGAGCGTCCTGGGCACGCCGGGTCACCTGCAGCCGGTGCTGGACCTCTACCTGGCGCGGAATGCCGGCGAGACCCGGCGCCGGATCCTGGATCCGGGCCTACTCGAGACCCTGGGCCGCTGGGCACGCGGAACGCTCCTCGACCAGCGCCGCGTGCTGGAGTTCCTCGGGGACCTGGGGCGCTCGAGCCTCCTCGCCCTGCGCGCGCCCTCCAGCGTTCGCTGGCGCGATGTGACGCGCCTGATGGACCGGCACGGCAGCGACGGCCTGCCGATCAACGCGCTGATTGGCTTCCTGATGGGGCTCATCACTGCCTTCCAGGCCGCGCTGCAGCTGCACAAGTTCGGAGCGGACATCTTCGTGGCCGACCTGGTCGGGCTCTCGCTGACGCGCGAGCTTGGGCCGCTCATGACGGGGATCGTCCTTGCGGGGCGGTCGGGCGCGGCCATTGCCGCCGAGCTGGGGACCATGAAGGTCGGCGAGGAGGTGGACGCCCTGCGCGTGATGGGCCTCGACCCGGTGCGCTTCCTGGTGCTGCCGCGCATGCTGGCCGTGACGCTGATCGCTCCTCTGCTCGCGATCCTGAGCACCGCCATCGGGATCGTGGGGGGCGCCATGGTCGCGAACCTGATGCTCGATATTCCCTTCGTGGCCTACCGCAACTCCCTCGAACAGGCCGTGGGGTTCGCGGATGTCTTCAGCGGCGTGGGCAAGGCCGTCGTGTTCGGCCTGCTGGTCGCGGCCATCGCCTGCCAGCGCGGCCTCGCGACGCGCGGGGGAGCCGAGGGCGTCGGTCGCGCGACCACCTCCGCGGTCGTGACCACCCTGTTCACCCTCATCGTCGTCGATGCGGGCTTCACCGTCCTCTACGACCTGTGGGGGGTCTGAGCCCGTGATCCGCGCGCAGGGACTCACCGTGGGCTACGGCCGGCAGGCCGTCCAGACCGGGCTCGACTTCGAGGTCGAGGCGGGGGAGCTGTTCATGATCCTCGGAGGCTCGGGCTGCGGGAAGTCGACCCTGCTCCGGACCCTCGTGGGGCTCCTGCCGCCGTTGGGGGGCGCCATGGAGGTCGCCGGGCTCACGCGGCCCGCGGAGCACCGCGGGCGCCCGCGCTTCGGCGTCATGTTCCAGATGGGTGCGCTGTTCGGCTCCATGACCCTGGAGCAGAACGTCAGCCTGCCGCTCGAGGTTTGGACGGACCTGGACGCGCGCACCATCCGTGAGGTCGCCCTCTCGAAGCTTGCGCTGGTGGGCCTCGAGGGAGCAGGGGACAAGCTGCCCTCGGAGATCTCAGGCGGCATGAACAAGCGCGCCTCCATCGCGCGCGCCCTGGCCCTGGACCCGCCGCTGCTCTTCCTGGACGAGCCGTCCGCGGGCCTCGACCCGGTCTCGTCCGCCTCGCTGGACGAGCTGATCCTGTCGCTCTGCCACGACCACGGCAGCACCGTGGTCATCGTGACCCATGAGCTGCCCAGCATCTTCAGGCTGGGCGGCCGCTGCCTGATGCTCGACCGCGAGGCTGGGACCTCCATCGCCCTCGGCACCCCCGAGGAGCTGCGTGACCACCCCCCGCACCCGGCCGTACGCGCCTTCTTCCGCCGCGAGGCGGAGGTGACCCCATGAACGGATCCTCCTCCTGGAAGCTCGGGCTCTTCGTCCTGAGCGGCCTCCTCCTGCTCGTCGGATCGGCCTTCTACCTCGGGGCGCGCCGGCTCATTCGGCCCTCGGCGGAGGTGGTCTCCTTCTTCGACGAATCCGTGCAGGGGCTCGAGACCGGGGCTCCCCTCAAGATGCGCGGCGTCACGATCGGCAAGGTGAAGGACATCTCCTTCGCGCCCGATGGCCGCATCGTCCGCGTCACCTCGGATGTCTTCCTCGATGTGCTCCGCGGCCTGGGGCTGCAGAGCCTGGCCGATGACGCCGACCTCTTCCGCATGCTGCCGCCGGACCTGCGCGTGCGCCTCGCCGTGACGGGCATCACGGGGGTGCGCTTCCTCGAGGTGGACAGCGTGGATCCCACGGACGGCCAGGACCCCGTGCTCGGCTTCGAGCTACCCCGCAACCACCTGCCCGCGCGACGCTCGACCCTCAAGGGCCTGGAGCAGTCCCTGCTGTCCCTCGCCAACCAGGTCCCGGAGCTGATCGAGCGGATCGACGGCGTGGCCCAGGTCATCCAGAGCGAGGTTGAGTCGATGCAGCTCGCTGCGACCTTCTCGAAGGCGCGCTCTACCCTCGACACCCTCCAGGCCCAGGCCGCGTCGGTGGACATGACGGGGCTCCAGGGAACCGCCGACGCCACCTTCTCGCGCGTGGCGAGCGCGGCGGACGAGGTGCGGATCGCCGCGGCCGCGCTGCGTGCCCTCGTTGAGAGCACGGCCGGGGGCGAGGGGCCCGCTGGCGCGGCCCTGCTCGAGGTCGCGGACCTCGCCGAGGCCACGCGTCAGGCGGTGCAGCAGAGCGACCTCCCCGGCCTGAGCCTCGCCCTCACCACTCTTGCCGCCCGCCTGGAGGACCTCGGGCCTGAGGCGCGCGGCGCCCTCGGGGAGTCGCGCCAGACCCTGCGCGGACTGCGCGAGACCCTCTCCGCCCTCACTCTCCTGCTGCGCCAGCTCGAGCTCGATCCCGCCTCCCTGATTCGCGGCCGCGGCGGCCGCTGAGCCCATGAACCTCCGCTCCCTGTTCGTCCTCGCTCTCGCGGCTCCGCTCTCGGGCTGCTTCGCCGACCTCGTCCCGCCGCCGGCTCCCCCCGTGGTCTGGCTCGACCTCGCCCTGGAGCCCCTTCGTGAGCCCGTTGCCCTGCGTGAGGGCGTCGCGCCCGTGCGCATCGAGTGGGAGCCCGGCGAGGTGCTGCTCAGCGATCGCCTCGTCGTGCGCCGCGGCAGGCACCAGGTGGAGTTCGACGCGGATGCGCGCTGGGTCGAGAGCCCGACCGCGGTCGTGGAGAGGGCGCTCGAGGATGAGCTGTACGGGCGACGCGGGGTGGCCGCGTCCACTGCCCCCGGGACCCTGCGGGTCACCTGCTCACTGCAGCGCTTCGAGCTGGATCTCCAGGATCAGCCCCAGGCCCGCGTCCTCCTCCGGGCGACCTTGACCCGCGGGGACTCCTCGGGGGCCGTCATGGTGGCAGGCGCGGACGCGACTCCGGCACCCGGTGGCTCCCCGCAGGATGCGGCGGCTGCCCTTTCGGGGGCGCTGGCCGCTGCCGTGGAGAGCCTCGCCAGCCAGATCGAGGCCGCTCTCATCAGCGGCTCCTGAAGGCCTAACGGCTCCTAAAGGCACTGTCGCCCAGGGACAGGACCCGGGCCACCTCCTCGGCGACGCGCGCAGCGCCCGACTCGGTGAAGTGGCAGTCGTCGTAGAACGCGCTCGCATCGCCGTCGAGCTGGCGCTCGAGGTCCACGAGCAGGGCGCCGGTCGTTGCGGCGGCCGCGCGGGTGGCCGAGTTGAGCCGGCTCAGGACCTCGCGTAGGACCGCGAGGTCCACATAGCCGCTGGGGCCCTCCCAAGGCAGGGCATCGACCCAACCGAACCAGCAGCGCTCGAGGGCGCGCGCGTCCTCCGTCGCCCAGAGGGTGGGCTGGGTCAGGAGCACGGGGGTCGCGCCCCGGCGCTGGATCGAGCCCACGCACCACTCGAGGTGCTCGCGATAGGCGCGCTCAAAGGCAGGGTCGAGGGCCACCGGCTCCTGCAGGAGCGGACCCTCGCGACGCATCTCACGGCGGAGGGCATAGGCCTTTCCATCAGGGTCCTCGAGCGCGGCCGCGTCCCAGCTCGCGCGCTTGCGGCGCTGGAGCCAGGTCGCGATGGCGGTCCCCGAGGGCGGCCAGAGGGAGAGCTGGAGCGGCTGGACGGCGAAGACGCGGCGCAGCTGCTCGGGTCCGGCCGCGGCGGGATCCTCGGGCGGAGCGCCCCGGTGCAGCACCGCGTGGGAGGCGTCGTTGATGCCCGCCAGGACGACGACCGCGTCCAGGGGCTGGAGCGGATCCAGCAGCCGCCCCAGGGCGGTCACATGGTCGAGGGCCCTCTGTCCCGAGGCGCCCGCGTTGCCGACCCAGACCGGTCCGCCGCAGGACTCAGCAAGGCGGCCTGCGAGCAGGTCCGGCCAGGTCTCGCCGTCGGAGAGGTACTCGCACGCCGTCGTGCTGCCGCCGATGCAGAGAACGCTGCGCAGGTCGCCCTCCGCCCGCTCGCGCCCTCGTAGCCCAAGGGAGCTGATGCGCTGGACGCTGGGGCCAGTGATCCCGACCAGGCCGCCGGCCTCCGGGCGCATCAGGATCTCGTTCCCCGGCACATGGATGCCGTAGAGATCCGTGGCGAGCGTCACGCGCAGCCAGGCCTCGGCCGCGCCGAGGGCGAGCAGTGCGCCCACGGCGAGGGCGAGCAGGCGGCGCAGGGGCCGGCCCAAGAGCTCAGCCCTCCTCGCTGCCGACCACTGCGTTGCGCAGGACGCCGATGCCCTCGATCTCGACCTCCATGCTCATCCCAGGCTGGAGGTAGACCGGGGGCTTGCGCGCGAAGCCCACGCCGGGGGGCGTCCCGGTCGAGATCACATCGCCGGGCTCGAGGGCGTAGGCCTGCGACAGCTCGCTCACGAGGCGCGGGATGCCGAAGATGAGCTGGTTCGTGGAGGAGTCCTGCAGGGTCTTCCCATCGAGGTGCAGGCGGATGGTCAGGTCGTGCGGATCGTCGATCTCGTCGCGGGTCACCAGCCACGGGCCCATGGGTGCGAAGGTCTCGCAGGACTTGCCGCGCTGCCACTGGCCGTCCGCGAACTGGAAGTCGCGGGCGCTCACATCGTTCACGCAGGTGTAGCCCAGGACATGGTCCATGGCCTCCTCCTCGGTGACGCGCCAGGCCCGGCGTCCGATCACGAAGGCGAACTCCGCCTCGTAGTCCACCTCGGTGGAGCCGCGGGGCAGGATCACCTTGTGGTCGGGGCCGACCACGCAGGACGACCACTTCGAGAAGACCAGCGGCCGCTCGGGGATGTCCATCCCGGACTCCTCGGCGTGGTCCTTGTAGTTGAGGCCGATGCAGATGAACTTGCCCGGCCGCGGCACGGGGGCCGCCATGCAGAGCTCGTCCATGGCCTGGATGGCCCCTGCCTCGCGCAGGCCGTCCACGCGGGCCACATCCCCCGCGAGGGCGTCGAGGAGCGCCAGCGCGGCGGCGTGGTGGGCGCCGGCGGTGTCGAGCCAGTCGAAGGGACCCGTGCGGGTCGGCAGCCCCGTGGCCGGGTGGTCGAAGTCGAGGACCTCGCCGGTCGGGGAGACGGCGCCGGTGTGCGGGTACGCGTCCTCGCGGACGTGGAAGGAGACGATCTTCATGGAGGCTAGGAGGGCTCGCCGATCAGGATGACATGCAGGTCCCGGGGGCCGTGCACTCCCATCACCATCTGGAGCTCGATGTCCCCTGTGCGTGAGGGGCCCGTGATCAGGGTCACCAGCGGCGGCGGCGCGCCGTCCTGGGCGGTGCGCGCGCCTGCGAGTGCGTCACCAAGGCCGTCCACCACGCGCTCGGCGGGGACGAGGGCCACATGAACCGGCGGCAGCAGGCTCGTGAGCCTGTGGCGCTCCGCGTGGGAGAGCAGCACCAGGGTCCCGGTTTCGCCGATCGCGTACTGGGCCGTGGTGACGCCCACATCGCAGGCCTCCAGCCGCTTGCGGTCGGAGCCGCCGTCGAAGCCCTCGATCCCGCAGGCGCTCGTGACCTCGGCCACCAGCGGCTCGTCGGAGACCGCCACCTCGCTCCAGCCGCCGGCGTCGCGCAGCTGGCCGAGCCTCACGGCGGCCGCGGCCGCGTCCGCAACCCGGTGGACCTTGCCGCCAACGCCCTCGAGCTTGGCCTGGAAGCGATCCATGCGCTCCGCGGGCGTCGCGAAGGCGGGGCGCGCGGGAGAGGTGCCGCTGGCGGAGGGCGCCGCGGGGACGCGGGACAGAGCCTGGCGCACGGCGCCGAGGATCGCCTCGCGGGCGCCGCTCACCGCGCACCTCCCGAGGCCTGGCTGCGCGCGTGGCGCTCGCGGAAGGAGACCTTGGCGGCCTTGGGCAGCGTGCGTCCATGGGTCCAGCCCTGCAGGGGCGGGACGAGCCTGCGGGCCAGGCGACCCAGGGGGGAGGCCGAGGCGGCCACGCGCGCGAGGGGCCGACCCAGGCGGGTGGCGAGGCGCCAGCGCCACGGGGAGCTCGCCGCAAGGGCCCAGAGACGGAAGCCCAGGCGCTCGAGGGGCGCGCGGGTGGGCATGCGCTCAACGACCTTCCCGCGCAGGTGCAGCAGGATGCGCGGGATGTCGATCTTCACAGGGCACACATCGCGGCAGGCGCCGCAGAGGCTCGAGGCGCTCGGCAGCGGGACCGCGCTCTCGGTGCCGACGAGCTGGGGCGTGACGATCGCGCCGATCGGTCCGGGGTAGACCGAGCCGTAGGCGTGGCCGCCCACCTGGCGGTAGACCGGGCAGACATTCAGGCAGGCGCCGCACCGGATGCAGGCCAGGGTCTCGCGGGCGACATCGTCCTCCAGGACGGCGCTGCGGCCGTTGTCGAGGATGAGGACGTGCACCTCGTCCGGGCCCTCGTCCTCGGGGCGCTGCTTGGGACCCGTGAAGATGGACTGATAGCTGGTGAGGTGCTGACCCGTCCCCGACCGCGGCAGCAGGCGCAGGAAGGTCTCGAGGTCCTGCCAGCGCGGCAGCAGCTTCTCGAGGCCCATCACCGCCAGGTGCACGCGGGGCAGGCTCGTGGAGAGGCGCGCGTTGCCCTCGTTCTCGAGCACCAGGAACGAGCCGGTCTCGGCGATCGCGAAGTTCACGCCGCTGATCCCCAGCTCGGCCTCGAGGTAGGTGCCGCGCAGGATCTTGCGCGCCACGGCGGTGAGCTCCTCGGCGTCGAGGTCCTCGTCCGTGCCCAGCTTCTCCTTGAACAGGCGCGCGATCTCGTCCTTCGACTTGTGGATGGCCGGGACGATGATGTGCGAGGGCGTCTCCCCCGCGAGCTGCACGATCCACTCGCCCAGGTCGGTCTCCACCGGCTCCAGGCCGCGAGCCTCGAGGGCGGCGTTGAGGCCGATCTCCTCGGTGACCATGCTCTTGCTCTTGACGATCGTCTTGGCGCCGAGGCGGTCCGCGAGGCCCTCGACCACCTGGCAGGCCTCCGCGCGGTTGCGGGCGAAGTGGATCCGCGTGCCGCGCGCCTCGGCCTCGCGGACGAAGCGGGCCAGGTGGTGGTGGAGGCGGGAGAGGGCCTCGGCCTTGATGGCGCTACCGTGGGAGCGCAGCTCCTCCCAGGCGGGCATCTCGTCGAGCACCCTGCCGCGGCGGTCCGCGAAGGTGTCGGTGGCCTTGGCCAGGGCGCTGCGCAGGGGCTGGTCCTGCAGGGCGGCGCGGGCGGAGGACCCGAACGCGTTGGCGTTCAGGTGGGCCATGTTGGAGGAGGTCTCGGGGAGCTTCATCCGGCCAGGACCTCCGCCAGGTGGAGCGTGCGCACGCTCGAGCCGCGCTCCTCGAGGCGGCCCCCGAGCTGCATCAGGCACGAGAGGTCTGCCGAAACCACCGCGTCGAGGCCGGCGCGCTCCAGCTCGTCCAGCTTGCGGTCCGCCATGGCTACCGAGAGCTCGGGCATCTTCACCGAGAAGGTGCCGCCGAAACCGCAGCAGGTCTCACAGCTCGCGAGCTCCACAAGCTCCACGCCCTCGATAGCCCGCAGCAGGCGGCGCGGCTGGTCGCGCGTCCCCAGGTCGCGCAGGCCGTGGCAGGCATCGTGCCAGGTGACCCGGCCGCGATAGGCGGAGGGCATGGCGTCGATGCCCATGCGGTCGACCAGGAAGCTCGACAGTTCGTGCACCCGCGGCGCCAGGGCCTTGGCGCGCGCGTGCTCGGCGGTCCCCTCCTCGAAGAGGTCCGCGAGGTGCACCAGCTGGGCGGCGCACGAGCCCGAGGGGACCACCACGGGGTCGTCCCCCTCGAGGGCCTCCAGGGCCTGGCGGGCGACGGTCCGGGCGTCGTCGCGGTAGCCCGAGTTGCAGGCGGGCTGGCCGCAGCAGGTCTGTCGCGGATCGAAGTGGACCTCGCAGCCCGCGCGTTCGAGGACCGCGACCGTGGCCTCGCCCACCTCGGGGCGGAGCTGGTCGATCAAGCAGGTGACGAAGAGGGAGACGCGCACGGTGGGAGGGTCGTTGGGGCGGTGGCGGTCGCTCCGGTGGGAGGGCTCAGGACACCACGATGCCCTTCACATAGCCCGGCTGGTGCTGGTCACCGCCGAAGGCCTGCGGCACCGAGTCCAGCCCGTCGTAGCGGTGGCTGACGATGGAGGCCACATCGACGGTGCCCTCCTCGATGGCGCGCAGGGCCGCCCGGTAGCGCGTGGCGCGTCCATCCGCGTCGAAGGGCGAGGAGGCCCCGACGGGCATGATGAAGGTCGGCTCCTTCCACTGGAACTCGTTCAGGCGCTCCAGACCCTCCCCGTGGAACCCGATGCCGTACTTCACCACCGTCGCCTGCTTCCGCAGCAGCGCGGGCACCTGCACGAACGCGCGGCCGGAGCCGGAGGCGTCGAGGGCCAGCTCCAGCATGCGGCCACCTGTCGCGTCCTCCACGAACGGGTGCAGGGGGGAGTCCGCCGGGTCGTGGACGGTGGCGCCGAAGCGCTCGGCCAGGGCGCGCTTCCTCGGGTCCGGCTCGCTGAGCAGGAGCAGGCCGTCGAAGCCCACCACCTTGCGCAGCACCTGGACCATCAGCAGACCCGCGGGCCCGGCTCCGGTGATCAGCGCCGTGCGCACCCGGTCACGCTCCTCGGGGGCATGGATGCGGTAGCGCTGGTTGGCGGCCTCGAGGAGAGAGGCCATGTGCAGGATGCACGCCAGGGGCTCGGTCATCGCGCACTCCGCGCTGGAGGCGTCCGAGCGGATCACGATCGAGTTCACCGCCGGCGCCACGAGCTGCTCCGAGAAGCCGCCCGCGAGCCCGGTGATGCCGTACTCGATGTAGTTCTCGCACTGGTGGCTGAAGCCGGTCGCGCAGTACTCGCAGATCTCGTCCGGGCTGAGGGACAGGCAGTTGAGGCCCTGGTCCAGCACGATGCGGTCCCCGCGGGCCAGGTCGCTCACCTCGGCGCCGGCTTCGAGCACCTCGGCCACGATCTCGTGACCGAGGATCTGGGGCTGGATCTCGAGCGGAATCGGCTCGCCGCTGGCGTCCAGGTTGTAGTTGGCTTCGCCCGTTGCGATGTGGAAGTCGGTCCCACAGACGCCGACGGCGGCAGGGCGCAGCACGAGGTCGGTGGGGCCGGGGTCGCGGACCTCGACCTGAACCGGCTCGAACCGCTGGGGCGCGGTCAGCGCGATGGCGCGCGTCTGGCTCGGCATGGCGTCAGAGGGAGATGGCCTCGCCGCCCCAGAACCCGAACTCGCGGTGACCGTTCTCCTCGGCCAGCGCCTTCACTTCGCCCGAGGCGCACCTGCGCAGATGCTCGAACAGGCGCGTGCCGACCTCTTCGATGGTCTCGGTGCCGTCGATGACGGTCCCGGCCGAGACATCCATGTCGCCGGGCATGCGCTCGGCGAGGGGCGTGTTGGAGGCCAGCTTGAGCACGGGCGCGATGGCGTTGCCGATGGTCGTCCCGCGCCCCGTGGTGAAGATCACGGCCTGGGCGCCGGCGGCCACGAGGCCCGGCGTGCTCTCCTGGTCGTACCCTGGACCCTGCATGAGCCAGAGGCCCTTGCCGGTCGGGGGGCTGGCGTAGTCCGTCACGCCCTCGACGCGGGTGCTGCCCGCCTTGGCCATGGCGCCCAGGCTCTTGATGGTGATGTTCAGGAGTCCGCCGGCCACATTGCCGGGGCTGGGGTTGTCGTCGAGCTTGGCACCCACCTTGGCCGCATGGGCCCGGTACCAGTCCACCGCGTCGTGCACCTGGCGCGCCACCTCGGCGTCGCGAGCGCGGGCCGCGAAGAGGTGCTCGGCGCCGCAGAACTCGGGCACCTCGGTGATGATGACCGTGCCCCCCGAGCGCACGAGGAGGTCGGCGCAGTGTCCCAGGGACGGATTCGCCGAGAGGCCGCTGAAGCCGTCCGAGCCGCCGCACTTCACGCCGAGGGTGAGCTCGCTGAGGGGCACGCTCTCGCGCGCGGTCCCGCTGCAGGCCTCGAGCATGCGCTCGACCTCGGCTAGGCCGCGCTTCACCGCCTCCTTGGTGCCGCCGGAGTCCTGGATCGAGATGCTCGCCATCGGCTTGTCCCAGCCGAGCCCGTCGTGCTTGGCGAGGTAGCGCTCGAACATGGCGAGGCCGGTCTTCTCGCAGCCCAGTCCGATGAAGAGCACGCCGCCCACATTGGGGTGTGCCGCGTAGTTGCGCAGGGTGCGCAGCAGGTGCTCGATGGGGTGCCCATCGTTGTTGCCGCAGCCCCTGCTGTGGGGGATGGCGACCACGCCGTCCACGCCGGGGTACTTGTCCTCGTCGAAGATCGTGTACTCGGCGCGTGTCGCGATCTCGCGGGCCTCGTGGCTGGCGCACATGCTGGTCGGCACGACCAGGACGAAGTTGCGGACGCCCACGCGCCCGTCGGGTCGGCGAATGCCCTGGAAGGTGCCGCGCGCGTCGACCTCGAGGTAGTCGGGAGCGGGGTTCGCCAGGTCCTCAGGGATGTTGCGGACCCGCGGGACCTCGTGGGCGAGGTTCTCCTGGGTCACGACCTCACCCTCGGCGATGCCGCGACTCGTTCCGATGGGCGAGTCGTACTGGCGCACCAGCTCGCCCGCCGGGATCGCCTCGAGGGCGAAGCGGTGGCCGGGGGGCACCGGGTGGGTGAGGGTCACCGTGCGGCCGGTCTGGAGTGCCACCACCGTCCCGGCTTCGAGCGCCCGCTTGACGACGGCGACATTGTCGTCGGGATGCACCAGAACCGCGCACTGGGCCAGCTCGAGGTGCGGAGGGGATTGGGGGGCGGTCAACTGCGGAACTCCTGGGGATTCCGCTGTTATAGCACCCGCCCTGGGTGCCAACGGGCAGTCCGGGCGATCGCGCCTCAGCCGCCCTGGCTCGCCGCCCGCAGACTGGCGATCCGGGCTTCGAAGGCCGGCACCAGCTCGCGTCCTCGGGCGGTGTTCTCCGCGACCCACTCCGCCGAGCGGAACGCGTCGGCTCGGGTCGCCTGGCGCAGCTCGGCCAGCCACGGCTTCACCTTGGCGAAGAGGAACAGGCCCTCCCCGCATCCCTCGGCCAGCAGCTCGGCGTGCACCGCGCCGTGACGCGCGAACCCGTATGCCATCTCGAAGTAGGAGGAGACCTGCCGGTAGGCCGCGTTGTCCGGGTGGTCGAAGCGCGTGATGGCGATGCAGTCCTCGGCGTTCGCGGGCATCCAGCGCAGCATGGTCGAGCGCGAGGCTCGCATGACCTCCTCGCGGCGCAGGTCGTAGAGCTTCAGGACGAGCTGCGCGTCCTCGGTGCTGGGAGTGGCGGGCAGATCCATGGCTCAGTCGAGGTCGCGGGTGTCGAGGCGCCCGGCCTCGGCCAGGTCGCGGAAGCGGCGCAGGGTCTCGCCGATACCGTCCTCGAGGCTGGTGTGCGGCAGGCCCGGGAGGGTCCGTCCCAGCGCGGAGCTCTCGAGGGCAGGGGGGATGGGCAGGGCCGGCCCGGCAATGGACAGGCCGCGCGCGCCCTCGGGCTCGAAGCGCGCGATGGTGTCGAGGATGTGCTGCACCTCGACGGAGTCTCCGTGCAGGTTGAAGACATGGGCTCCCTCGGGGGCGCGCAGGGCGGCCTCGACGAAGGCCGCGGCGGTGTCTCCGACATAGTTGAAGTCCGTGGCCCCGGAGAAGCCGACCGTGAAGGGGCGCTGGAGCACCGCAGCCTTCATCGCGCTCGTTGGCCCGCTGGTCATGCCCTGGTCGCGGCCCACGCCGTAGACGGTCAGGGGGCGGATGCCCACGCTGGAGAGGCCCCCGTCCTGGAAGTAGATGCGCGCGTTGCCCTCGTTCGCGCGCTTGAAGACGCCGTAGTGCGTGGTGGGCTCCATGGCCGCGCTCTCGTCCGGAGGCGCCTCCCCCTCGGGCGGGCCGTAGACGGCCGCGGAGCTCGCGTAGACCACCCGCGAGAGGCTCATGGCCGCCGCGGCCTCGAACACATTCAGGGTGCCTACGACATTCACCCGCGCTCCTGCCGCCGGGTCGGCCTTGCAGAAGGGAACCTGCAGGCCCGCCAGGTGGACGATCTGAGTGACTCCGGCCGCCTCCATGGCTCCGCGCACCGCGGCTCCGTCGGTGATGTCGCCCTGGACGAAGTCGACCCGGGCGAGGGCCTCCTCGTCCATCAGGTCGCGCAGGCGGCGGGGGTCTCCCCCCAGGTCGAAGACGACCGCGCGGTCGCCGCGGTCGAGGACGGTCTTGGTGACCCAGGCACCGATGCACCCGAGGGCGCCGGTGAGGAACCAGGTGTTGCTCATGGGGAGTCCGAATCGGCTGCGACCCGGGGGGAGGGAGCCTAGCGTCTGCTGATCACGAGGGAGAGGTCGTCCGCCCAGCCACCCTTGGTGCCGGGACCCGGGGTCGTCTCCAGGATGAACTCCACGCTGCGGGCCTCGGCAGGGACGAGGTCCACCGCCTCGAGGTTGCTCCAGGGAGGCGCTCCCTGGCGGTCTTCCGCAAGCGGGCTGTCCTCTCCCAGGGCGAGCATCAGGTCCGCGACCTCCTCCCCCTCGCCGTCGAAGAAGTGGACTCGAACGCGCAGGCCCGTCACCTCGCCGGGCAGGCCGCCGAGGACGCACCGGGCAGTGACCTGGCACCCCGCGGCGAGGTCGTCCGCGAGGGGTGAGAGGTCGATCCGCTGGAGGATGCGGGCCCCGTTCTTGGAGGGGTCCGCCGCGAAGAAGCGCTGGTTCGGCATCGCCGCGGAGGCCGCGATGCCGGTGAAGCCCTCGCTGCCGTACTCGATCACCGACATCCAGCCCGGATCGCTCCAGCCGAGGATCGAGGCGTCGGGGTGGCCCGTGAACCCGCGGAACCCGCGCTCGGCCTCGGCGCCCGGGTTCACCAGGAGGTTCGCGTCGAGGGCCGCGGTCGGCCTTGCGCCAGGGGCCGCGCCGATCACGGCGCCGTCGAGACCCCAGGCTGGATCGGGCTCGACCCCGAGGTGGTGGAGCACCGTGCGCACGAGATCCGGCGCCTTCGGCGCGGGCCACACGCGGCCGGGCGCAACCCAGGGAGCGCTCACGATGAACGGCATCTCGCGGTGGCTCGGGATGTTCAGCCCGTGGCCCCGTCCCCTCGAGCCCGCGTGGTCGGCGGTCAGGATCACGAGCCAGTCCTCCTCAGCCCTGGCAGGGCGCGCGTCGATCGCCGCCAGCAGGCGGCCGACCTCGGCGTCGATCTGGCGCAGCTTGCGCTGATAGAGCTCGTCCTGGGCGTGATAGTGCTGGTTGCCCTCCAGGTGACCGACCCCATCGAGCTCGCCCAGCATCACGACGGCGAGGTCCAGCGGCTCGCCCCGCAGGAGCGGAACCATGGCATCCACCAGCAGCGCATCGACGGAGGAGTCGTCGAAGTAGTCCTCGTCGAACTGGTAGAAGTCGTAGTAGATCGAGTGGGTGGCGTTGGCGTGGGCCGTCACATGCCGATGGATGGGCTCCCAGGACTGGGCGATGGCCGTGATGGCGTCCGGCCGAGCCTCCTTCAGGCGCGCCGTGACCGGAGGGAACTGCTCGGCGTTCGGCGAGAGGAACTGGTTGTCCGGGATCCCGTGCTTGTCGAAGTGGACGCCCGTCAGGAAGGTCGTCCAGCCCGCGCCGCTGATCGTGGTGCTCTCGGCGCGCGCCTCGAGGGACCAGGCGCCGTCCGCCGTCAGGCGGTCCAGGTGGGGCGTCTCGGTGGCGGCGATGGCGTCTGGGACGAAGCCGTCCACGAAGATCATCAGGGCCCGGGGCGTGCGGACAGGACTCGCCTCCTGCTCCTGGGGCCTTGGGGCGAGGGGCGCGGCCAGAGTCGCGAGGGGGAGCGCCGTGAGGAGCAGGGTCGACAGCATGAGGAGCCTCAGGAGCAGTGCTTGAGGTAGACGCGGGCGGCGCACTCTCCGAACAGGGAGGCGCGCTCGTCGTCGGAGAGCTTGGACGCCCAGTCCATGGCCACCGCGTGAACTGCCTGATAAGGGGCGGCCAGGGTGCAGACGGGCCAGTCCGAGCCGAACATCAGGCGCTTGGGTCCGAAGGACTCGAGGGCCGCGTCCATGAAGGGAGCGAGGTCCTCCGGCCGCCAGCGGGCCCAGTCGGCCTCCGTCACCATGCCGCTCAGCTTGCAGGTCACATGCTCGCGCTCGGCGAGCTGTGCCAGGCTGGCGCGCCACGGCTCGAGGGCGCCCTCTGCGATGGGCGGCTTGGCGAGGTGGTCGAGGACGAATGCCTGCTCGGGGAAGCGGTCCACCAGCTCGATCGCGTGCGTGAGGTGCCTCGGGAAGATCAGCAGGTCGTAGACCAGCCCCGTCCCGGCCATTGCCGCGAGGCCGCGCTGGAAGTCCTCGCGCAGCATGAAGCGGTCGTCCGGCTCGTCCTGCAGGACATGGCGGATCCCCACCAGGCCAGGATCAGCACCCAGCTCTTCGAGCTGCGCGGCGGCCTCCGTGGAGCACAGGTCGACCCAGCCCACGACGCCGCGCAGGAAGGGATGCTCGCGGGCCATGTCGAGCATCCAGCGCGTCTCGTCGAGGTCCTGCCTCGCCTGAACTGTGATGGCTCCATCGAGCGCGGCGCCCTCGAGCTCCGCCTGCAGGTGTTCGGGCCCGAAGTCCCGCGCGAGAACCTCCATCCCCTCGCCGATCCACCCGTACTGCACCGGGTCATAGGTCCAGAAGTGCTGGTGCGCGTCGATCCTCATGCCTTCGACGGTAGCGAGTTGACAGCGCGCGCGGGGGACGAGGATGATCCGACCGGCTCCGAGCGGAGCCCCGTCATGACGATCCCCACCCGCCGCGCCGCCCTCGCCCTCACTCTTGCGACCCTCGCCGCCTGCGGAGGGGGAGCCGAGGAGGGCGTAGGCCCGCGGCGCCTGGCCGTCATTCCCAAGGGCACCAGCCACGAGTTCTGGAAGGCCGTCCACGCGGGCAGCGTGCGCGCCGGCGACGCCGCGGGAGTTGAGATCCAGTGGGTTGGACCCCAGCCCGAGGGAGACCGCGAGGCCCAGATCGGAGTGGTGGAGACCATGATCACCCGCGGCGTCGACGGCATCGTGCTGATGCCCGTGGACGGCACTGCCCTTGCCCGGGTCTCTCAAGAGGCGGCGGACGCCGGCATCCCGGTTGTGATCGCCGACTCGGGCCTCGACTGGGAGGGGAAGGTCAGCTTCGTCGCTACCGACAACCGCGAGGCGGGACGCATCGCGGGCCGCAAGCTGTTCGAGCTGCTGGGCGGAGAGGGGAAGGCCCTGATGATGCGCTATGTGGAGGGCTCGGAGAGCACGCACCAGCGTGAGGAGGGCTTCCTGGAGGGCGTGGGCGAGCAGACCGGCCTCGAGCTGCTCTCCACCAACCAGTACGCAGGGAACACGAAGGAGGGCGCCCAGTCCGTCGCCGAGAACCTGCTCACCGCGCACCCGGGCGTGACGGGCATCTTCTGCTCCAACGAATCCGCCACCCACGGGATGCTGCGCGCACTCGAGGCCGCCGGCCTCGCGGGCAAGGTGCGCTTCGTGGGCTTCGACTCTAGCGGCACCCTCCTCGAGGGCCTGCGCGCGGGCCACATCGACGCCCTTGTGCTGCAGGATCCCGTCCACATGGGCGACACCGCCGTGCGGACCCTGGTGGACCACCTCGATGGCAAGGCCGTGGACGCGCGCGTGGACACGGGTGTGACCGTCGCCACCGGCGCCAACCTGGACTCCCCCGAGGTGGCCGGGCTGCTCGAGCCCGACCTCTCCATCCTCGAGGGTCGGTGAGCGGGGCGCGCGAGCACCCGCCCGCCCCGCGCCTCGTCATGCGCGGGGTGACCAAGGCGTTCGGATCCGTGCAGGCCCTGGGAGGCGTGGACCTCGAGGTGCGTCCGGCGGAGGTGCACGCCCTGCTCGGAGAGAACGGTGCCGGGAAGAGCACGCTGATGAAGGTGCTCTCGGGCGCGTACCGCCCGGACGGCGGCGAGCTCCTGCTGGAGGGCGCGCCCTATGCGCCGCGCGGGACCTATGAGGCCCGCGCGCGGGGCGTCGCGATGATCTACCAAGAGCTCGCGCTGGCCCTGGACCTCACCGTCGAGGAGAACATCGTCCTGGGCGCCGAGCCGCGCTCCGGCCTGGCCGTGGACCGCGCCTCGCGGCGGGCCCTCGCCGAGCGTGCCCTTGCACGCCTCGGCGACGGCGCTCCGGCGCCGGATGCGCGCGTGGCCGAGCTTGGGCCCGGACCCCGGCAGCTGGTGGAGATCGCCCGCGCCCTGGCCTCGGATGCTCGCGTGATCGTGTTCGACGAGCCCACCAGCTCCCTGTCTCGCAGGGACGCGGAGCACCTCTTCGACGTGGTGGAGCGCCTGCGCTCCGACGGGTGCAGCGTCATCTGGATCGGGCACTTCCTCGAGGAGATCCAGCGCGTCGCGGACCGCTGGACCGTCCTGCGGGACGGCGCGACCGTGGGGACGGGCGTGGTGGCCGGCACGGACCCGGCGACCTGGGTCACCCTCATGGCGGGGCGCGCGGTGGAGGAGTTCTTCCCGCCGCGCGAGCGAGCGCCGGGCGAGGTCCTGCTCGAGCTCGATGGCCTCGGCGGCGAGGGCCTGCCCGTGGAGGCCTCCCTCTCCCTGCGCCGCGGTGAGATCCTCGGCCTCGCCGGGCTCGTGGGGGCCGGACGCACGGAGCTCCTGCGCGCGCTCTTCGGCCTCGAGCCGGTGCGAACCGGACGCGTGCGCCTCGCCGCGGCCGAGCTCGGCCAGGACGCGCCCGCCAAGCGCATCGCCCAGGGCTTCGGTCTCGCCAGCGAGGACCGCAAGGCCGAGGGCCTCGCGCTCGAGCGCTCCATCGCCTTCAACCTGACCCTCTCGCGCCCCGTGGCCTCGAGCGGCGTGCGGCGGCCCGCAGCCGAGGCCGAGGCCGTCTCGCGCTGGATCGCCTCCCTCGGCGTGCGCTGCCGGGACGGGGCGCAGGCCATCGGGGAGCTCTCCGGCGGCAACCAGCAGAAGGTCGCGCTGGCTCGCCTGCTGCATCAGGACGCGGAGGTGCTGCTCCTCGACGAGCCCACGCGGGGCGTGGATGTGGGCGCGAAGGTGGAGATCTACCGCCTGCTCGGGCAGCTGGCGGCCCAGGGCAAGGCCCTGCTCGTGGTGAGCTCCTACTTCCCCGAGCTGCTTGGAATCTGTGACCGCATCGCCGTGATGCACCGGGGCCGGCTCGGCCCCGCGCGCCCTGCAGAAGCATGGACCGAGACCACCCTCCTGGACGCCGCCGCGCGCGGTGAGGGAGACGCTGCATGAACCGTGACCTCACGCGCCGCCTGCTGGCTGCCGGGCCCGTGCTGGGCCTGCTGCTCGTGGGCCTCGCCTTCGGCCTGGCCGAGCCCGCCTTCGCCAGCCAGCGCAACCTCGTCACGATCGCGGTCCAGACCGTGATCACGGCCATCGCCGCCCTGGGGATGACCTTCGTCATCGCTTCTGGCGGCATCGACCTGTCCGTGGGCTCGGTGATCGCCCTGGCCGGCACCACGGTTGCCGCCCTGCTGCAGGCCGGCCAAGGGGCAGCGGTCGCGACCCTGGGCGGCCTGGCCGCCGGGACGGCGGCGGGCCTCGTCAACGGCGCGCTCGTCACGCGCCTCTCGCTCGCGCCGTTCGTCGTGACCCTGGGCACCATGGGCGCGGCGCGCGGCGTGGCCAAGTGGATCAGCGGAGAGACCACCATCGAGCCTCCGCGTGAGGCCGTTGAGCCCCTGGCCGATCTGCTGGTGAAGGAGTGGACGGCTCCAGGCCTGCTCCTTGGGCTGCTGCTCTCCCTGGGGGCCGCCTTCCTCCTCAAGCGCACGGTCTTCGGCGTGCACACCCTGGCGGTCGGCTCGAGTGAGGCCACCGCGCGCCTGTGCGGCGTGCCGGTCGAGCGCACCAAGCTGCTGGTCTACGGGCTCGGCGGCCTGACGGCGGGCCTCGCGGGTGCCCTGCAGATGGGACGGGTCGGCGTGGGGGACCCGACCGCCTCCCTGGGCGCGGAGCTCGATGTCATCGCGGCGGTCGTGCTCGGCGGCGCGAGCCTGGCGGGGGGCTCGGGCTCGATCTCGGGCACCCTCGTGGGGGCTCTGCTGATGAGCACCCTGGCCAACGGCTGCAACCTGCGGGGCTGGCCGCCGTTCGTCCAGGAGATCCTCACGGGTGCGATCATCGTGGCGGCCGTCACCCTCGATCGCCTGCGCCGCGGGCGCGACTGAGTCCATGCGCCTCTTCGCTGCACTGCTCGTCGCCTGGAGCGGCTGTGCCCTCTCGCAGGATCGGAGCAATGTTCCTGCTTCAGGCGCGCAGGCCGCGCCCCCGGTCAATGTGGTCGTTCTCTTCTCGGACGACGCGGGGTACGCGGACTTCGGCTTCCAGCCTTTGGCCGAGGCGGACATGGCGAGCCTCACGCCGGCCATTGACCGCATCGCCGCTGAGGGCCTCACGCTCGCGGATTTCCACACCAGCGCGAGCGTGTGCTCGCCGTCGCGGGCGGGGCTGCTGACGGGGCGCTATCAGCAGGAGTTCGGCCACGAGCAGAACCTCCCCGTGGGCAACAAGCAGAGCGGCATCGCCGCCGCAGGCCGCTCCCTCGCCGAGCGCATGCGCGCGGCTGGTAGGACCACCGGGTTCATCGGCAAGTGGCACCTGGGCTACCGCGAGGAGGATCACCCCAACCGCGTGGGCTGGGACTGGTTCTATGGGTGCCTCCAGGGCTCGAGGCCGTACACCGCGATGGAGCAGCCCTCTGCCCTACGCGTGATCCAGGAGAACGGCGAGCCCACCCCCGAGGGGGGATATGTCACCGACCGGTTCGGCGACGCGGCCGTGCGCTTCCTCGAGGAGCACCGCGAGGAGCCCTTCTTCCTGTTCGTCTCGTTCACCGCGCCCCACGGCCCCTTGCAGGCGCGGCCGGAGGACCTGGAGCGCCCCGAGCTGGCGCGCATCGAGGGCGCCCGGCGGCGCAACTACGCGGGGCTGGTGGTGGCTCTCGACGACAATGTCAGCAAGGTGCTCGACGCCCTCGAGACGCTCGACCTGGCCGAAGACACCCTGGTCGTCTTCACCAACGACAACGGGGGCCAGACCCAGACCGGAGCCATGAACACGCCGCTGCGCGGTCGCAAGGGGATGCTGACCGAGGGCGGGCTGCGCGTCCCGGCCGCGGTGCGCTGGCCCCGGCGCATCGAGGCGGGGGGCGTGAGCCAGGTGCCCTCGACGACCCTCGACCTGGTGCCGACCCTCCTCGCGGCGGTGGGCTCGAAGGAGAGCGGCGACCCGGCCCTCGACGGCCGCGACCTGCTGGCCCACTGGACCGCGCGCGCAGAGGTCCCTGATGCACCCCTGTTCTGGCGACAGGGAGGCTCAAGCGGGCCGAGGGCGGTGCGCTTGGGCCCCTGGAAGCTCCTCCAGGAGGAGCGCGATGCGCCTCCGCAGCTCTTCGAGGTGCCAAAGGACCTGGGGGAGGCCAAGGACCTGGCCGCGGAGCACCCGCAGCGGGTCGCACAGCTCGCGGCCCTGCTGGACGCGTGGGAAGAGGGACTCGTGGAGCCCCTCTTCGGCGCAACCGGGAAGAAGTAGCTCGGCCTGGTCCAAGGCTTGGCGGCCTGGACCCCGATCAGCCCTCAGCGCCCGCTCCCCCGCGTCCAGGCTCTCCCCGGGGCGACGGCCCGCGTCGTCCTCTGCGCCCGTCACGCGCAGGCCGTCGTGGGCGCCTCCGCGGATGCGCGCGGGCTGGCTGCCGACGAAGAAGGGCTCGACCTCGGTGGCTCCGCCGTTGGTGTGGCGGACGCTCAGCGAGAGGTGATGACCCTCGAAGCGCAGGCCCCACGGGGCCGCTCCGGACGGATCGCCGTACAGCGTGACGAAGTAGCGCTCAGGCCCGTGCCACTTGCTGGGACGGCCCTGCTCGGCCTCGATCCCGACCAGGATGCCCTCGGCAGTCATCACCCCGCGCAGGGTGTCGATGCCCGCGTCGGAGAGCACCTCGTCGAGGAGGTCCCAGAGCGCGCCGCGCTGCAGGGCGTCGAGGTTCGCGTAGCGGACCCCGGCCTCGCCATAGGGGAGAGGCTGCCAGTTCTGGCGCTCGGGATCGGCCCAGGGAAAGCACGCCGCGTCGCGCTGCTCGGCGCTGAGCGAGCTGCGGAACTCGAGCGCGGCCTGGGCCAGGGGATCGCGGGTCTCGAGCAGGGCCGCGGACGCGCCGAGGGCGGTCGCCACGAGGACAGGGAGGCGCAGGGGGAGGTTCAGCATCGCGGTGGTCTTCGACCCGAGCGGTTATAACCGTCCCGTCGGACAACCATGGCGCTCCCCCTCCTCGTTGCCCTCCTTGCAAGCCAGGGCGCTCCCTCCGCGGAGGTCCAGGCCGGCCGCGAGGCGTTCGAGCTGCGCGTGCGCCCCGTGCTGGAGGAGCACTGCGTCGAGTGCCACGGCGGCGGTCGCCCGAAGGCCGGGCTCGACCTGTCTTCTCCCGGCGGGATCGCCGCCGGCGGGGACAGGGGCCGGCTCCTCGAGCCGGGGGACGCGGAGCACAGCCTGCTCGCAATCGCCCTGGGCTACCGAGATCCCGAGCTCCTGATGCCGCCGGAGGGGCGCCTCGCGGACGCAGAGATCGAGGGCATTCGCGCCTGGATCGACGCCGGCGCGCACCTCCCCGAGGGAGGCGCAGCCGCCCAGCGCGAGGACGACTTCGACCTGGAGGCCCGCGCCCAGCACTGGTCCTTCCAGCCGATCACGGACCCCGAGCCGCCCGCCGTGCGCGACCTGCGCTGGGCTGCCGACCCCATCGACGCCTTCGTTCTCGCGAGCCTCGAGGATGCTGGCCTGCATCCTGCGCCAGCAGCCGCGCCCGAGTCGTGGCTGCGACGCGTCACCTTTGCGCTGACGGGCCTGCCCCCGACGCCCGAAGAGGTCGAGGCCTTCTGCTCTTCTCCTGAGGACCGCCGCACCGTCGTGCAGCGGCTGCTGGCCTCACCGCGCTTCGGCGAGACCTGGGCCCGGCACTGGCTCGACCTGGTTCGCTACGCAGACACCAAGGGCCACGAGTTCGATCATCCCATCCCGCAGGCGTGGCGCTACCGCGACTGGGTCGTCCGCGCTCTCAACAATCGCCTGCCCTACGACGCCTTCGTGCGCGAGCAGCTTGCGGGAGACCTGCTGTCCGAGCCGCGTCGCGATGCCGAGGGTCGCAACGAGAGCGTGCAGGGCACCGGCTGGTGGTGGCTGGGCGAGGAGGTGCACTCGCCCGTGGACACCCGCCTGGATGAGACCGACCGCCTCGACGGCCAGGTGGACACCCTTGGGAAGGCCTTCCTGGGCCTGACCATGGGGTGCGCCCGCTGCCACGACCACAAGTTCGATCCCCTGCGGCAGGCGGACTACGCGGCGATGCTCGGGTTCGCACGCTCGACGCGCTATCGGCAGGTCCGCTTCGAGACCGCGGAGCACAACGGGCGCGTGCTGGAGGAGGTCGCCGACCTGCGCGCGGAGCACGCGCCTCACGCCGCGCAGGTCCTGCGCGACGCAGCCTTGGCCGCCCTTCGAGAGCAGCAGGCCCTGCTCGACGGAGCCCGCTCCGTCGCGGGACACGCGCGGGATGTGGGAGAGGACTCACCTGCGCTGAGCGACCTCGCGCCGGTGCTCTTCGAGGACTTCGAGCGGACCTCTTGGGCACCCTGGGTGACCGCCGGGGAGGCCTTCGGCACCGGCCCGGCCACCTACGAGCAGGTGAAGCCCGAGCAGCGTGATCTCAGGGGCAGAGGAGCACGCCTCGTCTCCTCCCACGCAAGCTCGAAGCAGGACGCCCCGCAGGGCACCCTCACCAGCCCCGCCTTCGAGGTGGGCCACGACTGGGTCCACCTGCGGATCGCGGGCGGCCGGCACGAGGGCACTCGCGTGGAGCTCGAGGTCGACGGCGAGGTGGTGGGCGCGCTTCGCGGAGAGAACTCGAACCGCTTCCGGTGGGGCCAGTTCGACCTGCGGCCGCACCGGGGCAGGAGCGCGCGCCTCCGCGCCGTGGACGCGGAGTCCGGCGGCTGGGGCGTGATCATGCTCGACGAGGTCGTGCTCTCGGACGACCCCGAGCCCCCGGCCGAGGACCCGGACCAGCGCCTGCGGAGGCTGCGCGTCCTCGCGGCGGCCCGGGACCTTGGGGTTCCTGCGAGTCGTCTCCAGGGCTGGGTGGACCTGCTGGCAGAGCCGGGCGCGGCGGCCGTCGCGGGCCTCGAAGGAGTGGATCCCGAGTCGGTCGTTCTGGACGCCCTCGAACCTGGCGCGCTGCGCCAGGATGGCGCGGTCTTCGCCTCGGCCGTGGACGGGGTTGTCCTGCGTGCGGGCGAGGACCTGCCGGTGCGCTTCGACCTGCCGGCGGCCTATGAAGAGCCCGCGCTCGAGGCCCTGCGCCTGGCGCCGGGGACCACGGGCGAGACCGGCAAGATCAGCTGGAACGCGCCGGGGAGGACCCTGCACACGCGCACCTTCGAGTGCCGCACCGGCACGGTCAGCTACCTGATGCGCGGCCGGGTGCATGTGTATGTGGCGGTGGACAGCCACCACCTGGTCTCCGGGCCCCTGCATCAGTCCGTGGTCCAGACCTTCGACACGGGCGGCGCCTGGCGCTGGGTCGAGCACGGGCTCGCGGACTACCGCGGCCACCGCATGCACGTGGAGCTCTGCCCGGCGGTGGACGGGGATGTTGCGGGCGTGCGGGCCGTGGTGAACGGTCCCGCGCCCGACGGCGGCGGACCTTCGGGCCGCGCGCTCTCGGAGGCCGTCCTCGCCGGCGACCTCACCGACCGCGAGCTGGACCGCCTCCTGCCGGTGCTCTGGCCCGCAGGTCTGCCTGCCGAGGTCCTGACTGCCCTCGAGCCCTGGCACGGCGCCGAGCAGGCCCTGCTCGCGGAGCTGCGGCTCGAGTCCGCTACGGCGCCCGCGGCCTTCGACGGCTCGGGGGTGGACGAGGTGCTGCTCTCTCGCGGGAACCACAAGGCTCCCCTGCATGAAGTGCCTCGCGCGTTCCCCGCGGCTCTCGCTTCCTGCTGGAGCGGCCTGGCTTCGGTGGATGGATCGGGGCGCCTTGCGCTGGCAGACGCCGTCCTCCACCCGGGGAATCCGCTCACGGCGCGCGTCGCGGTGAACCGCGTCTGGCACCACCTGTTCGGGACGGGACTGGTGGCGACCCCTGACGACTTCGGCGTGATGGGGCAGGCCCCAAGCCATCCAGAGCTCCTGGATCATCTGGCGAGCGAGTTGGTGCGCAGCGGGTGGGACCTCCACGGCCTGCTTGAGCGCATCGTGCTCACGAGCACCTACGCCCAGAGCAGCGCGGAAGACCCGCGCGCCGCGGAACGCGACCCCGGGAATCGCCTGCTGCACCACTTCCCCGTGCGGCCCCTGGCGGCGGAGGCCCTGCGCGACGCGGTGCTCGCGGTGGGCGGCCTCCTCAGGGAGGAGCAGGGCGGCGCGCCCATCCCGATCCACCTGACCGAGTTCCAGGACGGCCGCGGCAGGCCCGGCTCGGGCCCGGTGGACGGCCGCGGGCGCCGCAGCCTCTATCTGGCGGTGCGGCGCAACTTCCCGGAGGCCTTCCTAACCGTCTTCGACCGGCCGAACCCCTCCACGCCCCGCGGCAGGCGCTCGACCTCGAACGTGCCGGCTCAGGCCCTCTCGATGCTGAATGACCCCCTGGTCGCGCAGGCCGCGCGGAGCTGGGGACAGCAGCTGGCGAGCGCGCCCGGGTCCCGCGAGGAGCGCGTGGCGCGCGCGGTGCGGCGCGCCTTCGGGCGAGCGGCTTCGCCCGAGGAGATATCGCGCCTGCTCGCCTTCCTGGGCGAGGAGCCGGGTCCCGAGGCGTGGGAGGATCTTGCCCACGGCCTCATGAACGCCAAGGAGTTCCGGTACCTGCGATGAGCCCGCGACCCGCGACCTCCTGCGACCGGCGCGCGTTCCTCGGGCGCGCGGCCATGGGCTTCGGCGCCCTTGCGGCGGGCGCGCTGGACCAGGCGTGGGCTCAGGGCGGACAGAGCCCCCTGGCGCCGCGCGCTCCGCACCACCCGGCGCGCGCGCGGAGCGTGATCTTCCTCTACATGGACGGCGGCCCCAGCCAGGTCGACACCTTCGACCCCAAGCCCCGACTCGATCGCGAGCACGGACAGCCGATCCAGATGGAGACGCCGCCGACGCAGTTCGACAATGTGGGTGCGGTCCTCAAGAGTCCCTGGGCCTTCAAGCGGCACGGCGCCAGCGAGCTGCCCATCAGCGCGCTCTTCCCGAACCTGGCCACGGTTGCGGACGAGCTGTGCGTCGTGCGCTCGATGACCTCGAAGTTCCCCGAGCACACCTTCGCGAACTACTTCCTGCACACCGGCCACGGCATTCAAGGGCGGCCGAGCATGGGAGCCTGGACGGTGTATGGGCTTGGCAGTGAGGCGCTGGACCTGCCGGGGTACGTGGTGCTGGACGGAGGGCTGACACCCCCAGGCGGCCTCGACTGCTACGGCTCGGGGTTCCTCCCCGCTTCGTTCCAGGGCTCGGTGCTGCGCCCGGGCGGCCGTCCCATGGCCAACCTCGAAGGGGGCGGAGCGCGCCGGCGCCGGACCCTGGACCTGGCCGCGGACCTCGACGGCCTGGCTGGGATGGAGGAGGCCGACGCGGTGTCGTCCGCGATCCAGAACCAGGAGCTCGCCTGGCGCATGCAGGCTGCAGTGCCCGAGGCCTTCGACCTGGGCCAGGAGACCCGCGCCACCCGGGAGCTCTATGGCGTGGACCACGAGTCGGTGCACACCGCGTCGTACGCTCGACAGTGCCTCCTCGCCCGACGCCTCGTCGAGCGCGGCGTGCGCTTCGTCCAGCTCACCTGCCCGAATGTGGGCCACGACCGCTGGGACCAGCACAACAACCTGCAGAAGGGGCACGAGGACAACGCGCGCGCGGTGGACCAGCCCATCGCCGGACTGCTGCGGGACCTGCGGGCGCGGGGCCTGCTCGAGTCGACCCTGGTGGTGTTCGCCGGGGAGTTCGGACGCACACCCATGGCTCAGGGCGCCAACGGTCGCGCCCACACCCCCCACGGCTTCTCGATCTGGCTCGCAGGCGGCGGGGTGAAGGCCGGCAGCGTGCACGGCGCGACCGACGACTACGGCTACTTCGCGATCTCCGAGCGGGCCGAGGTCCACGACCTCCACGCGACCATGCTGCACCTGCTTGGATTCGACCACACGCGGCTCACCGTGCGGCACTCCGGGCGCGACATGCGCCTCACGGATGTGCACGGCCATGTCCAGCACGGGTGGCTGGCGTGATGGAGTCCACCGCGGGCGAGTACTTCGGCGCGCGCGTGCGCGAGTACGACGCTCTCATTCGCGCCTGCGTCCCGCGCTACGACGAGATGCTGGAGCGGCTGGTGGCGTACCTGCCCGCGGGCGCCGAGCGCATCCTCGAGCTGGGCACGGGCACGGGCAACCTCGCCCTGGCCGTGGCGGAGCGCTTCCCCGACGCCCGGCTGACGCTGGTGGACGCGGCGCCCGAGATGCTGGAGGTCGCGGGAGAGCGACTGCCCGCGGCCGAGGGCATCGTCGCGCGTTTCGAGGAGCTCGCGGTGCCCGCGGAGCCCTACGACCTCATCACCAGCGCGATCAGCCTGCACCATGTCCAGGACAAGGCGACGCTCTACCGGCGCCTGTTCGAGTCCCTCCGGCCCGGCGGCTCCCTCGTCTTCGCGGACCAGCTACTCGGGCGAACGCCGGAGCTGCACGGGCTCAACTGGGAGGCGTGGCTGGCCCACTGCCGGCTGCCGGGACACTGCACGGAGGAGCAGACCCAGTCGTTCCTCGACCACGCGGCGGCCCACGATCACTACACGTCCCTGGAGGAGCACTTCGAGCTCCTGCGCGCGGCGGGATTCGTGGAGCTCGACTGCGTGTGGCGCAACTGGATCTGGGGGATCGTGCACGCCCGTCGGCCGAGCTGATGCGTGAGCTCGCCGTCGCCTACGCGAGCGTGATCCCGAGGGAGGCCAACCGGTCGGCGGCGCCCGGATCCTCCAGCGCGCCCGCGGCGCGGGCCGCGCGCGCTACGCGCGTGAGGTGCTCCCGATCCCGGTCGCGCTCCCGGTGGAACGGGAGGAGGGCGTTGGTCTGCTCGCCGTTCGCCCAGGCTCGGAACGCGAGGCCGGTCTTGTAGGCCGGGGTCGGGCGCTCGAACACCACCTGCCCGAAGGCCTCGCAGTCGAGCAGGCCGGCTCGCGCCTCCGCGCGGCGTCCCTCCGCGAGGGCAGTGAGCAGCCGCGGGAGCGGCGCGTGGAGCCCTTCGAAGGCGCCGAGCAGGGCGTGGGAGAAGGCGCCCAGCGGCCAGGTCCGACCGAGCAGCTGCACCTCGCCCAGGATGTCCTCGCTCTCCCCGAGGATCAGGTCCGCGAAGTGGTGGTCGTCGCCCGTCAGGACGGCCTGGCCGTGGGGGGCAAGCGCGACGCGAACGCGGCGCTCGTGAGCCGCGTCAAGCAGGGAGAGCTTGCAGCCCCGGACCTTGTCCCGGTCCCACGCCATGACGCGCTCGAAGGACGATCCGGGGAAGTAGCCCGCGAGGCCGGGGTGGAAGGAGGGGCCCAGCCAGTGGATCAGGACAGGCCCTGCGCTTGCATCGATGACCCTCCCGTAGGCGCGGACGAAGGCGTCCTCGTCCCTGGCGAGGTCGAGCAGCTCGGGGAGGCAGAGCAGCACGGGCACTCCTCCCGTGCCCGCGATCAGGGCGACCTGCTCGGACCAGGCCAGCACCAGCCCGTCTAGGTCGCGGACCTCTGCGTGGTCGATTCCAGCGCCGGCCACGAAGCCCGTGCGTAGCTCCAGGGCCCCGGTCCGCTCGATCAAGGCCCGCGCCAGGTCCCACCCGATCTCGTATCGCTGGGCCGTGTCCATCGCCTCGGCGATGCCGAGCCCGGCCGCGTCGAGGCGCAGCCGCAGGGCCAGGGTCTGCTCCCAGTCGACCCACTCAGCGACCGCGCGCAGGTCGCCCGGCCCGTGCCCGACCGCGGCATAGCCGTCCCGCATCACGACGCGGGCGGCCGCGAGCGCTAGGCGGCTGCGGGGATTGAGGGGCGTGGCGTGGGACATGGAGGGAGGGGGGCTCGGCTCTCCGTGCGGACCCCACGACGCGAGGATGCGCCATGCGGAGCGCGGGGTGCGCCCCTAGGATGGCGTCATGAGCGACGCAGCGTCCCCGGAATCCTCACCTGTCGCGCGCGAGGAGGCTCTGCTGGCCGAGGCCCGGAGCCAGGGATCGGGCGCCACCCTCAAGGCCTGGGTGCGCCTCTCGGGGCCGGGCTGGCTGCAGAGTGCGATCACGCTTGGCGGCGGCTCGCTGGCCTCCGCGCTCTACCTCGGGGTGCTCACCGGCACGCACTTCCTGTGGGTGCAGGTCTTCGCGATGGCTCTCGGCGTCATCGCCCTCGGCGCAATCAGCTGGGTCACGCTCACCACGGGCGAGAACCCGTTCCGGACCCTGCGCGAGAAGGTCAGCCCCGTCCTGGCCTGGAGCTGGCTGGTCGCGGTGATGATGGCGAACATCGTCTGGGCCCTGCCGCAGTTCTCTCTGGCCGCTGGCGTCGTGGAGCAGAACCTGCTGCCCGAGTGGAAGGGCACGGGCCTCACCGTGGCCACCTGCGCCATCGTCCTGGCCCTGGCCCTGCCGGTGGTCCTCGCCTACGGTCGCAGCAGTGGCGGCGTGCGGACCGTCGAGCTCGTCCTCCGTGCCCTGGTCGGCGCCGTGGTGCTCGCCTTCTTCGGCGTCGTGATCGCCATCGCCAGCCAGGGCGGAGGCCTCTCTTTCGGCAGCGTCCTCGCCGGCCTCGTCCCCGACCTCTCCCTCCTGGCCGAGCCCGCTCCGGCCTACGCCGCCGACCTGGCGGCGGCACGCTTCCCCGAGCTGTGGGAGGGCCTCATCGTGCGCACGCAGCAGGAGGTCCTGATCGCGGCCGCCGCCACGGCGGTGGGCATCAACATGACCTTTCTGATGCCCTGCTCCCTGCTGCGGCGCGGGTGGAACCGCGGCTTCCGCGGCCTCGCGGTCTTCGATCTGGCCACGGGGCTCCTGATTCCGTTCGTGCTCGCAACGGGCTGCGTCGTGCTCGCCTCCGCCGACCGCTTCCACGGCCAGGCCGATCAGGCCCTGGTGGCGGACATCGACGCGGCGCTGGCGAAGGGCACCTACCTGGAGCGGCTCGACCTGGCCGTGGCCGAGGGCTTCGCGGGTGACGCGGACGGCTACGCGCGGCACACCCTCAAGGGCGCGAGCTTCCAGGCCCTGACCTACCCCGAGAAGCAGGAGCGCGTGGGGCTCGTGATGAACCTCGTCTCCGAGCCGGACCGGCGCCTGGCGGCGATGCTGGAGAAGCGCGACGCCGGCGCCCTGGCGCGCGCCCTGGAGCCCCTGACCGGCAGCGCCATCTCCCATGTGGTCTTCGGCCTGGGCGTGCGTGCCATGGCGGTCTCCACGGTGATCGTCCTGATGCTGATCAGCGGCCTCGCCTTCGCCGAGGCCGCGCGC
>JBDQFW010000002.1:0-249 GCA_040265735.1 Planctomycetota bacterium | reverse complement strand
GCCTTCCGCTGGGGCGCCTTCGCCGCGGGCCTCGGCGCCCTCGGGCCGTTCGTCTGGACGGGGGACGCCCGCGCGTGGCTCGCCGTGCCGACCTCGAACATCGGGATGATGCTCCTGCCCCTGGCCTACTGGAGCTTCGTCCTGCTGCTCAACAGCCGTCGCGTGATGGGTGACCAGCGGCCCGCGGGGCGCGCACGGCTGCTGTGGAACGCGGCCCTCGTTCCGACTGCCCTCGTGGTGACCTTCGCC
>JBDQFW010000001.1:0-45642 GCA_040265735.1 Planctomycetota bacterium | reverse complement strand
GAGCTGCACAGCGAGGCGGATGAGCTCGAGGCGTGCCTGGATGACTACGGCGCGCGTTGGAATGCGCAATATCACCTCTTCACGGAGCTGACCGCCTCGATCCGCGGCTTCTCCCTCGCGGGCCTGTCCCTCGAGCACCTCCACCGCCGTCTGGCCGGCTACGGCCTCGAGGGCGCCCTTGGGGAGGACCGCGTCGTCGCGGTCCAGGCCGCCGTGGACCGGGGGCGCTCGTTCGTCCGCGCCAGCCTGGATGCACTCCTGGGGGCGCTGCGGGACGAGGCCGCTGAGGTCGGGGTCGAGGTTGCAGTGGGGGGCGAGGAACCCGAGGGTCCCTCTCAGCCAGCCATCCACTTCCGGCTGCCCCGCACCCTCGGCATTCAGGACCTCACCGACGAGGAGCAGCGCATTGCGGAGGTGGCGAGCAAGTACCTCCAGGCCGCGGACATGCTGGCGGCCGCGGGCCTCGAGCGGTCTGACGACCCCGTCGAGCGCGAGCGGCTGCTCCTGGCGCGCTGCCGCGAGGAGCACGCGCGCGTGTTCGAGGCCACCGTCCACAACCTCCAGTCGGCCTACGACACGCACATCAAGAACACGCGCCGGGAGGCCGAGGATGGGCGATTGCCTCGGCTACGAGGCCATGTCTCCGCGACCCTCCACCTGCTCGAGGCGGTGACCCAGCTGGTGCACTTCGTGGAGCGCCACGAGAACGGCGAGCGGGCAGCCGAGGCCCAGGAGCGCCTGGCCGCTCTAGTGCCCCGGGACCAGGTCCACACCCTCGTGCTGAACGACCTGGGCCAGGCTGCCCTCGAGGTGCTCGAGGCGGGACGCACCCTCGCAGAGGACCTCCTCCCGAGCTACACCGATGTCCAGGCGATCACGCTGGAGATCCCGGCCGAGGTGACCCTGCACGCGCGGCCGATCGCGCTCCTGGTCGCGGTGGTCCATCACCATGGCACTCCCGTCGAGCTCGAGCTGGCGGGCAAGGTGGCCAACGCAGGCTCGATCCTCGAGGTCATGATCCTGGCGGGCTCCAACCCCGAGCACCGGGAGCTGGTGTTCCGCGGGGACACCAGGCCTCTGGAGGACTTGCGTCGGCTCTTCGAGGCCGGCATCGGGGAGTGGGGCCTCGAGCGCCTGCCCGAGGACCTCGGCTACCTGCGGGGCTGAGGCGCCCCCGTCTTGGCCGCGTGTGATTTGTGGCCTAGACGCCCAGAGCGAGGCGCTCTGCGAGGAAGCTGGGAATTCCTGCCCGGCGCACCCGCTCAGCCTCCTGAGCGATGTCGTAGGACACCCGGTGGAGCTGGTAGCGCGATGTTTCGACATCAAAGATTCCAAATGCGGCCCGTGGGTCCTCGTCACGCGGCTGCCCGACGCTGCCCGGGTTGATCAGGGCTCGATGGGTCGAGGAGAGGTCCAGGTCGCTGGACACCGAGAAGGTCAGCTCGCGTGAGCCGGCCTCCCTCTGGAGCACGGCGACCGGGACATGGGTGTGGCCCACGAAGCACACCTGACTGGGGATCTGTTCGAGGGAAGCTCGCGCGTCCCGGAGGGTGGTGATCCGGCGGAACTCCCGCGGATAGTCGTAGGTCGCGTGGGCCAGGGAGCAGCCCTCGAGGTCCAGGGTCAGGGGCAGGTTTGCCAGCCAGCGCTTCTCCTCGCCGGTGAGTTCGCCCCGGGTCCACTCGGCCACCCGCCTGGCGGAGTCACTGAAGAAGAGCGGCTCGAGCCTTCCTGAGCAAGCCTCGTCGTGGTTCCCCCGCACCGATACGATCCCCTCCTCGCGGACGCGCTCGAGGGTCTCCCTGGGTGAGGGTCCATAACCCACCAGGTCACCCACCGAGAGGATCTCGTCCACCTCGAAGGGCTTGAGCGCCTCCAGGACCGCCTCCAGTGCGGTCAGGTTCGCGTGGATGTCACCGAGAACCGCGTACCGCATCGGGGGGCGAAAGATCAAAGATGGGCAGCCTACGGGCAGCCATGATGAGAAGGGCCAATCCAAGGGCGCTCAGGAGGCTTGGGGCTTGGAGGACTCCCTGGGGGGTGGAGGATGGCCAGGCTCCACCGCTGAAGGCTGCGGCGAGGAAGGGGCCTGGGCTTGCCCACCCAGCTAGAGCCGCCGGCAGCACCCAGCCGGTCAGAGGCAGGGCGATCAGGAGGGGGAGGCCCCTCAGACCGAGGGTCCAGAGCAGGGTGCCGAGGAGCGACCACTGCATCACCTGAGTCGCGGCACCCACGAGGGAGGGGCTGGCAGGAAGACCCCACCAGGGCCAGCCCAGGAGGAGCGCGAGGATCATGGCGGCGAGCGCCGGGGCGAGGAGGAGTCCTGCCTCCGTGGGCAGGGCGAGGGCGCGTCTGCGAGCAAGGATCCAGCCCCCTTGGTCCAGCAGGCGCAGGCCCATGAGGCTTCCTGAAAGGCCTGCCAGGAGGCACCACTGAAGCGGGGCCCCCTCGGTCCCCCCATCCAGGATCGAGAGTCGCAGGGCTCGGGTGAGCGTGGGGGGGCCGAAGATCCCGAGTCCCAGCAGCCCCCAACACACCGGTGATCTCCAGGGGGAGCGGAGGGACCAGGCGAGGAGGGGGGGCATGGGCACGGCGCCATGTTGGCGCGAAGGGTGTGAGTGTTCCACGTGGAACATCGATCTCCAGGACGCACTTCGGCTACATCGAGTTCCCCTGGGCTGGGGCTGTTCCTAGAGGCGGGAGGAGGTGGAGTGTTCCACGTGGAACACTCGTCTAGGTGGGGGCTGCCGAGGCATACTGCTCGACCAACCCCACACCCTCTCCAACATGACAGCACTCGGACGCGGCCTCGGTTCCCTCATCTCCGACTCGAAGACCCCGCAGGAGTCCCCGCGGGTGCTGCCCATCGCGCGCATACGGCCCAACCCGAACCAGCCGCGGAAGGTCTTCGACAGCGAAGCCCTGGACAGCCTCAAGGCCAGCATCGAGCAGCACGGGGTGCTCCAGCCCATCAATGTGCGCCCGGTCGAGGGTGGCTACCAGATCGTGGCCGGTGAGCGCCGCTGGCGCGCTGCGCGCCTCTCAGGCCTGACGGAGATCCCCGTGGTGGTGCAGGACTCGGACGAGGCCCGCACCATGGAGGTCGCCCTCATCGAGAACCTTCAGCGAGAGGATCTCGACGCCATTGAGAAGGCCCGGGCCTTCCACGAGATGATGGAAGCCCTCGGGTACACCCAGGAGCAGGTGGCGAAGCGGGTGGGGGTGAGCCGGGCCGCGGTGGCCAACCACCTGCGGCTCCTCGACCTCCCCGAGCCGATCCAGGAAGCTGTCGCCTCAGACCTCATCACCTTTGGCCACGCGAAGGCCCTCGCGGCCCTGAAGGGGGAGAAGGCTCAGCTCAAGGGACTCGAGACGGTCGTACGCTCCGAGCTCAGCGTGCGTGCCACGGAGCAGCTCTCGAAGGAGGGCTCGAGTTTCCAGCGACCTGGCGCCGCGAAGGGCGGCAGCGGAGGCAAGGGCAGCAGTGCACCTGCGCGCCAGGATCCCCCCTGGCTCGTGGATCTGCGCAAGAAGATCGAGCGCTCGCTTGGGCTGCCGGTGGAGGTCCACTGCACCGAGGACCTTGAGGGCAAGTTGGTCGTCAAGTTCCACGGACGCGAGCAGCTGGATGTCCTAATCGCGCGGGTCGCCCCGACCGCTCAGATCTGATCACGCCGCTCTGTGGAGCGGATGTGGACAACTCAGCGGCTCGGGGTGTGATGACCGCCCCCAGGGCGGGCACGAGGAGGAACCTAGACTGTTTTCATGCGCCCGCACCGGACTTCATGGGGCGTAACTCCCTGCGTTCTAGAGGTTTGCGGCGGCGGTCCGGCGATCACGCGACCGCTTACCCCAGCGCCTCTTGACGCTTTAGAGGATCTTGTTCCTGCGGGGCCCTGCCGATCCGCGCTCTGAACTTGTGGGAAACGCGACGCGGCCGCACCCCTGATCCAGGGGCGCGGCCGCGCTCGAAGTGTCTCGGGCTCGGTGCCCAGGGCCCGAGAGCCTCAGCGCCTCAGGCGCCTTCGACCCGGGTGCGGAGGACCTTGATGGGCTCCACGGGGATGTCCCGGAGGGCGCCCTCGGCAGGACGGATCTCACCGTTGCCAATGGCCTCAGCGATGTCCATGCCGCCGGTGATCTTCCCGAAGACGGTGTGCTTGGTGTCCAGGAAGTGGCAGGAGCCGAGAGTCAGGAAGAACTGGCTGCCGGAGCTGCGCGCTCCCGCTCCCGGTGCGGCCGCCGAGAGGTAGCCGCGGGCGTGGATCAGGCCGTTCTGCTCGGGGGTCTGGTCGTAGCCGGGGCCCCCCTGGCCCCAGGTGCTCGGCTCGCCCTCCTTCGAGTTGGGGTCGCCGCCCTGGATGATCCACATGCCGGGCGTGCGCACCACGCGGTGGAACAGGGTGCCGTCGAAGAAGCCCTCCTTCGCCAGCTTGATGTAGTTCTGGGCGTGGATGGGCGCCCGGTCGGTGTAGAGGGTGAGCTCGATCTCGCCCTTGTCCGTCTCCAGGATCACCTTGGGGGCGTCGGGGGCGGGAGCGGCGTTGTCGAGGACCGGGTTGGCAGCTTCCCATGCGGCCTGCGCGGCGGAGGCGCCGGCAAGGTGCTGTGCGATGGTCTGCTCGGTGCCGTCGGGTCCGAGGGGGAGGTTCAGCTTGCTCAGAACGGGGTCCTGGGAGCCCTCCAGGGCGGCGAAGGCGGCAGCAGCCTCCGCGGAGTCCCCGGCCGCCAGGGCGGCTTGGCCCTCGGCGAAGGTGGCCCAGTCGCCCACAGAGGAGCCCGCGTTGGCGACCCGCAGTGCGGCGAGCTGCTCGCGGTCACCTTCGCGGACGGCCGCGTCCAGGGGAGCCCACTCGGCGCCCATCTGCGCGCGGGCCTGCTCGGCGGACCAGGTCCGGTAGAGCAGGACGGCGGTGAGGGCGACCGCGAGGGCGGCGAAGGTCTTCCAGTAGCGATCGACCCACGCCTGCATCAGCGACTTCTCCTCGCGGAGGATCGTGACCTGGGTGGGTGCCTTGTGCTTGGCCATGGGGAGGAACGGGTCGGGGTCGGTCTGGGGAGGCTCGCGCCAGCGGGCGCTGCCCGCAGCGGGCGGCTTGGGCCCTTCGATCGGGGATGATAGCCCCGCGCTGGGCCGGGTGGCGTCCTACAAGAATCGACCGATTCGCCGCGAACCCTGCGCCTGCTGGCCCGATTCTGGGTGGACGCGACCCCCGACCTCACGCACGATCTGCGCTGCCATGACCTCCACTGCGCTCCTCCTTGCCGCCCTCGCTCCCGCCCTTCTTGGAGGACCCCGGCCTGCAGGGGATCACCTTGCGCTCCACCCCGAGGATGCAGCCTTCACGCTCAGCGTTCCGGATGTGCAGGCGCTCGTCGATGCCTACGGCGGAACGGCGTGGGGCGCGCTCCTGGCGGAGCCCGAGCTTCAGCCCATGCTGGAGATGCTCGACAGTCTCACGGGGGATCTCACCGGGGAACTGGGTCTGCTCGACCTCCCCTGGATGGAGCTGATGGGCCAGGTCCAGGCGGTCTCGATGTCGGGGCCCTCCCTCGGTGCCGCGTTCGAGCTCTTTGGCGCCATGCAAGAGGGGGCGCCCCCGAAGGCGGATGTCCTCATGCTCATGGACGCAACCTCCGACGAGGCTGCCGTGTCCCTGCAGCGGGCCATGGGCCAGCAGCTCGGTGTCGAGGCCGCTGAGCTCGATGCGCTCGGAGCCTCCTCGGCGTCCTGGACCCTCTCGATGCCGGGCGCCCCGCCCATGCGCTGCGAACGCTCGGGCTCCCGGCTCGAGCTCGCGTTGGGAGAGGCCCGCTCGGTGGCCGAGGGGTCGCGCTCGTCGGCCTCCAGGTTTGGGGCTACGGCCGGAGTGGTCGTGATGGAGGCTCGGCTCGAGCCCCAGTGGGAGGCCGCGGCCGGGGTGGGGGACCTCCTCCAGACCCTCGGCGAGGGGTTCATGGGGCCCTGGTTCACCATGGCCTCTCGGGGCGGCGACTGGCGCGTGGTGCTCGAGGGGGACCGGTTCGTGACGGACGGCTGGTTCCCGGTGACGCCTGGGGCGCGGGCTCTTGGGGGCCAGCCCCTCGGGGAGGCCCCCGTCGCGCGCCTGGAGGAGACCTCCGTTCAGGTGACCTACAGCCTCCAGGCTGCAGAGCTGGAGCGCAGCCTCGGACTGGAGGGCGTCTCCGAGCTGGACGCCGCGGCCGTGCGTGGTCTGCTTGGGAGCCTCGGAAACCGGGCAACCCTTTCGATGTCGAACAAGATCTCGGTGCTCTCCGCTCCGCCCCTCCTGCTGACGATCCCCGTCGAGGACGACGCGGCGGCCCGTGCGGGCCTGGAGGCCCTCATGGGGGTGCTGGAGGCCCAGCTTGCGGGCGCCGCCACCGTGACCAACAAGCCTTACCGCAAGAACCCGCTCTACACCCTCGAGGCCGTCGAGGGTATCGACCTGGACCTCGACCTGCCCCTCCCCATCGACCTGGTGGGTCTGCTCAAGCCGTCGTTCTCGGTCGCTGGTGGCGCCCTGCTCGTGAGCACCAACGCGTCCCAGCTGAAGCGGGCCATCCGCTCGCAGGGCAAGGAGGGCGAGGGTGTGATCGCCGTGGAGGACGGCTCGGGCCTCGCCACCGAGGAGGACTGGATGGGCGTGCTGGCCGCAGCCTATGACGGCGTGCTCGCGCTCGTGGGCGGCTTCATGGGCGGGATGACCATGGGGCTCGAAGAGGCCGGAATGGAGGGGGAGGCCCCTCAGAACCCCCTGGACGCGCTCCCTCCGTCGGACCTGCTGCGCAAGCACTTCCGGCCCGCGAGCCGCTGGCGCCGGATCGAGGGCGATCTCGTCCGCTACCACTCCGAGTCCTCCTTCGGGCCCGAGTTCCTCGCAGTGATTCCGATGCTTGCCGTGGGGGTCATGACGACCTCAGAGCCCGCGCCGAAGGAGTTCTCGCTCGAGGAGGGGTCCTCGATCCCGAACGCCGAGGCCGGGGACTACTGATCTCGCATGGCCAGGATCGGAGGTGAGCCTCCCAGGGAGCGCAAGCACCGCACGACCGCCCGCGTGCGTCGCGCGCGGCGGCGCCTGCTGAAGCCGATCGTTGCCCTCGCGGGCGGCGCGATCTTCCGCTTCCTGTCCTTCACCTGGCGGCGCGTCCTCTCCGCCGACGACCCGAGCACCCTCGACTTCGACTCGGGCAAGCCCTGCCTGCTGGTGTTCTGGCATGGCCGGGCCTTCCCGGTGCTGCGCGCCATGAAGGGGCGTCCCTCGGCCGTTCTCGTCTCACCGTCCAAGGACGGAGAGCTCTCGATGGCGGTGCTGCGCAAGCTGGGCTACCCGATCATCGTGGGGTCCGCGAGCCGCGGGGGGGTCCCGTGCCATGAAGGAGATGATCCGCACCCTCCGCGGCGGGATGACCATCGCGATCACCCCCGACGGCCCGCGCGGGCCGATCCACTCGATCACGGACGGGGTGGCGTTCCTGGCTCACATGACGGGCCACCCGGTTGTACCCGTTGGCATCCACGTGGAGCGGGCCTGGCGCATGCCCTCCTGGGACCGCTTCACCGTGCCCAAGCCCTTTGCTCGCGTGCACGCGCACATGGGAGCCCCGATCCCGGTGCCGCGCCGGATCTCGGAGGAGGAAGTGCGTGCCCTCACGCCCGGGATTCGAGAGGCCCTGCTCGCGGCCGAGCGCGAGGCCGCGCGGCGCGCAGGAGCGGAGCCTGAAATGTGATCCGAGTCGCCACGGCAGGCTGGTCCTATCCCGACTGGGCGGGGCGCGTGCATCCGCAGCCGCTGCCCCGTGGGGTGCACCCGCTGGCCCTCCTGGCCCAGGTCCTCGACGGCGTGGAGGTCAACGCGACCTTCTACGCGCGCACGCGCTCCGAGGTGGTGGCTCGCTGGGTCGAGGCCGTGCAGGGCGTTCCGGACTTCCGCTTCACGGTGAAGGCGAGCCAGCGCTTCACCCACGGGCCCGTGGATCTCCCGGCGTGGGAGGAGGAGGCCCGCGCACTCCACGAGGCCCTCGTGCCGCTCGTGCGCCGGAGGCTGCTCTGTGGCGTGCTGGTGCAGTTCCCGGCCACCTTCCATGCGGGTCCTGACGAGGTCCGCCGCCTCGGCCACATCCAGAGCCTCCTCGACCCCCTACCGCTGGTCCTCGAGGTGCGCCATCGCTCTTGGTTCGAGCCGCCCCAGCTGAAGAGCGTCGGCGGGCTCGGCTACTCGGTGGCCCATGTGGACCTGCCGAGCTCCTGGGACCATCCGCCCGTGCGCTTCCGGCCGACGGGCCCCATCGGCTACCTGCGGCTCCACGGTCGCAACCATTCGACCTGGTTCCAGCCGGGCATCGGGCGCGACGCGCGCTACGACTACCTGTACTCGCCCCCAGAGGTCGGGGAGCTGGCGAAGCGGGCGGACGCCATCGCGCGCGAGGTCGATCAGACCTGGGTGGTCACGAACAACCACTTCGAGGGGCAGGCCGTCGCCAACGCCCTCGAGCTGAAGTGGCTCCTGGGGGGGCGAGAGCCGGTGGCCGCCCCAGCCACGCTGGTCGAGGCGTTCCCGCACCTGGAGCCGCTGACGCGCGTGCAGGGTCAGCAGGGGATGTTCGGCGGAGAGGAGCCGAGGTAGGCCGCCGCCACCCCCACCCACCCGGGACGAACAGTCCTCTCGCAGGTTGCAGGCTCAGGGCCGGTTTCAGCCCTGCTGCTGGCCGAATCCTAGGCAGGGGCCCCCGGTCGAACTGCCGGATGTCGCGAGAGTCCTTCAGGGAGCCTGCCTGGGTGAACACAGGTCCAAGCGACCCAGCCCCTGCGGGCTGGGTCGCTTCGTAGTCAGCCGCCCACGATCGCGTTCAGCGTCGCGCTCGGTCGCATGGCCTGTGAGGCGCGAGCGGGGTCGGGGTGGTAGTACCCCCCGATGTCCATGGCCTGGCCCTGGGCGCCGTTCAGCTCGCTCACGATGGCCTCCTCGCCGGACTCGAGAGCGTCGGCCATGGGCGCGAAGTGCGCGGCCATGTCCGCGTCGGCCGCTTGGGTTGCCAGCGCGCGAGCCCAGAAGGACGCGAGGTAGTAGTGCGTCCCGCGGTTGTCCAGCTCGCCGCACTTCCGTGACGGGGCCTTGTTCTCCATCAGGTAGCGCGAGGTGGCTGCGTCGAGGGTCTCTCCGAGCACTCGCGCACGAGCGTTGCCCGTCTGGTCCGCGAGGTGCTCGAAGGAGGCGGCGAGGGCCATGAACTCACCCAGGGAGTCCCAGCGCAGGTGGTTCTCCTTCTCGAACTGCTGCACGTGCTTCGGGGCCGAGCCGCCCGCGCCGGTCTCGAAGAGGCCGCCGCCGTTCATCAGCGGCACGATCGAGAGCATCTTGGCGCTCGTGCCCACCTCGAGGATCGGGAAGAGGTCCGTGAGGTAGTCGCGCAGCACGTTGCCCGTGACGCTGATCGTGTCCTCGCCGCGGCGGATGCGTTCGAGGCTGAAGCGGCACGCGTCCGCGGGCGCCAGGATCTCGAAGGTGAGTCCCTCCGTGTCGTGGTCGGGGAGGTAGGCCTGGACCTTCTCGATCAGGCGGGCGTCGTGAGCGCGGTCGGCGTTGAGCCAGAAGACCGCCGGCGCGCCGGTCGCACGCGCGCGGCTCACCGCCAGCTTGACCCAGTCGCGGATCGGACCGTCCTTGGTCTGGCACATGCGCCAGATGTCGCCCGCCTCGACCTGGTGCTCCATGAGGGTGACGCCAGCGGCGTCCACCACGCGCACGGCACCCGCCGAGGGCACCTCGAAGGTCTTGTCGTGGGAGCCGTACTCCTCGGCCTTCTTCGCCATCAGGCCCACGTTGGGCACGCTGCCCATGGTGGTGGGGTCGAGGGCTCCGTTCGCCTTGCAGTCGTCGATGACCGCCTGGTAGATGCCCGCGTAGCTGCGATCGGGGATGACGGCCTTGGCGTCCTGGGTCTCGCCTGCGGCGTTCCACATGCGGCCTGAGTCGCGCAGCATCGCCGGCATCGAGGCGTCGATGATCACATCGCTGGGCACGTGCAGGTTGGTGATGCCGCGGTCGGAGTCGACCATGGCGATCGCAGGTCCCTCGGCGAGGCAGGCCTTGATATCGGCCTCGATGGCCTCGCGCTCTGCGGCCTCCAGGTCTGCGAGCTTGGCAACCACATCGCCGAAGCCGTTGCGAGGGTCGACGCCCAGGCGGTTGAAGGTGGCCGCGTGCTTGGTGAAGACCGGGGCGAAGAACGCCCGCACGCCGTAGCCGAAGATGATCGGGTCGGAGACCTTCATCATCGTTGCCTTCATGTGGAGCGAGAACAGCACGCCGCGCTCCTTCGCATCACAGACCTGCTCGGAGAGGAAGGTGCGCAGGGCGCTGCAAGACATGAAGGTCGCGTCGATGACCTCGCCCGCCTCGAGGGCGACCGGGGCGCGCAGCTCCGTGACGGCTCCATCGGTGGCCACATGCTCGATGCGCACCTGGGTGGCCTCAGCCACGCAGACGGCCTGCTCGTTCGCGAAGAAGTCGCCGCTCTCCATGCTGGACACGTGGCTGGCGGAGTCGGCGCTCCATGCGCCCATCCGGTGCGGGTTGGCGCGGGCGTAGTCCTTCACGGCGCGCGGGGCGCGGCGGTCCGAGTTGCCCTCGCGCAGGACGGGGTTCACGGCGCTGCCCTTCACGGAGTCGTAGCGGGCCTTGACGGCCGCGGCGGCCTCGTCCTGGGGGTCGTCGGGATAGTCGGGCAGGTCGAAGCCCTGGCCCTGCAGCTCGGCGATGGCGGCCTTGAGCTGGGGGATGGAGGCGCTGATGTTGGGCAGCTTGATGATGTTCGCCTCGGGGGTCTGGGCCAGCTTGCCCAGCTCTGCGAGGTGGTCCGCCACGCGCTGGTCCTCACGCAGCCGCTCGGGGAACTGGCTGAGGATGCGGCCCGAGAGGGAGATGTCCCGGGTCTCGACGCCGATCCCGGCCGCGGAGGCGAAGGAGCGCAGGATGGGGAGGAACGAGTAGGTGGCGAGGGCGGGGGCCTCGTCCGTGTGCGTGTAGAGGATGGTCGGCTCGGACATGGCGTCGTGGGGCGCTCCGGGGATGCGGTCGGGGAGCGCGGCGGTAGGTTATTCGGCCCCGCGCTCGGCCTGGGGGGCCACCGCCTCCCCCGCCCTCCCTGGGACGCGCGGGGCGGAGCCCGGTTGCGGGGCGCGCGGAAACTTGCGCGCTCCGCAGTGGAGCCCCTCTCGCCTGCGCGGGGGCCTCAGCCGGCGGCCGCCGCCACGACCTCTTCGTCCGTCAGCTGACGGTTGGAGGTCTTCGCAGCCTGGAGGACCCTCTCGATGCGCTCGTCGCTCGGCTCCACGCCGTGGCGCTCGAGGACCCACACGATGTTCGACTTGCCGGACATGGGGCCCACCGCGATCTTCTGCTCCAGACCGAACAGGTCGGCGGGGACGCCCGAGTAGACGCGGTTCGCCAGCCAGTGGTCGCCCTTCTTGAAGGCCTTGATCACCGCGGCCGCATGGACGCCCGTCGAGGTCTCGAACGCGTCCTTGCCGAAGACGGCGTAGTTCGGGGGCAGCGGGACGCCCACGGAGCGCGCCGCGAGCTGCACGTAGTCCGTGAGGGCAGTCAGGTCCCCGTCGAACCACCCCAGCAGCTTCAGATTCACCAGGAGCAGGTCCATCTCCACGTTGCCCGTGCGCTCGCCCACGCCCATGGCCGAGCCGTGGATGCGGGTGGCGCCGGCCTCGATGGCGGCCAGGGCGTTGGCGAGGCCGAGGCCTCGGTCGCGGTGACCGTGCCAGTCGATCCCGACGTCCTGCCCGCTCTCCTCGACGATCTTCCTGACGAAGGTGATCAGGGAGCGCACGCCCGAGGGCGTCACATGCCCGCAGGTGTCGCACACGCAGATGCGCTTGGCGCCGGCCTCGATCGCCGTCTCGTACAGGGCCCGAACGTGATCGGGGTGGGCGCGCGTCGTGTCCTCGGTCACGAACATGCACGGGAGGCCCTCGCCGGTCGCGAATGAGACGGCCTCCTTCGAGAGGGCCACCATCTTCTCGATCTCCCAGCCCTCCGCGTACATCCGGATGGGGGAGGAGCCGATGAAGGCGCAGACCTCGACCGGCGAGCCGACCTGCTGGGCGACCTCGGCCGCGGGTGCGATGTCGGACACCAGGGTCCGGCAGGCCACGTTGGGCGTGATGTTGAGGTCCGCCATCTCCCGGCACAGGGCCAGGATGTGCTCGCGCGCCTTCGCGCTGGCGCCGGGGAGACCCACGTTGGCCGTGTCGATGCCGAGGTCGTCCATGATGCGGACGAGAGCGAGCTTGTCGTCCAGGCTCGGGTCCAGGGCGGAGGGGCTCTGAAGGCCGTCCCGGAGGGTCTCGTCGTCCAGCTGCACGCGGAAGCCGGGGGCGGGGTCCTGGTTCCAGTCGTGGATCAACTCGCGGTCTTCGGCGGTCATGGCTTCACTTGGGGTTCGGCGCGGCGGGGCGCGCCCTGCATGGTACGGGGGAGCCGCACCTGGTGGGGCGAGCGGGTCGGGAGGGGGCTAGGATGCGCCCATGGTGCAGGCCGGCAAGGAGGACAAGAACGCAGGGGAGTTCCGCTCCCTGCTCGAGACCTCGCCGGGCCAGGCCGCGCGGTACCTGGAGGGGGTGCACGCGGCGGATCGTGCCCAGTGGCTGCGGGACGTGGGCGCCGAGGACGCCTGGCGCGTGTTCGGCGAGCTGCGCACGGAGGACCAGGCCGAGCTGATCGAGTACGCCGACGACGACCTGCGGGCGGTCCTCATCGTGCGCATGAGCGCGGGCGACCTGCGCGGCGTGCTCGATGAGCTGCCCTCGGACGAGGCTGCAGACCTCCTGGGTGAGGCCGACACGCGCGTCGCCGAGGACGTCCTCGCGGCGATCGACTCCGAGACCGCTCAGGAGCTGCGCGAGCTGGCGGCCCACGAGCCCGACACGGCCGGCGGCATCATGGCCACCGAGTTCGTCACGGTCGGGCCGGACGAGCGCGTCGGTGACGCAGTCAAGGCGATCCGCAAGCAGGGCGACGACGCCGAGGAGGAGCTGGCGGTCTTCGTCGTGGACGATGAGGGCAAGCCCCTCGGCTTCCTCCCCGACCGCGTGCTGCTCAGCCAGCCCATCCACACGCCCGTGCTCGAGGCGATGGTGGAGCCGATCACCGTTGGCGTTGCACAGGACCAGGAGGAGGCGGCGCGCCTCGTCGAGAAGTACGGCCTTCTGAGCCTCGGCGTGGTCGATGAGGGGGGCTCCCTCATCGGCGTCATCTCGGCCGACGACGCGGCCGAGGTGCTTGCGGAGGAGGCCGAGGAGGACCTGCTGCGGATGGCCGGCGCCAGCGTCGAGAGCCTCCACGGGCGGGCGACCGTCCTGCGCCGCGTACGCAATCGGCTGCCCCTGATGGGCATCACGGTCCTCTCCGGCCTGCTCAGCGCGAAGGTCCTGCGCTGGTTCCTCGAGGCGCCTGGCGAGGGCGCGGGGACGAGCGACATCCTCCGCTACCTGCCGCTCATCATCGGGCTCGCGGGCAATGTGGGCGTCCAGTCCAGCACGATCCTCGTGCGCGCGATCGCCATGGGCGAGCTCGAGGGGCCGCGCCAGCGCGCCATGCTGCGCAGCGAGACCCTTGTGGGCGTCGTGATCGGGTTCATCTGTGGCCTCCTGCTCGCGGGCGTCGTCAGCCTGCTCGAGCCTGGCCAGCTCGGCCTGGCCGTGGGCATCGCCACCGCCGCGGCCATCCTGTGTGCGGCCCTCATGGGGACCTCGGTCCCGGTCGTCTGCATGCGCATGGGGATCGATCCGGCCATCGTCGCCGGGCCCTTCCTCATCTGCCTCTCGGACGTGTCGGGGTCGGTGCTGTTCGTGGCCGTTGCCAAGGCTCTCCTCCAGGCCTAGCGCGCGATGCTGCGCCTGAAGTCCCTCGCCTGGGGTCTTGCCCTCCTGCTGACGGCGTTCGTCGCCGTGCGCGCCTTCGTGGGCGACCTCTTCACGGTGGGCTCCTCCTCCATGGTGCCCACCCTGCTGCCCGGTCAGCGGGTGGCGGTGCTGTTCGACACCTCGCTGCCCGAGCGCGGAGAGGTGGTTGTCGTGCGCGCGGCCGAGGCGGATCCGCTGGTGAAGCGCGTGGTGGGGCTGCCCGGAGAGGAGCTCTCGATCACCTCAGCGGGGGACCTGCTGGTGGACCGGGAGCGCCTAGATCGCAGCGCGGCCGAGTTGCCTCTCGTGCCGATCTTCGACCTCGCGCGGTGGGGTTGGTCGTCGCTCTGGAGCACGACGCTGCCCGAGGCCGGCGCAGGGGGATGGACCCTGCCGGAGGGCCTGACCCTCGAGACCGTGCTCGAACTCACCGACGGACACCTGGACCCGGCAGGGTCCTGGGTCCCGGGGGAGGAGGTCGTGGGCGACCTGGAGCTGACCGTTGAGGGCCTCGAGCTCGACCCGGCGGCGACCCTTGGGATCACCCTGCGCGAGGGCGGCGAGCACGCTCGCCTCGAAGCCTCCGCCGAGGGACTGGTCCTGTGGCGCCTCACGCGCCTGCCGGGGTCAGGGCAGGCGGGGCCCGTGCTGCGGACCGAGCTTGGACGGGTGGATGAGCCGTGCGCCCCTGGCGCGCGCGTGAGCCTCGCGAACCTCGACGACACGCTCCTCGTGCGGGTCAACGGAGTGCTCGTTCTGCGCGCCGAGTTCGGGGCGGCTTCGCCTGGGGGATCCGGACCTCGGGCCGTTCTCGACTGCGCCGGCGGGGACGCGCGCCTCTCGGGGCTCCTCCTCGCGCGCGACCTGCACTACACGCGCCGCGGCAGCTTCGCGGTGGACTCGCCCGTGCGCCTTGGACCTGGCGAGGTCTTCCTGCTCGGGGATGCCTCGAGGCGATCGGCGGACAGCCGCGAGTTCGGACCAGTCCCCCTCTCGGAGCTGGTCGGTCGGGTGCTGGGCCCGCTGGGGTCACCGCGGCTCTGAGCGCAGAGGTCACCGCGGCTCTGAGCGCAGAGGGCACCGCGGCGTTGAGCGCAGGACACACCGCGGCCTTGAGTATCCCCCGGGTCGCAGACCTTGCGCCGGCCCCGTGCGGCGGCATCCTGGGTCAGGCTCGGTCGGTCCGCCGGAACCTACGGCCCCCGAGGGGGTTCGGGGGCCGCCGGGGCCGGAGCCTGCCCTGCATCCCGACCCCGTCCCCATGACCGAGCCCTTCCAGGAACCTGCCCCCCTCGCCGAGCTCGACGAGGGCGCCGAGCTGATGGTGGCTTGGCAGGCCGGGGACGAGGCGGCCTTCGAGCGCCTGGTCCAGACCCACCTGGGTCGCGTGCACGGGCTGCTCATCCGCTTCCTTGGGCCGCGGGCCCCGCTGGATGACCTGGTGCAGGAGGTCTTCCTGCGCGTCGTGCGCGCTCGCGATCGCTACGAGCCCACGGCGCGCTTCACGACCTGGCTCTTCCGCATCGTCTACAACCTCTCCATCAACCACACCGAGCGCAGGCGCCCCACCGCGCGCTCGCTCAGCGCCTTCGACGACGAGGGTGCCGACCTGGAGGTGGAGGACGAGCTCGCGCCGAGCCCCTCCGAGAGCCTCGAGCGCGCCGACCTGGTGGAGGCCGTGCAGGTCGCGATCGCGGAGCTCCCCGAGCGTCAGCGCATGGCCCTCGTCCTGGCCAAGTTCGAGCACCAGCCCTACGCCGAGATCGGCGAGGTGCTCGGTCTGAAGGAGCAGGCCGTGAAGTCCCTGATCCACCGCGCGCGCGAGAACCTGCGCACGCGGCTTGCCCCGCTGCTTGCGGAGGACCTCGTATGAAACCCACCTGTGATGCCGTTCGCGCGGCGCTCCTCGATGCCCTCGAGGGGGGCCGCCCGCCGCTCCTCCAGCCCCACCACCGCGCTCACCTCGCGACCTGTGAGGGCTGCCGGAACCTGTGCGGGGAGGAGGAGGCCCTCGATGCGCTGCTCGACCTGGCTACTGGAGGAACAGCCCATGGGGTCGACCTCGAGCGGCTGCTCGCGCGCCTGAGGGACTCCTTGGACGGTGCTCTGTGGGCTGCTCTGGACCGGATCCCGGAGCCGCCCCCGCCGTCCCCGGACCTTATGGCCCGCGTTCTCGAGGCTGCGCGCGCCGAGGACCGGGACACCCTCCGTGACGTCGAGCTCGAGCCCGTGCCCGCGCGCCCGCGCTGGGTGCGCCCCCTGCTCGCCGCGGCCGCGGCAGCGGTCCTTGCGTGGGTGGGCCTTCGCGACGCGATGGACGTCACCCCTGCGCCTCTCGCCGAGCTGGAAGACCCCGAGCTGCTTGCCTGGCTCGATGTCTTGGAGAGCTGGGACGAGCTTGAGGCCCTGGAGCCGGTGGAGCTCGAGGCGCTTGCGGTTCTCGACCCCGGTGACGCCCTCCTGATGGAGTGGGGAGGCGGGCAGTGATGCGCTGGCGCGCAGCGCTCGCGGCGGCGGTGATCCTGCTGCTCGTGGCACCCGGGACCTGGGCCCAGGAAGGCCGCGTGCGGACCGGTGAGTCGGGCAGGGCTGAGCGTGCAACCGGCGCCCCCGCGCGCGGAACGCGTCCGGTCCGTGACGCGGCGGAGTCACGCCCGCAGGCACGGCGCATGAGCCCGGCCGAGCGCTGGGCCGCGCTCACTCCCGAGCGCAAGGCGGAGCTGCGTGCGCGCTGGAGCAAGGTGAGGGAGCTCGGGCCCGAGGAGCGCAACCGCCTCCGCCGGGTGGCGACGCGCCTGCGTGAGCTCGAGCGCGGACTGCCGGCGGAGCTCGACGCCGCGACGCGCGAGCGCCTCCAGGCCCTGCCCTCCTCGGAGCGCCGCGCAGTCGTGCGTGACCTGGTCCTCTCGCGTGCAGCCTCCGAGGCGCGCAGCGCCCTGCGCCATCTGCCCTCGGAGGTGGCGGGGAAGCTCGACGAACTGCCCCCGGAGGAGCGCCATCGCGCGCTCGAGCGTGCGCGTGAGTCCCGCCTGGAGCGCCTCCTCGGGGCGATGGTCGGACAGCCGGAGCGCTTTGGGCTGGACGCGGAGCTCGTCGCACCCCTGGGTGAGCTGCCCCTCGAGGCGCGCAAGCAGAGCCTCTTGCTGCTGCTGCGAGAGCGCGTGCTGGGCCGGCTCGAGGAGCTCGAGGAGCGGCCCGAAGGGCTCGACCGGTCTCGGCTCGAGCAGCTCGAGCCCGAGGCGTTCGCCCGCGGACTCCTGCGCTACCTGGAGGCGAATCCCGAGGCCCGGAGCCTGCTCGTCGAGGGGCGCGGCGGACCGTCCGCTGGGCAGGATGCGGGGCGTCGTCCGGGGGTGCGCCGGCTGCACACCGCGCTGGAGGTGCAGCCCGAGGACCTCCTGCCCGAGGGTGAGGCGTCCCCGCGCGACCGCCGCCGCCACGCGCTCCACCGCCAGCGCGGCCGCGTGCTGCGGGTCCTCGAGGAGGAGGCCCTCGTGCCGCCCGCGGAGCTCGAGCAGCTGCGAGCCGCTCCCGACCAGGAGGTGGTGCGCTTCGCCGGGCGCTTCGCCGCCGGCCGAAGCCGCGGGCGCGGCGGTCCGCGGGGTCGGTGAGGGAGGCTAGGCTCTCGGGGTGAGCGCCCCCGACTCCTCCAGCCTGCCGAGCCTTGCCACCGTTCCGGTGGTGGATGTACGCGAGGTGCTGGCGCGGCCGGCGGAGGCCCTCGTGGTGGATCTGCGCACTCCAGCGGAGTTCGCGGATGACCATGTGCCAGGGGCGGTCAATGTCCCCCTGCTCGACGACGCGGGCCGCGCGCTCGTCGGGCTGGCCTACACCCAGGAGTCGCCGGAGGCGGGCTTCCGGCACGGGCAGGCGTTGATCGAGGGGCGTATCGAGGACCTGGTCCACCAGGTCGGCGACCTCGTGGGCTGGACGCCGCCCTCCCTCGATCCGGTCGCGCTGGTGCGCGCCGCGACCGCGGAAGGCATCGAGGCCCTGGACGCACGCGTCGCGCCCGAGGCAGGCGGTAGCCTCGAGGCGGGCGCAGTCGTGCTGCACTGCTGGCGCGGCGGCCTGCGCTCGCGCTCCGTGGTCGGGCTGCTGCGGGCCATGGGCCTCGAGCGGGCCGTCGGCCTCGCGGGCGGCTACAAGCGCTACCGCGCGGCGGTTCAGGGGGAGCTGGAGGCGTGGCCCGGGGCGCCGACCTTCGTGCTGCGCGGGCTGACAGGCGTCGGCAAGACCCTCGTCCTGCGTGAGATGGCGCGCCTGCGGCCCGGCTGGGTGCTCGACCTCGAGGGCTGTGCCGGCCACCGCTCGAGCCTGCTCGGGATGGTGGGGCTGGAACCGACCTCTCAGAAGACCTTCGAGAGCCTGCTCGCCGCGCGGCTGCGCCACCGTGAGCCCGGGCCCCTGGTCCTCGAGGGAGAGAGCCGCAAGGTGGGCGATGTGATCATCCCAGCGTCCCTCTGGGGTGCCCTCGACGGGGGCGTGAACCTCCTCCTGGAGACCACCGTCGATCGCAGGACCCAGGTGCTGGCGGAGGACTACCTCGCCCGGCCTGCGGGACTCCCGAAGCTGCGCGAGCAGCTCGCGGCGGTGCAGGAGAGGATGGGCGGCGAGCGCGATCTCCCCGGGCTCCTGGACGCCGGCGCCATCGACCCCCTGGTGGAGGACCTGCTCGTGAACTACTACGACCCCCTCTACCGACACTCGGAGAAGGGCCGCGCGTATGCGGCCACCTTCGACTCGACCGACCCACGGGGAGCCGCGCGCGCCCTCGTGGACTGGATCGAGGCCCACCCGACCGCCACCCCCGCGCCGTGAGCTCCTCGTCCCCGACCGACTCGACCTCCCTGCCTGGCTGGCTCTGGCTGCCCCGCCTCACGGCCGCAGCGGTCCTGGTCCACGGGCTCGTCCAGCGCGGGCTCTCCGGCGGGAGCGCGGAAGCCCTGGTGCCTGTGGCGGTCGAAGGAGTGGCGCTCGTCTTGCTCCTCCTCCGCCCCGGCATGGGCGGTCTGCTGACCGCTCTGCTCACGGGAGGGGCCGTCGCGCGCCAGCTCGACTCCGGGCTCGAACTCGAGCTCGGCCTCGCGCTGCTGGGGTTTGCCTGCGCGGCGGTCGTCTGGTGGAGGGACCGCCAGCGCTGCACCTTGTGAAGCCTGGTGGGCTGAGTCCCGGTCGGGGCTCGACACCACTCGAGAGTGCCTGACCCTCGCGCGCGAAGCTGCGCGCCTGGGACGCCGCGCTAGGGACTCCCCCAATGGGGAGAACCCCACCGCCAACGGTAGGGTGCCGGGATGCGCTCGACCGATGCCGCCCCCAAGGCCACCCCGAAGCTTCGCGCGGACTACAGCCCTCCCCCGTTCGCCGCCCGGACCCTGGACCTCGTGTTCGAGCTGGCCGAGGACGAGGCCCTGGTGACCGCGACGACGCGCTTCGAGCGCCAGGGCCCCGGGAACGAGCTGGTCCTGAACGGCGAGGAGCTCGAGACCCTCTCGATCCGGGTGGACGGCGAGGCCTGGCCCGCGGACCAGCTCGAGGAGGCGGCCGAGGTCCTGACCCTGCGTGGCCTCCCGGACGCGTTCACGCTGGAGACGCGCGTCCGCATCCACCCCGAGAGCAACACGAGCCTCTCCGGCCTGTATCGCTCCAGCGGCAACTTCTGCACGCAGTGCGAGGCGGAGGGCTTCCGGCGCATCACCTGGTCCCAGGACCGCCCCGACGTGATGGCGGTGTGGTCCACCACGATCCTCGCCCAGCCCGACCTCGCGCCCGTCCTCCTGTCCAACGGCAACAAGGTCGCCGACGAGGTCCTCGAGGACGGCCGTCGCCGCGTGCGCTGGGAGGACCCCTGGCCCAAGCCGAGCTACCTCTTTGCGCTCGTTGCGGGCGACCTCGTCTGCCACGCGGGCACCTTCACCACCTGCTCGGGCCGCGAAGTGGCGCTCGAGATCTGGGTCGAGCCCCAGAACGCCGACGCGTGCGAGCACGCACTCCAGAGCCTTGTGGACTCGATGCGCTGGGACGAGGAGGTCTTCGGCCTCGAGTACGACCTCGACGTCTACATGATCGTCGCGGTCAACGACTTCAACATGGGCGCGATGGAGAACAAGGGCCTGAACGTCTTCAACTCGAAGTACGTGCTCGCGCGCCCTGAGACCGCCACCGACGACGACTACGAGGGCGTGCAGAGCGTCATCGCCCACGAGTACTTCCACAACTGGACGGGCAACCGGGTCACCTGCCGCGACTGGTTCCAGCTGACCCTCAAGGAGGGCCTGACCGTCTACCGCGACCAGCGCTTCAGCGCCGACATGAACTCGGCGCCGGTCGAGCGCATCGGCAGCGTGCGGGGGCTCCGCAACCGGCAGTACCCCGAGGACGCCGGGCCGCTGGCCCACCCCATCCGGCCTGAGTCCTACGTGGCGATGGACAACTTCTACACGGCAACCGTCTATCAGAAGGGCGCCGAGGTGATCCGCATGTACGAGGCCCTGCTGGGGACCGACGGGTTCCGGCGCGGGATGGACCTCTACTTCGAGCGGCATGACGGTCAGGCCGTGACCTGTGACGACTTCCGCAGCGCCATGGCTGATGCGAACGGCCGGGACCTCGCCCAGTTCGAGCAGTGGTACCTCCAGCCGGGGACCCCACGCGTTGCCGTGACCGAGGAGTGGGACGCGAGCGCGGGCACCTTCTCCCTCGTAATGGTCCAGAGCCCGGGTGCGCGCGCCGAGGCGGGCAGCCCGCCGCTGCACATCCCGATCCGCATGGGCCTCCTGGGCCCTGACGGGACGCCGCAGCCCCTGCGCCTGGCGGGGGACGCCCGCGAGGCTGGCCAGGAGTGCGTGCTCGAGCTCACCGCCCGGGAGCAGGTCTTCACCTTCGAGGGCCTCAGCGAGCGCCCGGTCGTCAGCCTCTTCCGCGGGGCCAGCGCGCCCGTGCTCGTGGAGCACGCGCGCCGGGAGGGCGACTTGGCCTTCCTCATGGCTCACGACGCCGACCCCGTGAACCGCTGGGAGGCGGGCCAGACCCTGGCCAGGGCCCTCCTCCTCGACCTCGCGGCCGCGGCCGCGCGCGGCGAGGGGCTGGCGCTGCCGACCCCGTTCGTGGAGGCCTTCCGTGCGGTCGTCACCGACGAGGGCCTCGACGGCTCGATGCGCCAGCTCATGCTCGCCCTCCCCACGGAGCACGAGCTCGCCGAGCGCATGGAGGTCGTGGACCCCGACGCGCTCTTCCGCGCTCGCACCTTCGTGCGCGAGGGGCTGGGCCGGGCGCTGGAGGGCGAGCTGCGGCAGCTCTTCGAGCGCAGCCGGGCCCAGGGGGCCTACCGCCCGGAGGCGAGCGAGGTGGACCGCCGCCGTGAGCACCACGCCGCGCTGGCCTACCTGTGCGCCGCAGGCTCGGGGACGGGGCTGGCCAAGGAGCTGTTCGATGCTGCCGACAACATGAGCGACGCGGAGGCTGCCCTGGGGTGCCTCGTGCAGGTTGAGAGTCCCGAGCGAGCCGAGGCCCTCGCGGCCTTCCACTCGAAGTGGCGCCACAACCCTCTGGTGCTCGACAAGTGGTTCGCCCTGCAGGCCTCCTGCCGCATGGAGGGGGCGGTTGATCGCATCGAGGGCCTGCTGGCCCACGAGGACTTCCAGCTCAGCAACCCCAACCGGGCCCGTTCGGTCCTCCACACCTTCGCGGCCTCGGACCCCACCGGGTTCCACGCTGCGGACGGCTCGGGCTACCGGCTGATCGGTGCGCAGGTCAGCGCCCTGGACGCCCTCAACCCGCAGGTGGCCGCCCGACTGGCCGGGACCTTCTCCAGCTGGCGCCGGTTCGACCCGGCTCGGCAGGCCGCTGCGCGCGAGGCCCTCGAGGGCATCCTTGCCCGAGACCCCTCGCGCAATGTCCGCGAGGTCGTGGAGCGCACCCTCGCCTGAGGCCCCGGGGGCTCGCGGCGTCCCGTTCGGGGACACCGCGGGTTGCCGGTCCGTGAGGGCGCGCATAGAGTCTGGCCTCTGGGGAGCATCTCCCCGGCTCCGAGCACCCCCCTGGCTCTGCCCCCACCCCACCAGCTCCGCATGTGCGGCTTCATCGGCATCTTCGGGCCCGACGGCGTGGACGTCGCGCCCGAGATCTACGAGGGACTCCTCGCCGTCCAGCACCGTGGCCAGGACGCCGCGGGCATGATCACCTACACGGACCGCTTCAACCTGCGCAAGTCGCACGGCCTGGTCAGCGAGGTGTTCACCGAGGAGCACATGGTCCAGCTCCGCGGCCATGTGGGCGTGGGGCATGTGCGCTACCCAACCGTCGGTGAGAACCGCAGTGAGGACGCGCAGCCGTTCCACCACACCTTCCCGATCGGGACGGCGATGGTGCACAACGGCAATGTGACCAACTTCGCCGAGCTGCACGGCAGCATGTTCGCGAAAGGGACGCGCCTCAACTCGACCTGCGATCTCGAGGTGCTGCTGTACGTGTTCCAGCAGGCCCTGGCGGAGCGCTACCAAGCCAACGGCGGCAGCCTCGACCAGGAGGACGTCTTCCACGCGGTGGGCTGCGTCTACGAGAAGGTCAAGGGCGCCTACTCGGTCTGCGCCTTCATCGCGGACCTTGGGATGGTCGCCTTCCGCGACCCGTACGGCATCAAGCCCATCTGCTTTGGCGAGAAGACCGACGAGCGCGGGCGCTGGTTCGCCTGCGCCTCGGAGAGCGTTGTCCTGGATGTGAACGGCTACCGCCGGACCCTCGACATTGGTCCCGGTGAGGCGGTGTTCATCTCCCACGACCGCGCGCTCAGCCACCGGAAGGTCGGCCCCCAGCGGCATACGCCCTGCATCTTCGAGTACGTCTACTTCTCGCGCCCCGACTCGTTCCTCGACGACGTTTCGGTCTACAAGACCCGACGCCGCTTCGGGAAGGCTCTTGGCAAGCAGTGGAAGGCGGGCGGAGCGCCCTCGCCCGATGTGGTCATCCCGATCCCGGACTCCTCGCGGGACGCGGCCATGGCCATGGCCAGCGAGCTGAAGATCCGCTACCGCGAGGGCCTCGTGAAGAACCGCTACATCGGGCGGACCTTCATCATGCCCAACCACCAGAGCCGCAGCACCTCGATCCGGCGCAAGCTCAACGCGCTTCCGCTCGAGTTCAAGGGCAAGGACGTACTCCTCGTGGATGACTCGATCGTGCGCGGGAACACCTCGCGGCGCATCGTGCAGATGGCCCGCGACGCGGGCGCACGGCGCGTCTACTTCGCGGTGACCTCGCCCCCGCTGGTCGCTCCCTGTCCGTACGGCGTCGACATGGCCAGCAAGACCGAGTTCGTCGCGGACGGTAGGGATGTGGACGAGATCGCGCGCTTCCTCGGCGTCGATCACCTCGTCTACCTCGACCGGGAGGCGATGAACATCGCGGCGGCCAAGGGCAACCCGCGCCTCGAGAGCTTCTGCAACGCGTGCTTCACCGGGGAGTACCCGACCCCTGATGTGACCCTCGAGCGCCTCAAGGCCATCGAGGACGAGCGCGGCGCTCGGCGTTCGAACCCGGCGGTCTGCTGAGTTCCGGCGCGGCGCCCGCTGCGCTCCCGCTCCGTCCCCGAGGCCCCTGGCGCTGACGGATCAGGGCGTGGGCCTGAGGGTCGCCGTGACGGCGTCGTGGTCCGAGGGGAACAGGCCATCCACGCTCCCGCCGAGGATCGCAGCCTCTACGACCTCGAGCGGCCCCCGCACGAGCACGTGATCGATGCGCGCTGCGCCTCCGTCCTCGTCCCGGAACGCGTTCATGGTCCCACGCGTCACGGCTGGGTCGTGCTCGAGGACCGCCGAGCGGAAGCCTCGCGAGAGATAGCCCGCTACGGGGGCGTCCCCCTCGGCGGCGTTCAGGTCGCCCATCACGACCACGGCGCCGACCGTGGCGCTGTCCGCGAGGATCATGCGCGTCGACATGGCGCGGGCCGTCGCCCCGCGGTGGTCGTAGTGGGTGCCATAGATCCGGACCGGCATGCGGGCCGGGCCCACGGGGACCACGACCCAGGCGCACATGCGCGGGAGGCTGCTGTCCCAGGACCTGCTGCCGGCCAGCCCGGGCTGCTCTGAGAACCAGAACTCGCCCTGGTCGAAGACCTCGAGCCCCTCGCGGACGAACAGCCCAGAGAACTCGCCCTCGAGTCCCCCCTCGCGGTGCTGGCCGACCTTGCGGTAGCCGGCGAGCACCGGCGCCAGCTCCTCCAGCTGGAACGCGAGCCCCTCCTGCAGGGCGAGCACGTCCGGCGCGGCCTGGCGGATGCGCGCGGCAACGCGCTCACGACGCTCCTCCCAGCGGTGCGCGCCGTCGCGGGCCGTGCCGTAGCGAATGTTGAAAGTCATCAGCCGCAGCTCCGCGCGGGCGGCCTCCCCCTCGGCGGAGGGGCCGGGGTCGACGGGGGAGTCCGCGGCCGCACGGCACGCGGAGAGGGCAAGCAGGAGGGCCAGGGCGCGCAGCATGCTCCGAGGGTAGCGCGATCGCCGAGCGGCGCCGTGAGGTCCCGCTCCGCGAGCGTCCCCGCCACCGCCTACCACGGGGCTCGAAAGGACCAGGGGACCACGATCAGCGAGCGCTAGACTCCCCTCGTGCGCGTCCTGGTCACCTCACCCGTCTTCCCTCCCGACCTCGGGGGGCCGGCGGTGTATGTGCCGAGCGTCGCGCGCTTCCTGCAGGAGCGCGGCCACGAGGTCCGGGTCGTGGCCTTCTGCTCCGATCCGAAGCCGAAGGGGCATCCGTTTCCGGTCACGGCCGTCACGCGCGGACCCTTGCCGCTGCGCTACCTCAAGGCCTTCTGGGAGGTGCTCAAGGCCGCGGGCTGGGCGGACGTGGTCTATGTCAACGAGCACCTGGCCCTGCTGCACGTGCTCGCGGCGCGCCTGCGCGGACGGCCCGCCGTGATCCGGATCATGGTCGACGGCTCCTGGGAGATCGCCCACCGCAAGGGCTGGTGTGGCGGCGACGACATCGTCACCTTCCAGGGCAAGAGCTACGGCTGGAGGGTCGGGCTGACGCGGCTCCTGCAGCGTCGCTGGTGGTCGTGGTGCACCGCGATCATCTCCTGCTCCGAGTTCCTGCGGCAGATCCTGATCCAGCACCACGGCGTCGCCCCCGACAAGGTGCGCCGCATCTTCAACGCCTACCACGGCCCGCGCGCCGAGCAGGTGAGGCTCACCCAGGCCGAGGCGCGTGCGCAGCTCGGCGTGCCGGGCGGCCAGCGGGTGGTGCTCACCATCTGCCGCCTCATGGGCTGGAAGCGCGTGGACCAGCTCATCCGGGCCCTGCCTGAGCTGCCTTCGGACGCCCACCTGTACGTGGCTGGGGATGGGGACATGCAGGAGGCCTGGACGCGCCTGGGCGAGGAGCTCGGCGTCGCGGACCGCGTGCACTTCCTGGGCAATGTTCCCCACGCTGAGATCCCCGCCTGGATCCGCGCCGCGGATGTCTTCGCCCTCGTCTCCGAGTACGAGGGCCTGTCGCACACCCTGCTGGAGGTCCAGGCGCTCGGGACGCCCATGGTCGCCAGCGGCGTCTGCGGGAACCCCGAGGTGGTGGAGCACGGGGTCAACGGCCTGCTTGTGGACCCCTACGACTCCGCCAGCGTCGCGGCCGGCCTGGGCCGGCTGCTGGAGGACCCGGAGGAGGGGCGCCGGTTCGCGGCGGCAGGCCTTGAACGGTCGGTCGAGTTCCTTCGGGAGACCACCTTCGCCGAGGTGGAGGCGGTCTTGGGGGCGGCCGCGGGTCGCGGGTCCCAGCCCTGAGTTGTGTCCACCGGTCGGGGGCCGACCAGGAACCCTCATCCTCCCTTCTCAGCCAGGGCGGGAATCTGCCGATAGGATGAGGGGTCGCTGGGATGCGGCCGCAGGCCCCGCCCCGGTCCGAACTGCCCCATGAAGGTCCTCTTCATCAACGACTACCTGCCCCAGGAGATGCTGGGGCTGATGTGGCTGTCCCGCGCGATCAAGGACGCGGGCCACGACACGAAGGCGCTCTTCCTGCCCGACAAGGACTGGCTGGAGAAGATCAAGGAGTACGACCCGGATGTCGTCGCGTACTCGACGACCACGGGGATGCACCAGTACTTCGTGGACATCAACAAGAAGGTGAAGAGCGTCCTGCCGGATGTCTTCGCGATCATGGGCGGCGCGCACCCGACCTATGTCCCCGACATCCTCGAGGAGTCGCCGGGACTGGACGCCATCTGCCGCGGCGAGGGTGAGGAGGCCGTGCCCGAGCTGCTCAACCGCATGGCCGCGGGTGAGGACTTCTACGACGTCGAGAACCTCTGGTTCCGCCACAGGGAGACGGGCGAGATCCTCGTCAACGGACAGCGCCCGCCGATCGCGGACTTGGACGCGCTCGGCTACCCCGACCGCGATGTGATCTATGACGCCGGTCACATCTACCGGGACAGCGACCGCAAGGTCTTCGTGACCCAGCGCGGCTGCCCGATGAACTGCTCCTTCTGCTTCCACCACGCGCTGAAGAAGAAGGTCTACTCCTCGACCAACGCCAAGTACGTGCGCAAGCGCTCCGTCGACCACGTGATCGGCGAGATCAAGGCGGTCAAGGAGAAGTACAACCTCAAGTTCGTCCACTTCCTCGATGACATCTTCAACCTCTCTGGCAAGTGGTTGGACGAGTTCTGCGAGAAGTACCCGAAGGAGGTCGGCCTGCCGTTCGACTGCATCCTGATGGCGAACATGACCAAGGAGCGCCACATCCAGCAGCTCAAGAAGGCTGGCTGCGTGTACGCCCGGATCGCCTTCGAGGCTGCGAACGACTATGTGCGCAACGCCGTGTTCCGCAAGAACACGACCCTCCAGCAGCTCGAGGACTCCTCCGCTTGGATCAAGAAGTACGGCATCCGCCTGGGCTCCTTGAACATGCTCGGCGGGCCGGGCGCGACCCTCGAGGACGAGTTCGACACGATCAAGCTGAACATCCGCTGCAAGGTGGACCACCCGCTGGTCTCGATCATGCAGCCCTACCCGATGTTCGACATCGAGGACATGACCAAGGAGATGGGCTACGCCGTGGCGGCGTACGACGACTTCCCGGTCAAGTTCAACCGCACCAGCGCGATCGAGTTCGACAACAAGCGCGAGATCGAGAACCTGCACAAGCTCTTCCCGATCGTCGTGCGCTACCCCTGGCTCATGCCGCTCGTGAAGCCGGCGATCCGCTTCCACGCCTTCAGCAAGCTCTATCTGGTCCTCTACATGCTGTACAGCGAGTGGATGGTCAGTGAGCAGGCCAAGCTCTACGCCAAGGCCCAGGGCCTGCGCGGACCGCGCTACTGGACCGGCGTGGACTTCGTCCTGCGGGTCAGCATCAAGGGCTTCCTGCGCGTCTACGAGACGCTCTTCGGCAAGATTGCCCGCCGCATGGCGCTGCGCCTCCAGATGGGGGACGAGCGCGTCATGGCACACATGGACTGACGCTCACCCCTCCTCGCGCAGCGGCGCCGCGGTCCTCGGATCGCGGCGCCGCTGCCGCTTGGGTCTGGCTGCAGGCGCTATCCTCCTGCCCATGCAGTACAGGCGCGTGGGTGCAACGGGGCTTGAGGTCAGTGCAGTCTCTCTCGGGGGGTGGCTGACCTTTGGCGGCAGCATCGAGCAGGAGGCCACCCAGGGGGTGATTCGGGCGGCCCTGGACGGGGGCGTGAACTTCATCGACCTGGCGGATGTGTACGCACGGGGCGCGGCCGAGGAGGCCGCGGGCAAGGTGCTGGCCGGCCTGCCGCGCCACGAGCTGGTGATCTCCAGCAAGTGCTTCTGGCCCATGAGCGAGGCGCCGAACGACCGCGGCCTCTCGCGCAAGCACATCCTCGAGAGCTGCGACCGCAGCCTCGCCCGGCTGGGCATGGACTACCTCGACCTCTACTTCTGCCACCGCGAGGATCCCACCGTGCCCCTGGTGGAGACCGTGCGGGCCATGGATCACCTCGTGAACCAGGGCAAGGTTCTGTACTGGGGCACCTCCTGCTGGAGCGCCGAGCGTCTGCGCGAGACCCACCGGCTGTGCGCGGAGCACGGCTGGCACGCCCCGATCGTGGAGCAGCCTCAGTACAGCCTGCTGGTCCGCGATGTGGAGGAGGCCGTGGAGCCCGCGGTCGCGGAGACGGGCATGGGCCTCGTCGTGTGGAGCCCCCTGGCCGGCGGCGCTCTGACCGGGAAGTACGACGCGGGGATCCCCGAGGGCTCTCGCGGGGCCAGCACTCAGTGGCTGGACGGCTACCTCACGGACGAGGGACTCGAGCGCCTGCGAGCGTTCTCCGGGCTCGCTGCCGAGGCGGGCTGCCGTCCCTCCCAGCTCGCCCTCGCCTGGCTCCTGCGCTGCGGCACCGTCTCCTCGGTCATCACCGGGGCCACGCGCGCCGATCAGGTCGAGGAGAACCTTGCGGCGGCCGAGCTCGAGGTCGACGACGCCCTGGCCGCGCGCCTCGACACCCTCTTCCCCGGCCCGCGGGCCTGAGCCTCAAGGGCGGGTCCTTGAACCACGCGACCGCAATCCAAGGGCGAGCGCGCCTGCTCGCGGTGGCGCTGGGGCTCGTCTTGGCGCTGCTCGCTGCCGAGGGTCTGCTTCGGGTCGTGGGGCCCGGCGACGGCGTCTGCTATCGGCTCGACCCCGAGCTGCTCCACGACGCCGTGCCCGGCGGACGGCGGACCCAGCTCATGCCGGGTCCCGCGGGCCCGCGGCGGATCGAGGTGGCCTTCAACGCGCTCGGCCTGCGCGGTCCCCTTCCCCGGGAGGAGAGCTCGCGCGTCCTGCTCCTGGGCGACAGCCTGGTTCTCGCGGGGAACACCCCCGAGGCAGAGACCCTGCGCGCGCGCCTCGAGACGCGGCTTGGCGGGGCGCAGGTCCTGAACGCCGGCCGGGAGAGCTACGGGCCCGATCAGAGCCTGCTCTGGCTGCGGCGTCACGGAGCAGCCCTGGGCCCGGATGCGGTTGTGCTCGTGCTCTGCGCGCACAACGACTTCGGAGACCTCGTGCGCAACCGGCTCTTCGAGGTCGGCCGAGAGGGCAGCGCCGAGCGCGCGCGCACGGCGCTTGCTCCGCAGCTCGTCGCACGCTTCGGCCAGCGCAGGGGCTCGCGCTCAGCGCTGCTGCGCTGGCTCGAAGGCGTCGGCAGTGATGCGGTGGTGGAGGAGCCTTCGGATCCCGAGCGCCTGCTTGCGGCCTGGCTCGAGGCCAGCCGGGCCCAGGTGGCCGACGCACGGACGGGTCCGCCGGTGGTGGTGGACCTTGAGCAGGACACCTACGACGCGGACATGGCCCTCGATCCTGGCGGAGCGTCTGCTGCCCACAAGCGCGCGCTGATGACGGCGGTCCTGCGGGCCCTACGCGCGGATCTAGATGCCTTGGGCGTGCCGGCGCTCGCCGCGGTGGTCCCCAGCGCCGTGGATGTGAACCCGTCCTATCCGGTGCGCCCAGATCCGGGAGCCTGGCCCGAGCTCGTCCAGAACGGTCCGGCGCAGAGCCTCTTGCGCTGCGCCGAGGCGGCCGGCTGGATCGCTGTCGACCTGACAGGCCCCCTCGAGGCGCTTGGCTCGGACGCGTTCGAGCTGGGGCTCGACTTCCACTGGAGCGCGGCAGGCCAGGAGGCGGCCGCCGCAGCCCTCGCGCCGCGCGTCGCGGGCCTGCTCGAGCTCTGAGGCGCACTCCCCGAGGAGCCAACGCGGGGCGTGCCCGGGCGCTTGCGAAGGGGGGAAGGTGGTGCGCCCGACAGGATTCGAACCTGTGACCTCTTGCTCCGGAGGCAAGCGCTCTATCCAGCTGAGCTACGGGCGCACGGGGGCAGGGAGGATACGGCGGGGTCCGTGGGGGTCAAGCGTGGGGCCCCCTCACCCCGCCTCTGGGCGCTCCAGAGGGGCCCTGCGGGACATCCCCACTTGACGGATTGCCTGCGCGCCCCCCAAGGTTGAGTCCGTGGAGAGAGTCGAGAGCAAGCTGAGTGAACCGCGCCGTTCCGTCCTGGTTCCCCTCGGGGCCCTTGGACTCGCCCTCGCGGCGCTCTCCCTTCAGGGGGGATCGTCGAGCCTGCGGGCTGAGATGGGCCTCTCCGGCGACCTCGACCGTGACGGCCTGCTCGACTGCCACGAGGCGACCCTGGGGACCTCGCCCTGGATCGCGGACACCGACGGCGACGGCGTGACCGACGGCGTCGAGGTTGCAAGCCAAACCTCGCCCTGGAACCCCGCGGACTTCCCTGCTCCGGGCGTGGGTCACGAGGAGGTGGGCCTGTTCGCGTGGGGGGACTCGGGCAGCACCGTCCTGACCCTCGTGATCGCGACCTGTGACGGCGACCTCGAGGCGCGCCAGGTCGGGCTCGAGCTCCTGCGCCCTGGCGCGAGCTCGGTCCTTCCCGCCACTCGCCTGCTCGCGGCCGCTGACACCCACACCGAGGAGGTCGCGAGCGGCTGCTTCGTCTCCACGGTGGATGTGCGCGTTCCCGAGCTGTTCGTGCGCAACTTCGGCGGTTTGGCCGCCGGCGCGACGATCGGTCCGGGCAACGGCGCCCCCCTCGCGGCGCGTGCCACCCTCGACCTCTCCGTGCGGCAGACGCCGACGGGGAAGTTCGTCCTCTTCCGCCGCAAGGCGCACCTGATCCCGCCGGCCAGCCTGACCGTTCCTCAGCAGCCCGGCAGCGGCCAGTCGATCCACCAGCCGATTCCGGCCTCCGGAGGCAGCAGCGGCGGAAGGTCGCTTCCGCCGAGCTGGCTCGCGGGCAAGGTCTGCTTCCAGCGTCTCGAGACCGTCGGAGTCAGCGGCAACGGCCTGACGATCATCAAGGAGGTCGTCGAGGCGTACTGCGACGGCAACTGGAACTCCTGGTGCGACGCGGACTGCCCGGGCACCGTGGGGCAGACCGTCGAGGTCCTCGACCCCGGAGCGCTGATCGGAGGGTGACCCTGCGGGTCCCATCCAGCCGATGAGCGACCAGGAGAGCTCCGAGGATCCCGACCTGCGTCTGGTGCTGGCCTGCCAGGCCGCTCCGGAGGCGGGCTTCGAGGGGCCATTCCGCGACCTCTACGAGGCCTACCGCGACCGCGTCTACAGCACCTGCTACCGGATCACCGGCAACGCGACCGACGCGCTCGACGCGGCCCAGGAGACCTTCGCCCTGGTGCACCGGCGGATCGGGGGATTCCGGCGTGAGTCGCGCCTCTCCAGCTGGATCTATCGGATCGCCGTGAACGCCTCCATCGACCTCAAGCGCCGGGTCTCCAGCCGGCCGTGGACCTCGCTCGAGGCCCTGCGCGCCGATCCGGACCAGGGGCTCGACCCCGAGGACGAGGGCCTCCCCGAGCCCTCCCGCGAGCTCGGGCGGGGGGAGCTCGCCCGGGACGTCCACGCGGCCATCGGGCGCCTCAGCGACAAGCTGCGCGTCGTGGTCGTCCTGCGCTACCTGCAGGAGCGGAGCTACGACGAGGTGGCCGAGACCTTGGGGATATCCCTAGGAACTGTCAAATCTCGTCTCTCTCGTGCACATGAGGCGCTTGACCGGGAACTCGCCGGCCGCCTCGACCGTCACTACACGGACTGATCCCATGGTCCCCAGCCCCCAGCACCCCACGCCCGCGGAGCCCTGCTCCGCCTGGAGCCAGGCCCGGTTCGCGGCCCTGGCGCGGGAGGGGCGTGCGCCGGATTGGCTGGCTCACCTGGAGGAGTGCCCCGTCTGCGCGCGGGCTCACCAGGCCGATCAGCGGGTCCTGAAGGCCCTCAGCAGCCTCGAGAGCCTCTCCGCACCGGCGGGCTTGGACGCCCGCGTGCGGGGCGCCATCGAGGGCGAGCGCCGCGTCCGGCGTGCCCTCGGGAGCCTGGAGCCGGTCCCTGCCCCCGCGGCCCTCGACGAGGCCGTCCGCGCCGCTGTTGACGACGCCGCCCAGCGGTCCCGCCTCCAGCGGCGCTGGAGCCTGGCTCTGGGACTGGCGGGCGCCGCGGCCGCCGTCCTGGTGCTGGCGCGGGTGCAGCCCGCCCAAGAGGGCCGCCACTGGTCCTTCGAGGTCCTGCGCGGAGACGGGGTCGAGACTCTGGACCCCGAGGTGCGCGCCCTCGTGCAGCAGGTCAGCGGTGGTGCTCTGCCGCTGGGAGGGAGCTCGCGATGAGGGGCCCCGCTCTCGGCCTCGCGGCCGCTCTGTTTGCCACTGCCCTGGGTGCCTGCGTGCCCGCGGATTCCGCCGGCGCGGCGGACCAGCTGCGCGCGCCCGCGGGCTCGCCGCCCGCTGCGGGAGGTGTACAGGCCGGCGCGCCCCTGCTGGACCTCGTCATGGTCCAGCCCGAGGAGGTGCGCTTCCACGGCATCCGGCGCGTCGAGCTTGGCCCGGAGGGCGGCGACGCCCAGGTCCACCGCGAGGAGGTCGCATGCGATGGCCAGGGACGCTTCCTGCTGGAGCCGCTCGAGGTGCTCGAGGGCTCCCAGGACCCCGAGCTGACCCTGTTGCTGGAGACGGGGCGCAGCGCCTACAGCTTCCGCTACCGCGACCTCAGGGTCGGGGACCCCGAGCGCTTCTTCGCCAACCACCTGGTCACCGCCTCCCCGGAGGCCGTGACGGTTGCCGGCCGTCCCTGCATTCGCCTGGCCGTGCGCCGCCGGGTCGCCTCCGACCTGGAGTGGACCCTGGACCTTGATGCCGACACGGGCCTGCTGCTCGCCTTCGAGGAGCGCGCCGCCGGGCAGCGCGTCCAGGCCGTGGCCTTCGAGAGCATCGAGTTCGATGCGCCTCTCACCGGGCTCGTCGTGGATGAGCACCGCTTCCCGCGGGACCTGCTCGACATGAGCCTCCCGCTGGAGCCGCAGCTCGGGTTCAAGGTCCTCGAGCCCGGCCTCCTGCCTCCGGGCTTCGTGATGCGAGATGCCTGCGTGATCCATCCGAACCCGAGCAAGCCCGAGGAGAGCTGGGTGCGCCTCGAGTACGGCGATGGCCTCTCGCGGGTCGTGCTGCTCCAGAAGCCCCAGGACGCGGCGCCCATGATCAGCGGCTCTGCGCAGGGGACAGTACGGGTGGATCGTGCGGGCGCCTGGACCTTCGTGACCGGCAGCCTCGATGGGCACGAGCTCGTGCTCGGCGGCAAGGCCGACGAGGTCCACCTGCTCGAGCTCCTGCAGTCCGCCCTCTGAGGCGCGGCGCGCTCAGATCGAGGCACCCCCCGGCTTCACCCTTGCGCCGGGAGTAGGCTTGCAGTGCGCGCCGGAAGGCACGCCTCAGCAGCCATGACCGACCAACCCTTCCACGAATCCGACCTCGAGTCCCCCGAGTACCGGGACCGCCTGATGCGCAAGCTCAACGCGCTCATCGCCGTCCTCGAGGTTGCGACCGCGAAGGTGCGCAAGTCGCTGGCCGGTCCGGCCCCTGACGTGCAGCGGCTGACCAAGATCCAGAGCAACCTCTCCAGCACCCTCGAGGTCTGCCGTCGCGCGCGCCGCGCGCTCGAGCGTCGCGAGGCCCTTCCCGAGGGGCTGCCGGAGAACCTCGCCGCGGTGGTCCGCGGCGCCGAGGCCGACGCCCTGCCCCCCGGCGCGAACGCCGAGATGAGCACGGCGGCCGAGAAGGAGCGCTTCGAGCGCATGGGCACGATCCGCCGCGAGGAGATCGAGTCCGTCGACTTCGAGGAGCTCCAGCGTCAGCTCATGGGCAGCTGACCCCGTCAATCACACCTCTCTTCAGTTGCAGGCAGCGGCTCGTCCCTCGGGGCGGGCCGCTGCCGTCTTGTGAGGAGGACGGCGTCGCCTCAGGCTGTAGCGTCGAGGGCCTGACGCACGACCTCAGCGGCGCTCATCCCACGCGCCTCGGCCTCGTAGCCGAGGACGACCCGGTGTCCGAGGGTCGGCCCCACCAGGGCAGCCAGGTCCTCGGGGTCGGGAGCCAGGCGCCCTGCGAGCAGCGCACGCGCCTTGGCCGCGATGAGGAGAGCCTGCGCACCGCGCGGACTGGCTCCGTGGCGGACGAGGCTGCGGACGGACTCGGGAGCCTCCTCGCACTGGGGGTGCGTGGCGCGGACCGTGCGCGCGACGCGGTCCACGAGGGCGTCGTCCACGGGCACGAGCCGGACGAGCTCTTGGATACGGAGCAGCTCGGCGCTCGTCATCACCGGCTCGCTGGCACCCCGACCCGCGCCGGTCGTGGCGCGTAGGATCGCGGAGAGGGCCTCGCGGCTTGGGAGCTCGAGGCCGATCTTGATCATGAACCGGTCGAGCTGTGCCTCGGGCAGGGGGTAGGTCCCCTCCATCTCGATCGGGTTCTGGGTGGCCACCACCATGAACGGCTGCGCGAGGGCTCGCGTCTCGCCGTTGACGGTCACCTGCCCCTCGGCCATCGCCTCCAGCAGGGCGCTCTGCGTGCGCGGCGTCGCGCGGTTGATCTCGTCGGCCAGCAGGACCTGGGTGAAGACCGGGCCGGGCTCGAAGCGGAACGAGCGTGACCCGTCCTCACCGAGTTGGAGGATGCGTGCACCCACCACATCGCTCGGCATCAGGTCCGGCGTGCACTGGATGCGTGCGAAGTCGAGGTGCAGGCCGCTGGCGAGGCCGTGCACCAGGGTGGTCTTCCCCAGGCCGGGCGCGCCCTCGAGCAGCGCATGCCCGCCCGCCATCAGGGTGATGGTGAGCAGGTCGACCACGGCGCGCTGGCCGATCAGCTCCTCGCCCAGGCGCTCGCGCAGCTCGAGCAGGCGGGCGCGCAGGGAGCGAAGCTCCTCCTCGACGGCGGCGGGATCGGTCATGGGCGGCAGAGACTGGGGAGGAGGCGCGCCAGCTGGTGCAGGTCCTGCAGCCGCAGCGTTCCCTCCAGGGACCCCATTGTGCCAGAGCCGTCGACCAGGGCGGTCCGAAGGCCCGCGGACTGGGCCCCGCGCGCGTCCTTGTCGGGGTGGTCCCCCACATGAAGGACCTCGTCGGCCCCCAGCCCCAGACCCTCGAGCGCGCGCGCGAAGAGGCGCGGATCGGGCTTCTCGATCCGCTCGAGGGCCGAGACCAGGACCACATCGAAGCGGTCCAGCACTCCGAGGGCCTTGAGGGTGCGCGGCAGGCCCGGGCCCCAGTTCGACACCAGGGCGAGCCTGAGGCCGAGCTCCTGCGCGAGCTCGAGCAGCTCGCGAGCCCCGGGGAGGAGGCGGTAGGTGCTCGGGTCCGCGAAGCGCGCGAAGAGCCGCTCGATCAGGGCTTCGCGCGGGGGGCCGGCCAGCTCCTCGAGCGGGAGGACCCGCGGGATGAAGTGGGCGAACCACTCGGGGGTGTAGCGGAACGCTCCGTCGACCTCCTGGGGCAGCTCGGCATGGGCCGCGACCATGCGGGCCATGACCTCGTCCGCCCCAAGGCGCAGGCCCGCGCGTTGGGCCTCCTCGGCATAGATCTCCCAGCGCGCCGGCCGCTCGCCGCCGAGCGTGCCGCCGAAGTCGAGAGAGAGGCCACGCAGCATGGGGAGAGTCTGGGTCCGCTTCCGCGAGAAGACCACCCGCTATCCTCTGCCCATGCGCGTCGCGGTTCGTTGGCTGCTGCTGGCCGCCCTGGCCGGCTGCGAGCGGCCCACCCCGCCACACGTGCGGTGGGGCCGCGCTCTCGAGGTTGCGCGCGCCGAGGGCAACCAGACCGCGGAGCTCGCCCTCTGGCGGGAGCGTCTCAGCTGGACTGGCGCAACGGATCCCGAGGCCGTCGTGGGCTACTCGCGGGCCCTCGATCGCTCGGGCCAGCCCGAGGTCGCCCTACGCACGGTGCTGGGCGCATTGAGCCGCCTTGGCGAGGACTCCCTCCTGCGGAAGGAGGAGGCGCGGCTGGAGGCACGCCTCGGCCTGCGCCTCGAGCCCGGGTCTCAGGGCCAGGTGCCCCCTGGGGCCTGGCTCGAGCTCGCGCGGCTGCGGCTCTCCATGGAGCACGCGGACGGCGCCTTGGACGCTGTGCTGCAGGTCCTCGCCGTGCTTCCCGACGATCCGGAGGCCTGGGAGGTCGCCCTGCAGGCGGCGCGCCAGGGAGCGTCCTTGGCGCCAGGCGAGCGGCTGCGCGGCCTGCGCGTGCTCGACGCCGCGCAGGGGCTGTCCCCGTCGCAGCGCGCGGAGCTCGACGCGCTCGAGGGTGCAGGAGTGCGGGTGCCCTGACTCCCGCGGCGCGCCTCAGGCGAGGAGGTCGCGCATGACCTCGTCGAGCTTGGCCGAGAGCTCCTCGGCGAAGTCGTCCCCGAAGTCCATCGCGATCACATCGATCTCTTCGAAGGTGTAGCGGCCGGTGCTGCGGCTGTACGGGACGCCGTACTCCCACTTGTTGCCGTCCGAGGCGTGGATGACGATCTCGATCTGGTCGTCACCCTCGACGGGCTCGACGGTGTAGCGGATGGCCTCGTACTCGCTCATGGTGCGGGTGCCCCTCCGGGCGGGTGTGAAGGGATACCAAGCCCGGGGGGTGCGCGCCAGCAGGGCGGCGTGAACTCACACGCTCGCCGCGTCCTGGGGCATCTCCGGGCCTGCTGCGAGACGCTCGGCATCCGCAAGCTCCGCGGCCATGCGCTGCCGCTGCTCCTCGACCGACTGCTGGCGCTCCAGGTCCCCCACGGGGTCGGCAGGGCGGCTGCGCAGGCGTTCCAGGCACTCCTGGTGCCCATAGGTGAGGATCCGGTCGCCGACCTCCAGGGTGGTGTCCGCCTCGGGCGTGCCGATCGTCGCGCCGGAGGCGCGAGTGACGCTGAGAACCAGGACGCCCTCGTCGGCCAGCCGCAGCTCACGCAGGGTCTTCCCCGTCATCCAGCGGTTCCGATCCACGTGCAGCTGCGCCACCGTGTAGCCCTTGTCGAACTCGAGCAGCTCCTCGAAGTCGATCACCTGCAGCTTCGGAATGCGCTGGATGATCAGGGAGAGCAGCCGGTCGGCGAAGTTGCGCACCGCCGGGATCTGCCAGATGCTGAGCAGCACGCCCGCCGTGACGAGCATCAGCCCGAGGAAGCGCAGCACGCTCCCCTCGGAGGAGCCCACCCCCGAGACGATCGTCGAGACGGTCACGGTGATCCCGGAGTAGCCGCCCCACATCAGGTAGCGGAGGATCTGGCGGCGCACGGGGTGGTTCACCAGCGACTCGGACTCGCTGGTCGTGAACCCAACGCCCATGAAGGCGCTCTGGGCCTGGAAGGTGGCCGCCTCCCGGGAGAGCCCGGTGCGCTGGAGGGCCAGGGTCCCCATCCGCACCGCTCCGAGCGCGATCATGATGACGATGCCGAAGGCGACCAGGGCTTCCATGGCATGAGCATCGGGCGCGGAGGCCCCAGGGTCCAGCCCGCGGGCGGCCGGGGGGCTCAGTCCTGGGAAGCGCGGATGGTCAGGCCAGGCCGCAGGGTCCCCCCCTGGACCACGCGACAGACGAAGCCGCTGCGGCCGATCATCAGGTCGGGGAAGCGCGTGTCGACCTTGCGCAGGGTTCCGCAGGGCTCGCGGATGTCGTGGATCTCGAGCACGATCCCGCGGCCCACCTCGAGCCGATCCCCCGGACGCAGCTGCGCGTAGTCGAGGCCCTCGGTCAGCAGGTTCTCCCCGAACGCCCCGGGAGCCTGCGCCTCGACGCCGTCCGCCCACAGCGAGCGGTAGTCCTCGAGTGAGAAGAGGCACACGGCCCGGTCCGCGCCGCCGTGGCCCTTGAAGCGGTGGCGATCGCCCTCGAGGCCGAGCGGCCGCAGCTCCGCCTCGTCCACGGGGTCCTTGGGGAGTCCACCCGGACCCAGGCAGACGGCGAGCACCGTCCCCTCGAGCGTGGGCCTGGCCGCGCCCTCGGGCTGCGTCCCGGGTACGAGGGTCACAGCCGATCCTCGCGCAGGAACAGGTAGTAGAGCTGCCCCTCTTCCTTGGTCGCTCCCGCGCGCGACTCGGCGGAGGGGCCTACGCCCAGATAGAGGTCCGCCCGCCCCGCGGTGCGGATCGCGCCGCCGGTGTCCTGGTCGAACATCAGCTGTTCGAAGGGCAGGCTCGTTCCTCGGGGTGCCGGCAGGGTGCTCAGCACGAACACCGGCGCGGCCGGCGGGAAGATCGACTTGTCGGTGGCCAGGGAGCGCTCGGTCGTCACCGGAACATCGAGGCTGCCGTGGGGGTTGCCCTCGATCGGCTGGAAGAAGACGAAGGACTCGTTGCGATCGAACATCTCGTCCACCTCCTCGGCGTTCGTGGCCGCCCAGCGCCGGATCTCGAGCAGGGAGATGTCGTCCTCGTCCACCTCGCCCTCCTCCACGAGCTCACGCCCGATCGAGGTGTAGGGCTGGCCGTTCTTCCCGGCGTAGCCGAAGCGCGCCTCGCTGCCATCCGGCAGTCGGACGACCGCGGAGCCGTTCACATGGGCGAGCAGCGCGTCCACCGGATCGCGGAGCCAGACCAGCTCCAGGTCGCGACCTGCGAGGAAGCCCGCCTCGATGGTGTCCCGGTCGGGATAGGGCCCGACGACCGCTCCCCCCTCGGCAAGGCCGAGGGTCAGGCCGTTGGCGTCCTTCACGAGGTCGTCGGGAAGGGCGTAGAGCGGCCAGCAGAACTCCGCCGTGGGCTCGAGCGACCCCATCAGGATCGGCGTGCAGTAGCCGGTGAAGAGCACGCCGCCCCCCTGGCCATCCCAGCCGGCGCTCTTCATCCAGACGAAGTCACGCTCGATCGCGGCGGCCAGCTGATCGCGGTCCTCGGCCAGCACCAGCTCGGCCTCGAGCGCCTCGAGCGTACGCAGCACGCGCTCGTGGGTGATGCCCGCCATGGGGAAGCGCGCCGCGGCGTGGGGACGGCGCACCCAGGCCAGGGAGTGGCGCAGGGCGATCAGGACCTGGGCACGGTCGTCGAAGGCCGAGCGGATGTCGGGGACCTCGTCGTCGGCGTCCAGGGGCAGCAGGGCCGCCGCGCCATCGGGTAGCGCCCGTCCGTAGTCCTTCTCCTGGGGTGCCATGCAGGCCGCGGGGAGGAGGACGAGCAGCGGGAGGAGAAGAGTCTTCATGCGCGCGTTCGAGGCTAGCGGGCCGTGAAGCGCCGTTCCACGGCTGGTGGGGGGGGCCATTGCTCGGCACCCTTGGGGCATGCGCGCCGCCGCCCTCACCCTCCTCACTGCCGCCGCTGCGCACCTCTGCGCCTGCGTCAGCCCGCGCCCGCACTCCCTCACCCTGGTCGAGTCGAGCCCCGTGGAGGCCGGGCTGGCCTCACCCGACCTTCCCTCCACCGCCACGGTTTGGGTCGAGCTGCTGGAGGCCGCACAGGATCGCGTGGATCTGTGTCAGTTCTATGCGTCGGATGAGCCTCCCTCCCAGCTGGGGCCCGTGCTCGCAGCCCTCGAGGCTGCGGCGAGGCGCGGAGTGCGCGTGCGGCTGCTCCTCTCCGAGGCCTTCCGGAAGACCTACCCCGAGATCGGCGCGCGGGTGGCCACCTGGCCGGAGGCCGAGGTGGCTTGGCTCGACCTCGAGCCCATCTCGGGCGGCATCCACCACGCCAAGTACCTGGTCGTTGACCGGCGCGCGGCCTACCTGGGCTCGGCGAACCTGGACTGGCGCGCCCTCGAGCACATCGTCGAGCTCGGCGTGAGGATCGACGACGAGGGGTTCGCCGGAGAGGTTGCTGCGCTCTTCGAGCACGACTGGCACCTCGCCACGGCGCCCCTTGGACTGGAGGCCCCGCGACCCGCTCGGCGTGAGCCCCACACCCTGACCCTGCATCCTGAGCAGGGCGCCGCCGGCCCGGTGGAGGCGCGCCTGGTGACCAGCCCGACCACGCTTCTGGGGCGCGAGCGCGAGGATGAGCTGGGGCACCTCTTGGAGCTGATCGAGGGCGCTCGCGCTGACCTGCGCGCGACAACGCTCACCCTGCGCCTCGTCGATCGCGAGGGGCGTCCGTTCCAAGCCCTGCGCGAGGCCCTCGCGCGGGCCGCCGCGCGCGGGGTGCGGGTGCGGCTTCTGGTGAGCGACTGGAACACGCGCCCCTGGCTGATCGGCGGGGTCCAGGACCTCGCCCGCATCGAGGGGCTCGAGGTCGCCTTCCTCGTGATCCCCGAGGCGCGCAGCGGGCACATTCCCTTCGCGCGCACCCTGCACGCCAAGACCTTCGTCGCGGACGACCAGGTGGCCTGGATCGGCAGCAGCAACCTCGAGGAGAGCTACTTCACGCGCTCTCGGAACGTGGGCGTCGTCCTCAGCGGCGCTCCCGCCGCGACCCGGCTGGCGGCCTGGTTCGACGACCTGTGGTCCTCTCCATTCACGGTGGTCGTGGACCCCGATGCCGAGTACCCCGTGCGACGGGTGGATTGAGTCCGCGTGCCCGCCTAGCCTCGCTCCATGCGCGCGCTCCTCCTCCTGCTGATCCTCGGCGGGTCCTGGCTGACCTGGTATCGGATCTCCCTCGCGCATGCCCGTGAGGCCGAGCCCCCGGCGCTGGCGGAGGCGGCAGGGCTCACCGTGCAGAGCGGCGTGGGGGGCGTGCCGGTGCCCCTCGTCGATGGCCTGGGGGAGGTGCGCACGGGCACGGGCGCGACGGAGCGCGTGCGGTGGCAGCTCCTGGAGCCCACGGCCGTGGGGGACCTCGACGGGGACGGCGTCGCCGAGCGCGTGATCGTGGGTGCCGTGGACTGCGGCGGTAGCGGCACCTGGCGCGAGCTGGTGGTGCTCGACCGGGAGCGCGCAGCCGTGGTGCAGCGTGCCGCCCTGGACCTTGGGGACCGCGTCGAGGTGCACAGCCTGGCCTTTGACGGGGATCGCCTCGTGGTGGGCCTGCGGACCCATGGGAGCGACGACTCCATGAGCGCGCCAACCGTCCCGACCCTGCTGGTCCTACGCCTGGTCGAGGGCGTGCTCGTACCCGCTGGCGCCTGAACGGCCTATCCTCCGCAGGTGAACTCACCTGCCCAGCGCTCGACCCCCGAGGAGGTCCAGGCCTTCCGCGGCCTGTGGGTCCTCGACCCCGAGATCCACTTCCTGAACCACGGCTCCTTCGGGGCCTGCCCGGCGGAGATCCTCGACGAGCAGCGGGCGTGGAGGGACCGGATGGAGCGTGAGCCTGTCCTCTTCCTCGCGCGGCAGCTCCAGTCGCACCTCGACGGGGTCCGCGAGCGCCTCGCGGACTTCCTCGACTGCGATGCCGGCGGGCTCGTGCTCGTTCCGAACGCCACCACGGGCGTCAACGCCGTGCTGCGGTCGCTCCAGCTGGGGGAGGACGACGAGGTCTTGATCACGAACCTGGGCTACAACGCCTGCAACAACGCCGCGCGCTTCGTCTGCGAGCGCTCCGGGGCGCGGCTAGTCACGGTCGACGTTCCCTTCCCCTGCACCGGCCCGGAGGAAGTGCTCGAGCGGGTCCTGGCGGCGGTGACCGAGCGCACGACGATCGCCGTGCTCGACCACATCACGAGTGCAACCGGGCTGGTGCTCCCGATCGCCCACCTCGTGGATGCGCTGCAGGACCGGGGCGTGGATGTGCTCGTCGACGGGGCCCACGCTCCGGGGCAGGTCCCCCTCGACCTAGGCGCCCTGGGCGCCGCGTACTACACCGGGAACTGCCACAAGTGGCTGTGCACTCCGAAGGGCTCTGCGTTCCTGCATGTGCGGGCGGATCGCCGGGACCGGATCCACCCCACGGTGATCAGCCACGGCGCGAACACCGAGCGGCCGGGCGCGACGCGCCTGCAGGACCACTTCGACTGGCCGGGGACGGTGGACTTCAGCCCCTGGCTGTGCATTCCGGCCGCGCTCGACCTGTTCTCGCGCGCGGTGCCCGAGGGCTGGGACGGAGTGCGCGCGCGCAACCACGGCTTCGTGGTCGAGGCCCGGGCGCGCCTCACCGCGGCCCTCGGCATCGCCGCGCCAGCTCCGGAGGACATGCTGGCGAACCTCGTTGCCCTGCCCCTGCCCGGGGACGGTCCGGAGGGCCACGGGGCATTCGACCTGGACCCGCTCCACGTGGCTCTGTTCGAGAAGCACGCCATCGAGGTCCCCGTCTTCCCGGGACCGGTGCAGGGCCAGCGCCTGCTGCGCGTCTCGGGTCAGCTCTACAACGGCGACGACGACCTCGACGCGCTGCTCGCCGCCCTGCAGGCCGAGGGCGTCCTGGGCTGAGCCACGGCCACATCCCTCCGTTCGCCCCAGCCATCGCCTCTCGCTTCCCTCCCCCCGCCTCCCGGGCCCTCACCGTGACCTCCAAGCGCGACGCCGACCCGCTCTCCAGCGCACCGGGTGAGGCAGAGGAGCTGCACCCGTATCCGGACTCGGGTCCCCTGCGACTGGATGGGCTGACCCTGGTCAGCTGGAACGTGGCCAAGCCGCGCTCGGACGAGGCCCTGGACCAGCTGCTGCACCTCGCGACCGAGCAGGACCCCGCGCTGGTCGCCCTCCAGGAGAGCACGCATCGCCTGAGGATCCCCGAGCACATGGGGGCCCACTTCGTGCGCAGCCACCTGCAGACCGGCGTGGCCACGGCTGCCCGTGTCTCCCCCCAATTGGCCGAGGGATGCGCCTCACCCAGCCGAGAGCTGCGCGTGGCCACCCGCAAGATGGCGCTCGTGACGCGCTATCCCCTCGTAGACGGGCGGGTCCTGCTGCTCGTCAATGTGCACGCGCTCAACTTCGACCGCGCCGGGCAGCGCTTCCTCGTTCAGCTCGAGGACCTGGCCCAGCGCGTCCAGGGCCATGCCGGTCCGGTGCTCTTCGCAGGCGACTTCAACACCTGGAGTACGCGCCGGCTCGAGATCCTCACGGGCATCGTGGGAGGCCTTGGCCTCCGCGAGGCGCTCCCGCTCGAGGGACAGGGTCGCACGGGGCACGCGGGGCGCGTCCTCAACCGCGTGGCTGGCGTGGACGCCTCCCTGCATCTGGACCGCGTGTTCGTGCGCGGCCTTCAGGTCGAGGAGGCGCTGTGGCTCGACGAGTACGACGCCTCGGACCACACCCCGCTCCTCGTCCGCCTCAGGGGCGACTCCACTGCGTAGCCGCTCGGGAGCGCAGAGCTACTCGGGGTCGCGGCCGGCGCCGTCCAGGCTGAAGGCCGGCAGGCAGATCGCCAGGTAGTGCGCGCCCTCCGCGCCGGTGGAGTAGCGCACCCACTCGCCAGGCTCGCAGGTGATCGCCTGGCCGCCGCGCACCTCGAGGGTCTCGCCCTCGGTCTCGACGACCAGGCAGCCCTCGAGGACCACGGTGAGCTCGCGGAAGGTCGGGCGCTGCCCCGGCTCGGACCAGCCGGCCGGCGCCTTCATGCGCGCGATCGAGAGGCCCTCGTCGCCCGTGTTGACGCGGCCGAAGTACTCTTCGATCAGTTTGTCCCCGGGGACGGGGATCACAGTGGGGGCAGGGATCAGGCGCGGCATGGCTCAGTGCAGGCTCGTGGCGCCGAGGCGCAGCTCGCGGTCCGCGGCGAAGCGCTGGATGCCCTCGAGCAGGTGCGCCGGGTCCAGGTGGGCCTCCTCCTTCACCTCGCTCACCGATCCGCCGGTGCGCCAGCGGTCGTCCCAGTCGCTGGTCATGGCGTACTGCTCGGCGACCTTGCTCGAGAGCCACGGGTGCATGCCGAGCTTGCAGCCGTTGCTGATGACGGTCGAGTCGAGGAAGTCCGCCTTGTGGAGGACCTGGTCGCGGTACTCCTTGGGCTGGAGCATGAACAGCTCGTGGCTCACGGCGGCGACGATCTTGCAGTTGGGCGCCTCGCCGCTGTGGAACTTCGGCAGGAGCGCGAAGATTGACTCCGTCGTCGAGGTGCCTTCGACGATCAGCGTGCCCTGCTTGGGGCGCGCCGGATCGTAGTCGCGAATGACATAGGCTCCCTTGGCCGCCTCCATGTGGCTCGGGACCCCGAGCGCGCCGCGATCGGGCACCGCGACCGGAGGTCGGGTCAGGTGCAGCGCGACGATGGCCGCGTCCGCCTGCAGGGCGGCCGCCAGGGCGGGGGCGACCTCGTTGGGCTCCCACGGGTGCAGGTTGATGACCTGCCCCTTGGGGAAGAGCTGCGTCACGACGGGGGCGAAGACACCGAAGTGGGTGCGGCTGTCCTCGGCCGTCTCAGGGCCGGAGTGTCCAGCGACCCAGATCACCTTGCCCACCTTCAGCTCGCAGTCCTGGGCGAGCTGGCTGAACAGCCGCATCAGGCCGTACTTCAGGTAGCTGAAGGACCCGTAGGTGCTGCAGGCTCCCCAGTAGCCGCTGAAGCCCTGCTCGGGCTCTCCGCTCAGGTTCACGGAGGCGGCGCCGCACACCAGGCCAGCGTTGGTGAACTCGGTGATCTGCTGGGGGAGCAGCGCGCCAGAGGGGTTCTCGTTGCGCTCGTACCAGCCGAAGCCCTCGCTGTCCCCGTGCCCCTTTGCGAATCCGGAGATGGAGGTCGAGTCGGCGAGGTCGGCCGAGCAGGCGAGCACCAGGGGCCGGCCCATGGCCGCGCGCGCCTGGGCGTTCACCCACGCGCCGAACTTCGCGAAGCCGTCCTTGTTGGCCTTCTTCTCGCCCGCCGCGAAGAAGAGCTCCGCGGGGAGCCTGTCGGGTGCCAGCCAGCTGCGGTCCAGGGCCAGGTCCTGTGCGGGTGCAGGCAGGGGTGCCGGGACGGAATCGCCCAGCTCCACCAGGCGATCGGACAGGTACTCGACCAGGCCGGGCGTGTTCTCCAGGACGCTGAAGACCGTCTGGAACCACGCCTTGCTCTGCTCGCGCACGGCGTCCTCGCCGCCGTCGGTCGTGTCGCCATGGCCCTCGAACTGCACGCCGTACTTCGAGGCGAAGTCCTCCCGGCAGCGCCAGAACATCTCGCTGTTGCGGCCGTGCGCCTTGCCGTGGCTCGGCGCGTCGTACACGTGGTACCCACGCCCCTTGCGGGTCTTGAACCACACGCAGCCCGGACGCCCGCCGGTCTCCTCGGCCTGCACGATCTCGAGCAGGGCGCGGGTCAGCTGCTCGTAGTCGTGGCCGTCCTCGGCGCCGGCGACCCGCCAGCCGTAGGACTCGAACCAGTCCTTGGGCGTTCCGAAGCCGACGGTCGAGTTGGCGAAGGTGTCGATGCCGTGGTCGTTCCAGTCCAGCAGGTAGACCAGGTTGTCGAGGCCAAGACCCCAAGCGCTGTTCTTGACCTCGTGGTGGGCTCCAGCCGTGTGGCCCCCCTCGCCTTCCATTGCGAACACCTTGGCCGTGGAGCCCGCGTGCTTGAGGGCCATGGCCTGGCCGAGCGCGGCCGGAGCTCCGTGGCCCGAGGGGCCGGTGTTGGCCTTGAAGAAGAGGGTCTTGCCCTCCATCTCCGCGTGTCCGGGCAGGTGACCGTTGTGGCGCAGCCACAGCAGGTCCTCCCAGACCAGCTGGCGCTCGTCTGCGTGGGGCACGGCGAAGCGCGCGTCGCCGGTGCGTGCGTGCCTGATCCGAAGGGCCTCGTTGTAGACGGCCAGCAGGGCGTAGACCGCGGGGTTGCAGTGCCCTGCGACCAGGACGAAGCGGTCACCGCCGGGCAGCTCGGGCCGGCGCACGTCGAAGCGCATGCCTGCACCCAGGGTCGAGGCCACCAGCATCGGAACCTTGGAGCGCGAGCCGCCGGGGTGGCCGCTCTGGCGCAGGTTGAGCATCAGGTCGATGCACTGGTCGACCATGTCCCCGATCACCTCCCAGTGACCGAAGTGCGGGGCAAGCTCGTCGAGGGTGGGTCGAGGGGTCGGTGCGGTGCTGGTCATGGCGGTGCTGGACGGTCGTGGGGGCCTGGAGGAGTCCCGTACCGTCCGTGGAACGCCTGAGGATAACGCCCGGTCCCCGCCGGGTGGGGTCCCGGGG